>URXS01000117.1 GCA_900551885.1 uncultured Oscillibacter sp.
GGGTTCCATCCCGGCCGCCGGCTCGTCCAGCAGCAGCAGCTTGGGCTCCGCTGCCAGGGCCCGGGCAATCTCCAGCCGGCGCTGCTTGCCGTAAGGCAGGGAGGTGGCCAGCTCATCTTTCACATCCAGCAGGCCCACGGTCTCCAGCAGCTCCTCCACGTTGCGCCGCTGCTCCGTCTCCTCCTTGCGGTTGAGACGGAAGGTGGCGGAGAGGAAGTTGGTGTGGGTACGGCAGTGCTTGGCGATCAGCACATTGTCGAACACCGTCTGAGATTTCCACAGCCGGATGTTCTGGAAGGTCCGGGCCATGCCCAGTTGGGTGATCTTGTCGGGGGTGGGAGAGAGCACATGCCCGGTAAAGGCTGCGGGGTCCCGCTGCTTTTCCGCCTCTTTGCGCTGGTTCAGGGCCGCCTCATCCTCTCCGGGCTGAGGCTCCAGGTGGTACGCAGAGGTATAGAGATCGGCATTCTCCCCCTTATAGAGGTTCTTCATCTTGCCCTGCGGGTGATTGCGGACGATAGTCTCTCCGAGGAAAGACACCCGCCCGTTGGTGGGCTGGTACACACCGGTAACCACGTTGAAGGCGGTGGTCTTTCCAGCGCCGTTGGGCCCGATCAGCGCCACGATCTCCCCCTTGTCGATGGAGAGGTTCATGTTATCCACGGCCACCACGCCGCCGAACTGCATGGTGACATTTTCCACTTTCAGCACGTTCTCAGCCATTGGCGCCGCCTCCCTTCACCGCTTTGGCGGATGGTTTCTTCCTGCGGAACAGGTCCGGCAGCTCCTTGTCGCCCATGAGTCCCTTGCGGAAGAACAGCACCACCACCATGATGACCAGAGAGAACACCACCATGCGGAAGCCATTGCGCAGGAACGGCATGGTCATGGACCCGCCTATCACATACAGGGCCAGCCAGACCATCAGCGCCGCGGCGATCACCGCCGTGACGATCTGTTTCCACAGCTTGTTCTCACCCTTCCGGTCCCGCAGGATCAGCAACACGGCACCGCCGATGACCACGATGGTGTAAATGGCAATGAAGGCGATCCGCTTGGGATCGGCGGCAGACTGGAAGGTGACGCTGGTGTCCAGGAACCGCAACCACCACTCGCTGGCAGCCACGTACAGGAACGCCGCGATGCAGCTTCCGGAGATGGAGCCGATGCCGCCGATGACCACGATCAGCAAGATCTCATAGGTCATGGCAGTGGTGAAGGTCTTAGCCTGGGCCTGATTGGCGAACATGGCGAACATGCCGCCGCCCACACCGGCGAAGAAGGAGCTGATGCAGAAGGCCAGCCGCTTGTGGCGGGAGAGATTGATACCCATGGCCTCGGCGGCCACCTCATCGTCCCGGATGGCCTTGAAAGCCCGGCCGTAGGTGGAGTTGATCAGCAGCAGAATCACGCCGATGCAGATGGCGCCCAGGAAGAAGGGCACAAAGGTGGACAGGCGCAGGCTGAATCCACTGGCGGTCTCAATGTTGAAGCTGGAAAAGGTGGGAAAGTTCTTCAGGGCGTTGGCACCGTTGGTGACGGGGCCCAGTTTGTCCCACTGGAACACCGCCCGGATGATCTCGCCGAAGCCCAGGGTGGCAATGGCCAGGTAGTCGGATTTCAGTCGCAGCACGGGCAGACCGATCAGCCACGCCACCGCCGCCGCCACGACACCGGCCAGAATCAGCGCCGCCAGCACGCCCAGCACCAGACCCACCGGGCCGCCGCCGAACAGCTCCGGCAGGGAGAATTTGATGGCGGAGCCCTGGTAGATATAATACACACTCTCCCGGTCCGCCACGGGGATGGTCAAAATCGCGTAGGTATAGGCACCCAGCAGCATAAAGCCGGACTGACCCAGGGAGAACAGCCCCGTGAAGCCGTTGAGCAGGTTCATGGAGGAGGCCACCACCGCATACACCGCGCCCTTTTTCAGCACGGTAAACAGCATGTGGGTGGGCTTCATGGTGTTCTCCAGCACGATCACCAGTGCCAGCAGGACCACGGTGCACAGAAGGACCACCAGTGTGCCCCGTTTGCTTTTCTTTTCTTGCAGCACAGTCGTCCCTCCCTTACACTTTATCGGTGATCTTCTCACCGAAGAGGCCGGTGGGCTTCACCACCAGGATGATGATCAGCAGGGCGAAGGTGAAGGCGTCGGAGAAGACACTCCAATCGGAACCCTTGATGACACTCTCGCAGATACCGATCAGGAAAGCGCCCACCACGGCGCCGGGAATGGAGCCGATACCGCCGAACACCGCCGCCACAAAGGCCCGCAGGCCCGGCAGAGAACCGGACAGAGGCACGATGGACTGGTAATTGGTGAAGTACAGCATGGACCCCACCGCCGCCAGGAAGGAGCCGATGACAAAGGTCACGGAGATGACGGAGTTGATCTTGATGCCCATGAGCTGCGCCGTCTCAAAATCCCGGGAGGCGGCCCGCATGGCCATGCCGATCTTGGTGTGGTTGATGAGCTGGGTCAGGGCGATCACCAACACCACCACCAGAATGGGGGTGATCACCGTCACCCATTTGGTGGAGACGCCCGCGATGCTTACCTGTCCGGACAGGCCCGGAATAGCGGGATACATCTGGGGCAGTCCGCCGGTGATATAGGTGGCGAAGTTTTGCAACAGATAGCTGACGCCGATGGCGGAGATCATGACGCTCATGCGGGGGGCGGAGCGCAGAGGCTTATAGGCCGCCCGCTCGATGAAAAAGCCCAGGGCCACTACCAGCACGATCATCAGCGGCGCCGCCACACTCAGAGGCAAACTGGCACTGAGGTAGACCATGATGAGGCCCGCCGCCATGAACACGTCGCCGTGGGCGAAGTTGATCAGCCGCAGGATACCATATACCAGGGTATACCCGATGGCGATCAAGGCGTACTGCCCGCCCAGGGAAATGCCGGAGAGCAGGATGGAAATACCGTATTGCACGGAAAACTCTCCCCTTTCTTTATGAATCAGATTACAGACAGGACCGTCTCGAAAAGGGCCGGGGAACACTCGGCTGCTTTCGAGGCGGCCCCAGCAAAGCAAGAAGCCGCCTGGCGGGGGTGCGCCCCCCGCCAGGCGTCGGATTCTCGTCAGGGATCAGCCGGCGACGGTCTGCACCGTCTCCAGAGTCCAGGCCACGTTGGCGTTGTCAGCCGTCTTGATATAGGCGGTGTCACGGATGGCGTCGCCGATCTCATCGAAGGCGATATCGCCGGACACGCCGGTGTAGGTGACGGAGGGCAGAGCGGCCTTCACGGCGGCGGGATCGGTGGAGCCGGCGGCCTTCAGAGCCTCCAGAGCCACATAGTAGGCGTCATAACCCATGGCGGTCACAGCGGCGATGGTGTCGTTGCCGCCGTTGTTGGTCATGGCGGTGGAATCCTCGTTCAGCCAGGCCTTGATGCCCTCGTCGAACTCGGGAGAACCACCCTCCTGATAGAAGGTGGAGCAGTAGATCTGCACGTTAGAGCCGGCAGCAGCCTCCAGAACCATGTTGCTGTCCAGCGTGTCGGAGCCCAGGATGGGGATCTCCAGGTTCATGGAAGCAGCCAGCTTCACGATCTGGGTGGAGTAGGCGATGGACACGGGGCAGAAGATGACGTCGCAGCCCTCGGACTGGGCCTTGTTCAGATAGGTGGAGAAGTCGGAGGTGTTGGTGGGGAAGGAGTCCTTGACCACCTCGCCGTCAAAGGCCTGCTCGAAGTAGGTGATCAGGCCCTGGTCATACTCGTTGCCCAGCTCGCCCAGCAGGTAAGCCTTCTTGGCGGAGAACTTCTCCTGAGCGAAGTTGGCCAGAACGGTGCCCTGGAAGGGATCCAGGAAGCAGATACGGAAATAGTAATCATTGCCGGCAGTGACCTGGGGGTTGGTGCAGGTGACGCCGATGGCGGCCAGGCCAGCCTCGTCAAAGGTGGGACCGGCAGCGATGGACACGCCGGAGCCGTAAGAGCCCAGGACCAGGGACACATCCTTGCTGACCAGCTCGGAAGCGGCGGTAATGGCCTTGGAAGAGTCAGAGCCGTTGTCGGCGTAGACCAGCTCCACTGTATAGGTCTCGCCGCCGATGTCCACGGTGGGGGTCTCCTTGTTGGCGTACTGCATGCCCAGCATCTCCTGTTTGCCGCCGGCGCCGGAGTCGCCGGTGGAGGGCTCGAACACGCCGATGCGGACCACCTTGTCACCGCTGGCGGTGTCGCTGGTTTCGGAAGAGGCGTCGTCGCCAGAACCGGAGTCGCCGGAAGTGCCGCCGCAGGCAGCCAGGCTCAGTACCATGGCCAAGGTCAGCAGCAGCGCAAAGAGCTTTTTCATTCTTTTCATCCTCCTGTTTTTGGGTTTGACGGGAAACTCCCGCCACTTGGGATACATTTTACGTGTTTTTTCCATTCATTGCAAGATGAATAATAGACAGAAAGAAACCGTCACTTTTTGAAAATGTGCCCGTTTTCTTCTTTATATGTCGTTCATTTGTCTCTGTCAGAGAGACAGTCTCAGGTTGTCGGAAAATTTGGACAATCAATTGTCCGCCTGACAGAGACAGTCATTTTGGTGATTCTGCCGGGCCGTCCTTTGTAAAAACCATGCTTTTTCCTCCTTCCTAGTGTTTTCCATCTTCTTTACCCTTATTCCGGCAGGCTTGGGGAAGAAAAAACCACCGCCGAAAAAATTCCGGCGGTGGTTTTACCCCATATTATGCTTTTGACTGTTCACCCTCCGGCAGAGGCTCGATGTGCTCACCGAAAACCGCCAGGAAGGCCTCTTGGTCCATGGTCTCGTGCTCCAGCAGATATGCCGCAACAGTCTCCAACTTGTCACGGTTGGCCTCCAGGATCTCCTGGCACCGGGCGTAAGCCTTGGCCACCATGGCCTTGACTTCCTCGTCAATCTGAGCGGCCACCGCCTCGGAATAGCTGCGGCCCTGGGTCATGGTGCGGCCGATAAAGACCTCGTCGTGGCCAGACTCAAAAGAGACGGTGCCGATCTTGTCGCTCATACCGTAAGAGGCCACCATCTTCCGGGCGATATGACTGGCCCGCTGGATGTCGTTGCTGGCGCCGGTGGAGATATCCCCCAGGCACAGCTTTTCCGCCACACGGCCGCCCAGCAATGCCACGATCTGGTCTTCCATGTACCGCTTGGACAAGTACGACCGGTCCTCCTCCGGCAGGGAGATGGTCATGCCACCGGCCTGGCCCCGGGGAACGATACTGATCTGAGTCACCGGGTCGTGGTCCGGCAGGGCGTGCATCACTACGGCGTGGCCTGCCTCGTGATAGGCGGTCAGCTCTCGCTCGTGCTGCGGAATCACCCGGCTCTTCTTCTCCGGGCCGGCGATGACCTTGATCTCCGCCTCCTTCAAATCCTCCATGGAGATAAACTTCCGGCCCCGGCGGGCAGCCAGAAGGGCGCCCTCGTTGATCAGATTCTCCAGGTCCGCGCCGGTGAAGCCCGGCGTCCCCTTGGCCAGGGTCCGCAGATCCACGTCCTCCGCCAGAGGCTTTCCCTTGGCGTGGACTTTCAGAATCTCCTCCCGGCCCTTGATGTCCGGCAGGCCCACATAGATCTGCCGGTCAAACCGGCCGGGACGGAGCAGCGCCGGGTCCAGCACGTCGGAGCGGTTGGTGGCCGCCAGGACCACCACGCCCTCATTGGCGGCGAAGCCGTCCATCTCCACCAGGAGCTGGTTCAGCGTCTGCTCCCGCTCGTCGTGGCCGCCGCCCAGGCCGCTGCCTCTCTGGCGGCCCACGGCGTCGATCTCGTCGATGAAGATGATAGCGGGGGAATTCTGCTTGGCCTGGTGGAACAGGTCCCGCACCCGGCTGGCGCCCACGCCCACATACATCTCCACAAAGTCGGAGCCGGAGATGGAGAGGAAATTGACCCCCGCCTCACC
>URXS01000118.1 GCA_900551885.1 uncultured Oscillibacter sp.
GCTGGTGGCCCGTGAGCTGGCTTACCGCGCCTGCGGTGCCACTGACGCCCCCGTTTCGCAGGGAACACCCCTGTGGAGCGTCTTCTCCCAGTGGCAGAACGCTGTGAATGAAAATCGCTTTACACCAACTGCAATCAAACGAAACGGAGCGCTTTCTGACTTCACCTATGGCCCCATCCTCCAGTACGGTGTCTACGCCCAGTCGGAGCCCTGCGACAGCTTCTCCCACCTGCTGGATGGCTTCTATGAAAAGCGGGAGCAGGCGGAGCGGGTGAAGCAGAAGGGGCAGGATCTCCTAAAGACTGCCACCACTGCCAGGGACCGCGTCCGCCGTAAGATCGCCGCCCAGGAGAAGGAGCTGGCCGCCTGTCTGGACAGGGATCACCTGCGGATCTGCGGCGAGCTGATCACCGCCAACCTCTACCGGATGGAGCGGGGACAGCGTGTGCTGGAGACGGAGAATTATTACGACCCCGAGGGCGGCATGGTCAAGGTCCCTCTGGACCCGCTGCTGACGCCCCAGCAAAATGCCGCCAAATACTATAAGCGCTACAACAAGGCCAAGACCGCCGAGAAGTATCTGCGGGAGCAGATGTCCATTGCCCGGCGGGACCTGGAGTATCTGGAGAGTGTGCTGGAGGAGCTGGAGCGGGCGGAGACCGACCAGGACTTCTCCGACATCCGGGAGGAGCTGCGTCAGGCGGGTTTCCTGCGCAAGCAGGGAAAGAAGCAGGTCAGCCGCCCTGCCAGGCCCCTGGAATTCCGCACCTCGGGGGGGTTGCGGGTCCTGGTGGGCCGCAGCAACCGGCAAAACGACCGCCTGACCCACGACGCCGACCGCCGGGACCTGTGGCTCCACACCCAGAAGATCCACGGTGCCCACGTGATCCTCTGCACCGGCGGACGGGAGGTAGACGCGGCCTCTCTGGAGGAGGCCGCGGGGCTTGCCGCCTGGTACTCCCAGGCAAAAAGCAGCGCCAACGTCCCCGTGGACTGCACGGCGGTGAAGAACGTGAAAAAACCTGCCGGGTCCCGTCCCGGCATGGTGACCTATACCAATTTCCGCACCCTGTATGTGACTCCGGAGGAGGACCTGGTGCGCCGCCTGCGGACGTGAGGACGATCATAAATACCTGATTGAGGAAGAGCCGGACCGCCTTCGGGCGGCCCGGCTCTCTGTGTTCAATGAGACAGACGCTGCACCACAATTCCTATAAAATTAATATATACATTCTATATAAAATGACAGTAAAATTTGAGAAAATCAAGTGACTGATTGTAAAATAGCATAAAACTGTGGATGCCATTTAGGCAAATTGACCCTTGCAAAATCTTTGGAAAGGTTTAAAATGAAGGCTCATGTAAGAGAGAGTAAACGATTACGAGTCCGGTTGTGACCGGAAGAAAGAAGTGAGTACCATGTCTTATCATTATTTGCTGGACCTGGCGCTGATTCTGGCCAGTACCAAGGTGCTGGGGATTGTCACCCGGAAATTCCAGATGCCCCAGGTGGTGGGCGCGCTGCTGGCCGGATTGATCCTGGGTCCTGCCATGTTGGATGTTCTGACAGAGACGGAGTTCCTGACCCAGCTCAGTGAGCTGGGTGTCATTGTGCTGATGTTCTCCGCCGGTATGGGTACCGATATTCAGGAGCTGAAGCACAGCGGCGGCTCCGGGTTCCTGGTGGCGCTGTTGGGCGTGTTGGTGCCGTTGGTAATGGGCACTGGCCTTGCCTGGGTGGCCGGCCGCACGGGGCTGGTACCGGACAACGGTTTTCTGGAGGATGTGTTCGTCGGCACCATTTTGACCGCCACCTCCGTCAGCATCACCGTGGAGACCCTGAAGGAGTTAGGCAAGCTGGACACCAAGGTGGGCAACACCATTCTGGCGGCGGCCCTGATCGACGATGTACTGGGCCTGATCGCCCTGACGCTGGTCAGCAGTGTGGCCGGCGGCGGGGAGAGTATTTTGCTGGTACTGGGGAAGATCGTGCTGTTCTTCCTGTTCTCCGGCGTCGTGGGTTACGGTGCCAACCGTCTCTTCCGCTGGATGATGGATCTGGAGCACCAGCGGAACCTGCGGCGGTACCCGGTGCTGGCCTTTGTGCTGTGCCTGCTGATGGCCTACTGCGCCGAGGCATTCTTCGGCGTGGCGGACATCACCGGTGCCTACATCGCGGGCCTGGTGATCTCCTGCACGCCCAAGGCCGACTATATCCAGTCCAAATATGAACCCCTCAGCTATCTGCTGCTGACGCCGGTATTTTTCGCCTGTATCGGTATCAACGCCCAGGTGGATGGTATGGACGGAGCCATGGTGGTGTTCTCCATTGCGCTGCTGGTGGTGTCCGTGATCTCCAAGCTGGTGGGTTGCGGCCTGGGTGCCCGGCTCTGCCACTTCACCGGACGGGAGAGCGTCCAGGTGGGTGTGGGCATGGTCTGCCGAGGCGAGGTGGCTCTGATCGTGGCCAACCGGGGACTGTCCCTGGGTGTGCTGTCGCCGGTGATGATGACGCCGGTCATTATTACGGTCATTGGTGGTACTATCCTGACACCGGTGCTATTGAAGCTGGTATTCCGCAATGAGACTGAGACGTCTGCACAGCAGACCCGTCTGGTGGATCACTACGACAAGATGAACCAGTTGGATATCGTGTCTGAGGAATTGCTGGACAAGGACCGGGCCCTTATGGACCAGGGACAGGCGCGCCAGGAGAAGAAGTGAAGGCAAAGAAAAAAGAGGGGCCGAGGGCCCCTCTTTTTTTATGCCGGTGTACTGACCTGACCTCAGGCAGTATGGGCGTGTCCTGTCTCCTCGCCGCCGCGGAACAGCAGCGTGATGCACCACAGGCCCGCCAGCCCCACCAGGGCGTAGATCACCCGGGAGAGGACCGCCAGTTGGCCGCCGCAGAGGAAGGCCACCGTGTCGAAGCCGAACAGACCGATACCGCCCCAGTTCAGGGCGCCGATGATAGCCAGAGTCAGCGCGATCTTGTCGATCACCATGCGTTAAACCTCCAATCTTGCCTTTCGGTAAGGATTTGCCCATAGTGTGCCCCGGTGGAAATGAGAGTATGCGGCCATAAGGCAGGCGGCAAAATTTATAAATTTCATTGAAAAGCCGGTGGGGGATATTGTATAATCAGCGTAGCGGCGTGCCTCGTCTGACTGATACAGACCGTCCCATCAGAGGCCCCGCAAATCCCAGACACATAAAAGGAGAAGCCATGAATATTGTATGCTTGGACATGGAAGGCGTCCTGGTGCCCGAGATCTGGATCGCCTTCGCCGAGGCCAGCGGCATCCCGGAGCTGCGCCGTACCACCCGGGACGAGCCGGACTACGACAAACTGATGCGCTGGCGCCTGGGCATTCTGAAGGAGCATGGCCTGGGCCTGAAGGAAATCCAGGCCACCATCGCCAAGATCGACCCGCTGCCCGGTGCCAAGGAATTTCTGGACGAGCTGCGCTCTGTCACCCAGGTCATCATCCTCAGTGATACCTTTGAGGAGTTCGCGAAGCCCTTGATGAAAAAACTGGGCTGGCCCACGATTTTCTGCAATTCCCTGGAGGTGGCACCCGACGGAGAGATTACCGGCTTCAAAATGCGCTGCCAGCAGTCCAAGCTGACCACGGTGAAGGCCCTGCAATCCATCGGCTATGAGACCATCGCCGCCGGCGACAGCTATAACGATCTGGGCATGATCCAGGCCAGCAAGGCCGGATTCCTGTTCAAGAGCACTGAGAAGATCAAGGCCGATCACCCGGAACTGCCCGCCTACGAGGAGTTTGATGAGTTCCTGGCCGCCATCAAGGCCGCGCTGTAATCACGAAAACGTTTTTTAAAAAATAACAGAAAGGGAGATGCCGCATGAATCCAACCTTTGAGAAGCTGGGCTTCTATCCCGCCGACATTTTGCTGCCCAAGGAGGCCGACATGACGAAGTGGGCCGTGGTGGCCTGCGACCAGTTCACCTCCCAGCCGGAGTACTGGGAGGCGGTGGAGAAGACGGTGGGGGATGCCCCCTCCACCCTGCGGCTGATCCTGCCGGAGGCCAAGCTGAACGGCCCCGATGTGGACGGCGATATTGCCGCCATCAACGCTGCCATGCAGGACTACCTGGACAAGGGCGTGTTCAAGACCTTGCCGGAGTCCCTGATCTACATCGAGCGCACCCAGTCCGACGGCAAGGTCCGCCACGGCCTGATCGGCATGGTGGACCTGGACCAGTATGACTTCACCCCCGGCTCCGGTGCCCTGATTCGGGCTACCGAGGGCACCGTCCTCTCCCGCATCCCGCCCCGGGTGAAGGTGCGTCAGGACGCCCCCATCGAGCTGCCTCATGTGATGCTGCTGATCGATGACCCGGACCGCACCGTGGTAGAGCCCCTGACTGCTGCCAGCGGTCAGATGGAGGCCCTGTACGACTTCGACCTCCAGCAGGGCGGTGGCCACCTGAAGGGCTGGAAGCTGACAGACACCCAGGTGGACGCTGTGGCGGCCGCCCTGGAGGGCCTGACCGCCGACAGTGAGATGCAGAAGAAGTACGGCATGAGCGGCGTTGCTCCGCTGCTGTTCGCCGTGGGCGACGGCAATCACTCTCTGGCCACCGCCAAGCAGTGCTACGAGAATCTGAAGAAGGTCACTCCGGAGAGCGAGTGGGCCAGTCTGCCCGCCCGGTATGCTCTGGTGGAGGTGGTCAACAACCACGACGACGCATTGCAGTTCGAACCCATCCACCGGGTGCTCTTCAACGTGGACCGGGAGGCATTCCTGGCCGCCTTCCGGGCTGCTTATCCCAACGCCTATGAGGGCAAGGGCGAGGGCCACGTCATCGAGGTGGTCTGGGAGGGCCACGACGGCTTCCTCACTGTGCCGGACCCCAAGGTCCAGTTGGCGGTGGGTACCCTCCAGGCGGTGATCGACGACTACCTGAAGGCCCACGGTGGCGAGGTGGACTATATCCACGGAGATGAAGTGACCAAAGAGCTGGGCTCCAAGCCCGGTAACATGGGCTTTTTGCTGCCGGCCATGGGCAAGGAGCAGTTGTTCAAGACCGTCATGGCCGACGGTGTGCTGCCCCGCAAGACCTTCTCCATGGGCCACGCCCAGGACAAGCGCTACTATGTGGAGGCCCGGCGGATCAAGTGATCCCCGGCAAAGAAAGAAATCATACTGGTGCCGCGAACGAATGTTCGCGGCACCGGTTTTTGCGCCTTTTCCGGCGGCGAAAGATGTGGTATACTGATCAAAAAGGACCAAAGAGTCCGAAGGGAGGCGCCTATGAGGACCATTGCTCTGGAGGCTTACGCCAAAGTGAATCTGGCTCTGGACATTCTGGGCCGCCGGGAGGATGGTTACCATGACATGTACATGGTGATGCAGACCATCTCCCTGGGCGATACCGTCACTGTTACAGAGACAGCGGAGGGCTTTGCCCTGCTGGTGGAGGGAGAAACGCTGCCCAGAGATTCCAAGTCCATGGAGCAGCAGGCTACCGAGACCTTCTTCCGTGCTCTGGGCCGTCCTGTGCCGGGCCTGGAGGTGCGCCTTGAAAAGCGCGTGCCGGCCTATGCGGGCCTGGGGGGCGGCAGTGCCGACGTGGCGGCGGTGCTGCGTTGCCTGCGGAATCTGTATTGTCCGGAGATGTCCCGGTTGGAGCTGGAGACCATCGGGGCCCAGGTGGGCAGCGATGTGGCCTTCTGCCTCCGGGGTGGCACCTGCCTGGCCCAGGGCCGGGGAGAGCGCCTGACGGACCTGTCGCCTTTGCCGGAGTGCGCTTTCGTGCTGTGCAAGCCCTCCTTCGGCCTGCCCACCCCGGCGCTGTTCGCCCGGGTGGACAACCAGGATCTGGGCCCCCGGCCCGATGTGGACGGCATGGCAGCCGCCCTGGAG
>URXS01000119.1 GCA_900551885.1 uncultured Oscillibacter sp.
ATGTGGAACGCCGCCAGACGAAAAAGGCGCGGCGCAAGCGGCGCGACACCTTCCGGGAGGGGGAGGCGGCCAGGGACCGCCCTTCCTCCCGTTTGCAGTTTACAGAGGAGGAACGGGCGGCGCCGGAGCTGAAAAAAGCCATCCGCAAGTCGGACAAGGCGGCGGACAAGCTGGACGCGGCGAAGGCCGCTGTCCCTGTGAAGCCGCCTGGGAAGGAACACGGCAGTCCCTTATCCCGGCCGGTCCAGGAACTGAAATCCACCATCCACGGCGAGGTGAGCAAGGTGGAGGGCGAGAACTCCGGCGTCCAGGCGGGGCACCTGGGGGAGCGGCAGATCGAGAAGGCCGTGGGCTATGGCGGCCGGCGTATCCATCAGGCGAGGGCGGACCGCAAGCTGAAACCCTGGCGGGATGTGTCGAAAGCGGAGCAGGCAGCGGTGAAGGCCAATACGGATTTCTATTGGCAGAAGTCGGTGATGGAGAACCCCCAGCTTTCATCCAGCAATCCCATCTCCCGCCTGTGGCAGAAAAAGCGGCTGCAAAAACAGTACGCCGCCGCGCACCGGGCAGGGACCGGCGCGGCCCAGGCCGCGGGCAAGGCGTCCCAGACCGCCGCCTCCGCGGCAAAGAAGGGCGGTGGGACCGTCGCCCAGAAGCTGGGCGACTTTGTCACGAAGAACAAGCACACCCTCCTTGTTGTGGGCGGGATCGGCCTGATGCTTATGATGATCATGGGCCTGATGCAATCCTGCACCTCCATGTTTGGGGGCGGGACTTCCGGCCTGGTGGCCTCCTCCTATCTTTCGGAGGACGCGGACCTGACCGGGGCCGAGGCCGCCTACTGCGAGATGGAGGCGGAGCTGCAAGAGTATCTGGACACCTACGAGGCCACCCACGACTACGACGAGTACCACTTTGACCTGGATGAGATCGAGCATGACCCCTATGTGCTGCTGTCCATTCTGTCGGCGCTTCACGAGGGGGTGTTCACCCTGGACGAGGTGCAAGGGGATCTGGAAATGCTGTTTGACAAGCAGTACATCCTCACCGAGACCGTGACCACCGAAACAAGGTATCGGACGGAAACGAGGACGGACAGCGAGGGCAACGAGTACGAGGTAGAGGTTCCCTACACCTGGTACATCTGCACCGTCACGCTGGAGAATTTCGACCTCTCCCATGTGCCGGTCTATATCATGGGCGAGGACCAGCTCTCCATGTACGCCGTGTATATGTCCACCCTGGGCAACCGACCGGACCTGTTCCCGTCCTCCGGGTATGTGGGCAAGTACATTGAGAACCCGCCCACGGCCTGGGACATTCCCGCCGAGTACCTGACGGATGAGCGGTTCGCCACCCTCATCACCGAGGCGGAGAAATACCTGGGATACCCTTATGTCTGGGGCGGGAGCAGCCCGGAGACCTCCTTTGACTGTTCCGGCTTCGTCAGCTATGTGCTGACCAATACCGGCCTGTGCAACACCGGGCGGCTGGGCGCCCAGGGGCTCTATAACATCTCCACGCCGGTCTCCGACCCCCAGCCGGGCGACCTGGTGTTCTTTGTGGGCACCTATGACACCAGCGGTATCTCCCATGTGGGCATCTATGTGGGCGATAATATGATGCTGCACTGCGGAGATCCGATCTCCTACACCAATTTGAACACCAGCTACTGGCAGTCTCACTTTTATGCCTACGGCCGGCCGCCGTACAACTGATAGGAGGTGAAACAAACATCAATATGGTTTCCTACGGGGGCGGCGCCAACAGCACCGCCCTTTTGATCGGCCTGCACCAGCACCACATCCCGGTGGACCTGATCCTCTTTGCGGATACCGGGGCGGAACATCCCCACACCTATGCCTATCTGGACATCATGGACCGCTGGCTGAAGGAACACGGGATGCCGCCTATTACCAGAGTGTATAAGACCACCCGTGACGGAAAGCGGCTGACCCTGGAGCAGGAGTGTTTGCAGAGCGGGACCCTGCCCTCTATGGCCTACGGCTTCAAGCGGTGTTCCCTGAAGCACAAGATCGGGCCGCAGGAAAAGTTCTGCAATCACTATTTGCCCTGCCAAAAGGTATGGGCAGCGGGCAAGCGGGTGGTGAAGTTCATCGGTTACGACGCCGGCGAGGGCTACCGCAGCGACAAAGTGCTGCTGGGAGACCTGGCCGACCCGAAATACAGCAAGTGGTATCCCCTGATGGAATGGGGATGGGACCGGGCGGCGTGTATGCGGGCCATTGAAGATGCGGGCCTGCCCCAGCCGGGAAAATCGTCTTGTTTCTTCTGTCCCAGCATGAAGGCGGAGGAGATCATCCGGCTTCGGGACCACCACCCGGACCTGTTCCGGCGGGCCATCGCGCTGGAGGACAATGCCCGTCCCAATTTGAAAACGGTCCAGGGCCTGGGCCGCAACTACTCATGGAAAGAACGGTTTGGAAAGGAGAATTGCACACATGGCAACTGTTGAAAAAATCCGCCGAGACATCGAAAAGACCAAGGAGAAGATCTCCGAGCAGCAGAAGCGCCTCCGCTCTCTGGAGGCGCAGCTTGTGGAGGAGGAGAACCTGGAGATCGTCCGCATGGTCAAGGCGGTGAAGATGGACAACCGGGAGCTGACGGCCTTCCTGAAGGCATACGCCAGCGGCCTCATCGCCCTGCCGGAGGGCATGATGGAGGCGGAGGCGTCGGCTGACCCCGGCGACGATATGGAGGACAGCGACCATGAAGAATAAGAAAGTGATCCGGCTGTTTACGGCGATTCTGGCGGTGGTCCTGTGCATGACCGCCTTCTCTGTCACCGCCTTCGCGGGTGGCGGTGATGGAGACTACTACACCGGGGAGACCGCCGAGACGACTCCGGACCCCACCGAGGAACCCGCCACCGGGGGCATGGAGCTGGAGGGCCAGCCCCTTACCCCGGAGGGCAACGCCACTCTGGTGGACGATTTCTACGGGGACAAGCAGCTCATCACGGTCACCACCAAGGCAGGCAACTATTTCTACATCCTGATCGACCGGGCCAACGAGGACGCGGAGACCGCTGTCCACTTCCTGAACCAGGTGGACGAAGCCGACCTCCTGGCCCTGATGGAGGATGGCGAAGTCCAGGAGACCCCGGCGGTCTGCACCTGTACGGAGAAATGTCAGGCCGGTGCGGTGAATACCGCCTGTCCGGTTTGTGCGGTGAATATGAGCGAGTGTGCCGGGAAAGCGCCGGAGGAGGAACCGGAGACTGAACCGGAGCCGGAGAAGGAGTCCGGCAGCAGCGGCGCCCTGGTATTGATCCTGCTGCTGGCGGTGCTGGGCGGCGGCGGAGCCTTCGCCTACATCAAGTTTATCAAGCCCAAGCAGGGCGCAAAGGTCAGCGCCGACCCGGACGACTATGATTTTGAGGATGAGGAGGAGTATATCAACGAGGACAACCCTGAACCGGAAGAAACGGAGGAAACGAAATGAAGCTGGTGATCTGCGAGAAACCGAGTGTTGCGAAAGCCGTTGCGTCGGCCCTGGGTGTTACATCCAGGGCCGATGGCTGTTTTGAAGGGAATGGGCTCATCGTTTCCTGGTGTGTGGGACACCTGATGTCCCCGATGGACGCAGCCGGGTATGACCCTGCCTATAAGAAGTGGAAGTATGACGACCTTCCCATCCTGCCGGAGCCCTTCCGTTATGTGCTGGCGAAGGGCAAAGAGGACGCCTTTCAGAATTTGAAGCGCCTTATGGAGCGCCCGGATGTGACGGAGCTGGTTAACGCCTGCGACGCCGGCCGGGAGGGCGAGCTGATCTTCCGGCTGGTCTATGAGGCTACCAGATGTTCCAAGCCCTTCTCCCGGCTCTGGATTTCTTCGATGGAGGACGCGGCAATCCGGGAGGGTTTTGCCGACCTGCACCCCGGCGGGGACTATGACCCGCTGTATCAGTCGGCGCTCTGCCGCCAAAAGGCAGACTGGCTCATTGGTATCAATGCAAGCCGCCTGTTCTCCGTCCTCTACCATCGCACCCTGAATGTGGGGCGGGTACAGACGCCCACCCTTGCCATGCTGGTGGACCGGGACAGCAGGATCACCCTGTTCCGCAAGGAGAAATACCATCATGTGCGCCTGGCGCTGGATGGAGCCGAAGCGATGTCCGAGAAGATCGCCACCCCGGAGGAAGCGGAGACCCTGCGGGCGGTCTGTGCCGGCGCATCGGCATCCTGTACCTCCATCACCCATGAGGAGAAGAAAGAGGCGCCTCCCAAACTCTACGACCTGACCACCTTGCAGCGGGAGGCAAACCGGGTGTTCGGCTACACGGCCAAGCAGACCCTGGACTACGCACAATCGCTGTACGAGAAGAAGCTGCTGACCTATCCCCGGACGGACAGCCGGTATCTGACGGTTGATATGGCGGAGACCGCCTCTGTGGTCCTGCATCTGGCGGCGCGGGTGCCGCCCTTTGATGGGTGCGGGGAGTTCTTCCCGGATGTGTCCCTGTTGGTGAACGATGGGAAGGTATCTGACCACCACGCCATCATCCCCACGCTGGAGCTGGAGAAAGCCGACCTGTCCGAACTGACTGTGGGAGAACGGAACACCTTGCTGCTGGTGTGCCGGGAGCTGCTGTGCGCGGCGGCGGAACCCTATGTATATGAAGTGGTTACGGCCGCTTTTGACTGTGGTGGACACACCTTCACCGCCAAGGGGCGGCGCATTCTCTCCGAGGGCTGGCGTGAGATCGACCGCATTTTCCGCGCCTCCCTGAAGGAGCAGCCGGAGGACGAGGCGGAGCCCACCGCCCTGCCGAACTTCACCGAAGGCCAGACCTTTGACCAGGTGGATGCCTCTGTCACCGAACACTTCACCACCCCGCCCAAGGCGTACACGGAGGACACCCTTCTGGCGGCGATGGAGACCGCCGGAAAAGACGATATGCCGGAGGACGCCGAGCGCAAGGGCCTGGGCACCCCGGCGACCAGGGCGGCGATCCTGGAAAAGCTGGTGGCGGCCGGATTTGTGGAGCGCAGGGGCAAGAGCCTGGTTCCCACCAAGGCGGGGATCAACCTGGTTACGGTTCTGCCGGACACCTTGACCTCTCCCATGCTCACGGCGGAGTGGGAACAGAAACTGACCGCCATCGCCAGGGGTGAAGGAGACCCCGCCGCTTTCATGGCGGGAATCTCTGAAATGACGCGGGAGCTGGTAAAAACCTATTCCCATATCTCCGAGGAAGGTCAGAAACTGTTTACCCCGGAGCGGGAGACCGTGGGCCTCTGCCCCCGCTGCGGTAAACCAGTCTATGAGGGCAAAAAGAATTTTTACTGCTCCGACCGCGCCTGCCGCTTTGTGCTGTGGAAGGATGACCGCTTCTGGACCTCCCGCAAAAAGGAGTTGACCCGGAAGATGGCTGCCGACCTGCTGAAGAAGGGCCGCGCCTCCGTCAGGGGGATGTGGTCTGAAAAGAAGGGCGCCGCTTATGACGCGGTGGTGGTGCTGGATGATACCGGCGAAAAGCATGTCCACTTCAAGCTGGAGTTTCCCAAAAACCGCAAACAGTAAAGAGGAGGTGCGTATATGCCCCATTATGACTATGACAAAGATTATCCCTTTGCTGCCTTTATCACCAACTTGGGCAAGTACAACGAGGGTGCCCTTGTGGGCGAATGGGTGAAGTTCCCCACCACGGCAGAGGAACTGAAACAGGTCTTTGAGCGCATCGGGATCGGCACGAAAGACGACTTCGGGCAGACCTATGAGGAATGGTTCATCACGGACTACGACTGCTATGTGGACGGCC
>URXS01000120.1 GCA_900551885.1 uncultured Oscillibacter sp.
GCTCCGGACCCGCCGGAGCACCGACGCCTCATCCTTTACGGAGACCTCCACCGTATAGACAAGGCGGACCTCCTCCCGGGCGTCCACACTGCGCCGCAGGACCCGGAGGGAGAGGAGATCCTTCTCCCGCACCCGCAGCAGCCGGGCGGCGGCCACGGTCAGCTCCGCCATGCCGGCGCCCGGCGGCAGCTTGATGGATTCGATCTTCAGCAAGGTAACTGCTCCTTTTCATGGGGTGTTTCAATCATTCTTATCATACCACAGCTTTCCAGAGGGGAAAACAGACTTTCACAATTTTCTGTATGGAGGAACTGTTCAAAATTTCTTCAAAAAGCTTTCAGACTTTTTTAAGTTGGCGCCTCTATACTGAGGTCGAAAGATGAGGGAGGGGTTTTGAGAAGGGCCCCGGCCCGAAGATCGTTCAAAATTTCTTCAAAAAGCTTTCAGATTTTTTTAAGTTGATGCTTCTATAACAGAAGACAAAAGATGAGAAAGGAACACCTGGAAGGCGTTCCGGTCCCAGCACCATTCAAAATTTCGATTAACTTTGTTCACACATCTGACACGTGGTCCTGCTAAGATCGGTTCTAACGAGCAGATCGGCGGGATACAATAGGAGGAACCAATATGTATAACGACGAGAAAAACTTGTATCATTACACGTACCGCAAGGATGGCAGCGAGAGTGCCCACACCCCGGAGGGCCAGCCCTCTGTGGACGATCAGCTCAACGCCTTCCAGAACCAGAACGGGCCCCAGCAGCCCATTCAGGAGATGAAGCCTGTGAAGAAAAATCACATCGGCGCCAAGGTCACCGCACTGGCCCTGTGCTGTGCCCTGTTGGGCGGCGCTGTGGGCGGCGGCGTGGTGTGGGGCGTCAGCCGGACCTCCGGCAGCACCTCCATCAACGTCAGCGACCGCACCGTCAGCCAGGTGGCTGTAAACAAGGTGGACGGACAGACCGAGATGAGCGACGCGGAAGTCTACGCCGCCACCGTCAACAGCGTAGTGTCCATCCGCACCAGCGCCACCAGCGGCTATAACTTCTTCGGCCAGGCGGTGGAGACCGCATCCGCCGGCTCCGGCTTCGTGCTGACGTCGGACGGCTACATCGTCACCAACTACCATGTGGTAAAGGACGCCGACACCGTCACCGTCACCATGTACAACGGCGACGAGTACAACGCTCAGTATGTGGGTGGCGACGAGGACTACGATATCGCCGTCATCAAGGTGGAGGCCACAGGCCTGCCGGCCGTGACCCTGGGCGACAGCAGCCTGCTGAACGTGGGCGATCATGTGTTGGCCATCGGCAACCCGCTGGGTGAGCTGACCTTCTCCATGTCCGGCGGCATGGTCTCCAGTGTGAACCGGACCATCAACGTGGACGGCACGCCTTTCAACATGATCCAGACCGATACTTCCATCAACCCCGGCAACTCCGGTGGCCCTCTGATGAACAGCTACGGTGAAGTGGTGGGCATCGTCTCCGCCAAGTACTCCAGCTACTCCGATGAGTCCGTGGAGGGCCTGGGCTTCGCAATCCCCATCAACGACGTGTACGCCATGATCGAGGACATCATGACCAACGGCTATGTGACCAACAAGCCCTACCTGGGCATCACCGGCGGCACCATGACGGAGCAGATGGCGGCTCAGTACCGCTATGACGTGACCTCCGGCGTGTTTGTCTACTCTGTGGAGGAGGGCAGCGCCGCCGACAAGGCGGGACTGCAGATGGGCGATGTGATCACCGCCATCGACGACACCTCCATCACCAGCCTGGAGGATCTGTCCGCCGCAAAGAAGCAGTATTCCGCCGGCGACACCTCCAAGTTCACCATCTATCGCCAGGGTGAGACGCTGACCGTGGACCTGACCTGGGACGCCACTCCCAACCAGGCGGAGACCACTGCCAGCGATGAGGACCAGCAGTCCAATCAGGACAACAGCCAGTACGGCAATCAGTACGGCTTCAACGACCCCTCCGACCTGTTTAACTACTTCTTCGGCGGCGGCTACAACGGCTCCAGCGCCAAGTCGGCTGCCTGATCCGGGTTCTTCGCATCGTGCCTGAGGAGGCTCGCGGCAAACGCCGCGGCAAGGCATCCCCTCCTTTGCGGCAGGCGCGGCGCGTGAACATAGATCGCTTCTCAACGCAAAGTGATGAATCAATGACTGGAAAAGCGCGCCGGGATGTTCCCGGCGCACTTTTGGTTTTTCTTTTTCTTTTGAAAGAAAACCGGACCTTTGCCCCTGCCGCTCTTGCGCTTTTGGCCGGGGAATGGTACAATACAGAGTCGAAAACACGGCAAAGGAGATTTGCTTTTATGAAGCTCGGAATTGTTGGACTTCCAAATGTAGGAAAATCGACCCTGTTCAACGCCATTACCAACGCCGGCGCCGAGAGCGCCAACTATCCCTTCTGCACCATCGACCCCAACGTGGGCATGGTGGCCGTTCCCGACGAGCGGCTGGACCACCTGGCGGAGATGTATGAGCCCGACAAGAAGACCCCGGCGGTGGTGGAATTCGTGGACATCGCGGGCCTGGTCAAGGGCGCCAGCCAGGGCGCGGGCCTTGGCAACAAGTTCCTGGCCAACATCCGGGAGACCGACGCCATCGTCCACGTGGTCCGCTGCTTTGACGATGAGAACATCATGCACGTGGTGGCCGACGCCGGTACCAACGTGCCGGTGGACCCCAAGGGGGACATCGAGACCATCGACCTGGAGCTGATCATGGCGGACCTGGAGATGGTGAACCGCCGGATCGAGCGGGCCACCAAGGCTGCCAAGGGCGACAAGAAATTCCTCCACGAGGTGGACGTGTTCAAGGGCCTGGCAGAGCACCTGAACAACGGCAAGTCCGCCCGGACCTACGAGTGCTCCGACGAGGACATGGCCCTGATCGCCACCAGCGACCTGCTGAGCCTGAAGCCCGTGATCTACGCCGCCAACACCGACGAGGAGGGCTTCACCCATCTGGATGCCAACCCCTATTACCAGCAGGTGAAGGCCATCGCCGACGCCGAGGGCGCCCAGGTGCTGCCCATCTGCGCCAAGCTGGAGCAGGACATCGCCGAGCTGGAGGGCGAGGAGAAGCAGATGTTCCTGGAGGAGCTGGGGGTGGAGGAATCCGGCCTGGACCGGCTCATCAAGTGCTCCTACGCCCTGTTAGGGCTCATCTCCTTCCTGACCTACGGCAAGGACGAGTGCCGGGCCTGGACCATCAAAAAGGGCACCAAGGCCCCCCAGGCCGCCGGAAAGATCCACACGGACATCGAGCGGGGCTTCATCCGCGCCGAGGTCATCGCCTACGAGGACATGGTCAAGTGCGGCAGCGTCAATGCCGCCAAGGAAAAGGGCCTGCTGCGCAGCGAGGGCAAGGATTATGTGGTCCAGGACGGCGACATGATCTATTTCCGCTTCAATGTGTAAGGAAGGAGGCCCGGCCATGACGGACGCGGAGCGTTTGGCGGCCTATGACCGCCTGTACGCGGACCTGCTGAAAGAGCGGGATCAGGTGCTCTCCCGGCTGGAGGAGCAGCGTGCCGCCGGAAAGGTCCGGGGCGCCACCCACCAACAGCTTCTGGCCCAGAAGCTGACGTTGCAAAATCTGATCTCCCGCTTCGCCCTTTACGGCATCCGGGAGGACGACCAGATCAGCGCCGGAACGGATACAACCCAATAACTGTGTTTGAAAAGGCCGCCCATAGGGCGGCCTTTTTTTGCATATGGAACAGAGACGGAATTTCCAGCCAATCAAATGAGACTTTTTTCAAACTTCCTATTGACAAGGATCCTTGTCAATGCTATGCTGAGAATGACAAGAATAGCTGTCAACTTGACAGAAAAAGTTGTCAGAGAGGAGGCGCACCATGCCGCTTTACAACCGGCTGAAGGAACACCGGGCCCGGCTGGGGGTCAACCAGCAGGAGATGGGACGATTGGCGGGGGTGTCCCGCCAGACCATCAGCCAGATCGAGCGGGGAGACTATTCCCCCTCGGTGACGCTGGCGCTGAAACTGGCGAAGATCTGCGGCGTTGCCGTAGAGGACATTTTTTCCTATGAGGAGGACGACCATGAAAGCCAAGAGTGAAAACCGCAAGGCCCTGCCGAAATTTTTCCTGACCATCCTGGTTGCCGGACTCTTCGGCGGCGTGCTGGGCTTTGCCGCCGGGTTCATGAATGCGGGGAGTCTCTCCGACGGGGTGCGTCAGGTGCTGAACACCGTCTTGGCCGCCTCTGCCCCCTGGGGGATTCCGGTGACTAACATCGTGATCCTGGGGATCGGCTGGAGCCTGTACGTCAAGGCCAAGGGCCTTTACAGGGGCTGGGACGGCGAGGACGAGGACACCATCGACGGTGCCGAGGAGAAGCTCAGTTGGGCGCTGCTGATGTCCGCCGCGGCGCTGCTGTGTGACCTGTTCTTCTTCTCTGTGGCAGTGGTCTACGCCAGCGGTCCGATGGTCATGATTGCCTTCATTGTGGAATTTTTCGTGGGTGTGGGCGTGGCCACGGTGCTGCAGCAGAAGATCGTGGACCTGGAAAAGCAGATCAACCCGGAGAAGCGGGGCAGCGTGTACGACATGAAGTTCCAGAAGAAATGGATGGAGAGCTGCGACGAGGCGGAGCAACGCCAAATCGGTCAGGCCGCCGTCCGGGCCTATCAGGTGGCCACCAAGGTGTGTCTGTGGCTGTGGGTGGTGGTGATGGTGCTCCACTACGCCTTCGACACGGGCCTGCTGCCGGCGGTGCCGGTGCTGATCATCTTCGGCGTCCTGCAGATCTCGTACACCCTGGAGAGTATCCGGCTCAGTCGGAAGGGAGAGAGCCTGTAAGGCAGATCACCTTGCTGGCGACGGTCCTGACTGCCTGCGGACTGCTGCTGTTCCTGGAACAGAAGAAGCAAAGTTGACAAGCCGATACGAAAAGCGGAGGCGGAGCGCAAAAGACGCTCTGCCTCTTTTCATTGTCTGGCTCCGCTTGCAAGCGAAGCTGCTTTGTGGTATGCTGGCTCCATTGCGAGAGGAGGCAAGGGCATGGATTTGGCGGGCAAGCGACTGTTCCTGCTGGACCTGGACGGCACCATCTACCTGGAGGATTCCCTGCTGCCCGGGGCGGCGGACTTTTTATCCTATGTTCGCTCCCACGGCGGTGCCGTGCGGTATCTCACCAACAACTCCTCCCGGGGCGTGGACGCGGGTATGGAAAAGATGACCCGGCTGGGGATTCCGGCGGAGCGGGAGGAATTCCTCACCGCCGTGGAGGCCTCCGTCCACTACCTGCGCACCTGCCGCCCGGCGGGGGAGGCGTATTTTGCCGTGGGTACGGACTCCTTCCGGCGGCAGCTCCGCCAGGCGGGCTTTGACATCCGGGAGACACCGGACGAAGACGTGGCGGCGGTGCTGGTGGGCTTTGACACGGAGCTGACATATCAGAAGGTGGAGGACGCTTGCCGCCTGCTGTGCCGGGGAGCGGACTTCCTGGCCACCAATCCGGACCTGGCCTGCCCCACCCTCTACGGCTTCATGCCGGACTGCGGCTCCATCTGTCAGATGCTGATCAACGCCACCGGCCGGCAGCCCCGCTACATCGGAAAGCCCGACCCCACCATGATCGCCCTGGCGCTGGAGCAGACCGGCTGCGCCCGGTCGGAGGCGCTGATGGTGGGAGACCGGCTGTACACGGACATCGCCTGCGGCGTGAACGCCGGGGTGGATACGGCCCTGGTGCTGACCGGGGAGGCAACGGAGGCGGACGCCGCCGTCAGCCCCAC
>URXS01000121.1 GCA_900551885.1 uncultured Oscillibacter sp.
ACTGGCGGCGGCTCTGGAGGAAGTGAAGCTCCGGTCCCGGCAGTATGCCAAGCGCCAGTTGACCTGGCTGCGGCGCAACGGCGACATTCACTGGATCACATGGGGAAACAAGCGGGATTTTGCCCGCGCATTGCAGGTTTCGACAGAAATCCTGGCCGCCGCTGGCGTATCCTAGCCATGGGCGGACGGGAAGATCTGGAAAGCGTCCGACTCAAACAGAAAAAGGAGCGGACGAATCATGCAGACAACAAAAGCCAACTTACAGGACCTGTTTCTCCTGCGGGCGAGACGGGACAAGCTGCCGGTGACCCTGTTTTTGATGAACGGGTTCCAGATGCGGGGCATTATCACGGGGTTTGATGCCTTCGTGGTGGTGCTGGACAGCGACGGGCGGCAGCAGATCATCTACAAGCACGCCATCTCCACCATCGCGCCGGTGCGCCCGGTGGAGCTGGGGGAGGCCACCGGGGAGCTGTGACTGGCGGCCTCTGAATCGAAAGGACGAAAGAGAGGACCATGAAGCAACGGGCACTGGGAACCAAAATTTTGCTGGCGGTGATCACCCTGGGGGTGGTGGCCTATTTCGGCATACAGGCATTGCGGTATTTCGCCGATCCTCTGGCCACGACTGCGGCCTACACCTATCAGGTGGACCGCAGCGTGTCCCTGTCGGGCTATGTGGTCCGGGAGGAGCTGGTGCTGGAGGACAGTGACGGATTGCTGCGGTTGCAGCGGACCGAGGGCGAGCGGGTCAGCGCCGGTGGCACGGTGGCGGTGGTCTATGCCGACCAGGCCAGTCTGGACCGCCAGACGGAGCTGGATACGCTGGAGGCCCGGCTGGAACAACTGGAGTTTGCCCAGGAGGCCGCTGAGGGTGCCGAGGTGGCGTTGAAGCTGGATAACCAGATCATCCAGAGCATCCTGGATCTGCGGGGGTCTCTGGCGGCGGACCGGCTGGACAAGGCCGAATCCTATGGGGACACGCTGCGGTCCCTGGTGCTGAAACGGGACTATACATACAGCGAGACGGAGGACCTCTCCGCCCAGATCACGGAGCTGAAGAGCCAGATCAGCACGCTGCGGACCCAGGCCGCCTCCTCCACCCGCCGGATCACCGCCCCGGAGGCGGGGCTGTATTCGGCGGTGGTGGACGGCTATGAGCAGGTGCTGACGCCGGAGGTCCTGGAGACCCTGACCCCTTCAACGCTGACTGCCATCCAGGCGGACGAGAGTCTCCAGACCGATGTGGGGAAGCTGATCCTGGGGGATAACTGGTACTATGCCGCCGTGGTCTCCCAGGCCGACGCCGAGACGCTGTCGGAAGGCCGCTCCATGCACCTGCGCTTTTCCAAGGGCGTGGAGCAGGATCTGTCGGTGACGGTGTCCCACATCAGTGAGGCGGAAAATGGCCGGGTTGTGGTGGTGCTGAAGGGGAACACCTACCTGCCGGAGCTGACGCTGCTGCGCCAGCAGAGCGCGGAGGTGATTCTGGGAAGCCTGGAGGGCATCCGGGTTCCCCGGGAGGCCCTGCGGGCCGAGGAGACCTCGGTGGATGAAAACGGTGAGCTGGTCACCACAGAGCAGACCGGCGTCTATTGCCTGGTGGGCATGGAGGCCCGGTTCAAACCGGTGGAGGTGCTGTACAGCGGCGACGGCTTCGCACTGGTGCGTTCTGCCTACGACACTGCCGCCGGAGATCTGACCAGCTCCCAGGAAGTGGCCCGCCTGCGGGATGGGGACCAGGTCATCGTTACCGGCCGGGACCTCTATGATGGAAAAGTGTTGAACTGAGCGCCGGATTTCCGGCGAGACAAGAAAAAAGAAAGAAGTGGAGAGCTTATGTCCATTGCGGAAAACATCGCCCATGTCCGGGCGGAGATGGAACAGGCCGCCCGGGAGGCGGGCCGGGACCCCAGTGAGATCACGTTGGTGGGTGCCAGCAAGATGAATGACGCCGCCGCCTGCCGGGAGGCCGTGGCCGCCGGCATCGACGCCCTGGGCGAGAACCGGGTCCAGGAGATGACACAGAAGCTGGCGGAGCACGCCTACGACGGCGCACCGCTGCACTTCATCGGCCATCTGCAGCGCAACAAGGTCAAGCAGGTGGTGGGGAAGGTGGCGCTGATCCAGTCGGTGGGGTCTCTGCCGCTGCTGGAGGAGATCGAGAAGGTGGCTGCTGCCCAGGACCTGGTCCAGGACATTCTGCTGGAGGTCAACATCGGTCGGGAGGAGGCCAAGAGCGGCTTTTTGCCGGAGGAGCTCACCGCCGGGGCCCAGGCGGCTCTGGCGTGCCCCCATGTCCGGGTTTTGGGCCTGATGACCATTCCCCCCGCAGACGCCCAACGGGAGGAGAATATCCGGTATTTTCAGGAAGTCAAGGCACTTTATGTTGACATCAATACAAAATTGTTCCATAATAAGCTCAAGTATCTGTCCATGGGTATGAGCGGCGACTACGCGGACGCCATCCGCACCGGTGCCACCATGGTCAGAGTGGGCACCGCCATTTTCGGCGCCCGGGATTACAGCAAGTGAAATACGGAGCGAGGGCTCCGACGGGAGGCTATGTCATGAGCATCATCGACGAACTGAAAAAGTGGACCCACCCCTACGAGGATGAGGACGAGGAATACGACGACTTTGAAGAACCCGCGCGTCAGAGCGGCTTCGAGGACCGCAAGAGCAAGCTGGACGAACGGCGCAACAAGGTGGTCAACATCCACGCCACCACCCAACTGAAGGTGGTGCTGGTGAAGCCGGAGCGGTTTGAAAACGCCTCTGAGATCGCCGATCACCTCAAGGACAAGCGGACCGTGGTGCTGAATCTGGAGTCCACCAACAAGGACATCGCCCGCCGCCTGATCGATTTTCTCTCCGGTGTGGCCTATGCCGGCGAGGGCAAGATCAAGAAGGTGGCTGCCAATACATATATCATCACGCCCTACCATGTGGATATTGAAGGCGACCTGATCGACGAACTGGAAAACAACGGACTGTATTTTTAACCGGACGAGGGGGTAACGGGCGACATGCTGACACCGCAGGAAGTTTCCACCCACGCCTTTTCCAAGGCGGTCATGGGCGGCTACAATATGGCCATGGTGGACGAGTTCTTGGACGAGCTCACCGACGATTATACGACGCTTTATAAAGAGAACGCGGCCCTGAAGGCCAAGATGAAGGTCCTGGTGGAGAAGGTGGAGGACTACCGCGCCACCGAGGACTCCATGCGGGCCACGCTCCTCACCGCCCAGAAGATGGCGGACTCCATCGTCCGGGAGGCGGAGCAGAAACGGGACCAGATGCTGGCCCAGGCGGAGGCTGACGCCCATGAGAAGGTGGGCCAGTTGCAGCAGGAGCTGGAGGAGGCCAAGGCCCGTCTGCGGCAGGGCCAGCAGGAGCTGGCCAAGTTCATCGCCTCCAGCCGGGATATCTGCAGCCAGGAGCTGCGGTATCTGGAGCAGCTCCCCCAGCTTCCGGTGGATGTTCCCGCCGGTCCGGCACCGGAGGAGACCGCCGCCTCTGAGATCGAGGAAAAGGTGCTGGCCGCCTTTGCCCAGGAGAAGGAGGAGCCGGCAGCCAAGGAAGAACCTGCGGCAGCCAAGGAGGACCCCTATCCCGAGGGTGACCCCTTCGCGGACCCGGCGCCTGCCCAGGTGGACGAGCCCACCCGCCGCATCAATCTGGACGACCTGAAATTCGGCCGGAATTACAGCGGCGCGGACGACTGACCAAAAAGGCGGCTCTTTTGAGCCGCCTTTTTCATAGGAGCAAGGGAGGAACCGCTATGACCCAACAGCCCATTGTGGCCTTTCTGTACGATTTTGACAAGACGCTGTGTACCACGGATATGCAGGACTACGCCTTCATCCCATCCCTGGGCATGACCCCGGCGGAGTTCTGGGCGGAGGCCAACGAGTTCGGCCGCCGGAACCGGATGGACGGGATTCTTGCCTATATGTATACCATGCTGCAGGAGGCCAAGCGGCGTAAGCTTCCCCTGACCCGGAATGATCTGGTGGACAAGGGCCGGGACATCGTGCTGTTCCCCGGGGTGGAGGACTGGTTCCCCCGGATCAACGCCTTCGGGGAGAGCCAAGGGGTCCGGGTGGAGCACTATGTGATCTCCTCCGGCCTGCGGGAGATCATCGAGGGCTCCGGCATCAGCGATGCCTTCAAGGAGATCTACGCCAGCGAGTTTTATTACGATGAAAAGGGCGATCCAGTGTGGCCCAAGCTGGCGGTCAACTTCACCGCCAAGACCCAGTTCGTCTACCGGATCAACAAGGGCGTGCTGGATGTCTCCGACGACAAGACCCTCAACGACTCCATGCCCGACGACAGCAAGCGGGTGCCGTTTACCAACATGATCTACGTGGGAGACGGCCTTTCTGACGTACCCTGCATGAAGATGATGCGGGCCTACGGCGGCCAGGCCATCGCCGTGTACCAGGAGACCAACCGCCCCGGGGTGGAGGACCTGCTGGCCAAGGGCCGGGTGGACTTCATCTTCCCGGCGGACTACTCCGAGGGCACCGTGCTGGACACCACCGTCAAGGACATCATCCGCAAGATGGCGGTGACGGACCGGCTGTGGGAGGAGAACGCCCAGCAGCTCCGCTCCATCGGCGGTGATGTGCTGCCTAACCAGGTGGGGCTGTTCTGAGAACGCTGAAAATCCAACAGAGCGGAAGGCCGCCTAGGACAGGCGGCCTTCCGTTTTTGCTCTTTACAACTGGTAGCTTTTTTGCTAAACTATACCCTGCGTATTTGAAAAAAGCGCCCCTGGAGGCGCACTGTGTGAGATTGAGAAGAGAATCCCAAAGGAGAGAGAACGATGGCTTCCACCACTGAATTTTCCCGTACATTGTCGCTGCTGCGGCAGGAGCGGGGCGTGTCCCAGCGGACCGCCGCTGCGGACCTTGGCATTTCCCAGGCGCTGCTGAGCCACTATGAGAATGGCATTCGGGAACCGGGCCTTTCGTTTGTGGTCCGGGCCTGCGATTACTACCATGTCTCCGCCGACTTCATCCTGGGCCGCACTCTGTCCCGGGAGGGGAACATGCTGACGGAGCAGGAGGTGCTGGAGGCCGCCGAGCCGGGCAACGTGCTCCAGGGCAGCGTCCTGGCCACCCTCCAGAGTAAGCTCCTCTCCGGCGCCACGGATGTGGTATTCAGCCTGCTGGGTAAGCTGGGGGACAAGGCCGCCATCAACGCCGCGGCGGCGTACTTAGGCGCCGGCGTGTACCAGATCTACCGGCACCTGTACCGCTCCGCCGGGGCCAACGAGGCCTATTTCTCCCTGGACCCCGCTGCCTGCGGTCTGGGCGCCGCTGACGCGGACCGCAAGCTCTCTGAGCTGCGCTACACCAGGGCCCTCCGGGCCCTGACGGCCAAAAAGGCGGAATTCCCGGACCTGAGCGCCCAGTCCCTCTCCGCCGCCTATCCCGGCCGGTGCCAGAGCCTGACCCAGGTCCTCAGCACCACGGACGCCCGGCTCAGCGCCCTGACGGAGAAAGAGTCATGAGCTTCCAGTCCTTATCCTTTTTCGCCTTTCTGGCGGTGACACTGGCGGTCTGTCTGACGCTGCGGAAAAAGAGCAGGGCCTCCGCGCTGATGGCTCTGGAGCTTGCCTGCCTGGTGTTCTACCTGCTGGGCGGCGGCTGGCGGGGCCTCATCGTGCTGGCCGCCGGTGTGGCGGTGACCCGGGCC
>URXS01000122.1 GCA_900551885.1 uncultured Oscillibacter sp.
AGAGCGCACTGCCTCTCTGACCCCACTTGCGGCCGCCAGCCACATCCAGGGGATACTGCTCGCCGATATCGGCGCCAGCCACGAAGGAACGGCCCTCGCCGGTGATGATGAAGGCGCCCAGCTCGGCATCCTTCTCCACCTCGGCAATGACCTGCTCCAGCTCGGAAATAACCGTGGAGTTCAAAGCGTTCAGGGCTTCGGGACGATTGATGGTAGCAATACCGATATTGCCGTTCTTCTCGTAACGAATGGTCTGATACATTGCAGATCTCCTCCTCATGATTTCATCGGGCAAGGCCCGGTTTTTGCTGATTAAAATTATAGCAAATTCAGTGCCAGTTTTTCAAGGGCAATTTGGCCGGCAATCATGCCGGTTTCTGTGCATCTTGGCAAAATCTTCGTCTCCTCCCTTGTGGATTTGACGAAGCAGTTGTTACCCGCTGAACAGAGTTATTCAAAACTGAATACTTCCTTCCGCCGGAACATGCCCACAGGTCAGGGAGCTCTTTTGTGCGGGACGAATAGTTTTTCCTTCCGTTTTCTGTGAAAATCGACAAGCAAAAACTGTGTCTCACCTCTTTCTATTCATTTTTGAATATGTTATACTCAGAAATGAATAAATCCTCTTTTAAAGGGGTTCTTTTGTGGAAGCAGGTGAAAATTTTGGCGCAGCCTACAAATCTTTCTGGTATTTTTGACGAAGATATCAACCTCAAGGGCCTCTTTGACATTTTGAATCCGGAAAACAACCTGGTGCTGGCGGACGACATGATGCTCTCCGACGCCAAGGGCACCATTTTGCGGGTCAGCGAGACCTATGAGCGGAATTTTGGCTTCGCCCACAACTCCATCGTGGGCAAATCGGCCTTTGATCTGGAGGCGGATGGAACCTTCACGCCCTGCATCACGGCAGAGGTCATCCGGCAGAAGCGGAAGATCACCGCCACCCAGACCATCAACCACACCCACAAAAACGTCATGACCGTGGGGATTCCCCTGTTCGACGACAATGGAGAATTGAAGTACGCCGTGTGTTTCAACACTGTCTCCATGGAGCAGATCAACACCATCCAGCGCAACTACCGCCACCTGCAGGACTCCCTGCAGCAGTACTCCCAGGAGATTGCGGAGCTGCGGACCCGGGCCACCTCCACCACGCTGGTCTTCAAAAGCCATTCCATGCAGCGGCTGTGGACCCTGATTCAGAACACCGCCAACACCAAGGCCAACATTCTGGTGACCGGGGAGACCGGCGTGGGCAAGAGCGCCGTGGCCAAGGCCATCCACGCCATGAGCAACCGGGCGGAAGGTCCGTTCATCGAAGTGAACTGCGCAGTCCTCCATGAGAATCTCATTGAATCGGAGCTGTTCGGCTATGAAAAGGGCGCCTTCACCGGCGCCTCCTCCAGTGGAAAGATCGGTAAGATCGAGCTGGCCAACCACGGCACGCTGTTTCTGGACGAGATCGGCGAGCTGCCGCCCCATATCCAGTCCAAGCTGTTACAGCTCATTCAGGAAAAGACCATCGAGCGGTTGTCCGGTACCCGGAAGATCGAGCTGGACTTCCGGCTGATCGTGGCCACCAACCGCAATCTGGAGGAGGAGGTCCAGCGGGGCCTGTTCCGCTCCGACCTCTTTTACCGGCTCAACGTCATCCGCATCCACATCCCGCCTTTGCGCCAGCGGAAGGAGGACATCTTCCCCCTGGCCCACCAGTTCCTGGCCCGGTTCTGCGGGGAATACGGCAAAAGCCTCACCTTCAGTCCCCGGTTTCTGAACTTCCTGGAGCGATATGACTGGCCCGGCAACGTGCGCCAGTTGGAAAATCTCATTGAGCGGCTGGTGATTATCGTCCAGGACCCCATTATCGATGTGACCGCCCTGCCGCCGGAGTACACCGGTGAAGCAGTGCCACCGCCTGCCGTCGTGCTGGAGAGCTCCGGCACCCTGGCAGAGCGGATGGAGGCCTACGAGGGGCAGATCATCCGAGACGCATACCGCCGCTGCGGCACCACCGTGGCAGTGGCCAGAGACCTGGGCATCTCTCAGGCCACCGCCGCCCGGAAGATTGCCAAGTACGTCAGCGCTGCGGAGAGAGGAGGCCGGTCATGAGTCTTGTCACGCTGAAAGCGGAACTGCGGCAGGAACTGAAGTTGACACCTCAGTTGCTGCAATCCATGGAGATCTTGCAGATGAACTCCCAGGAGCTGTTGGAGTATCTGGGTAAGATCAGCGAGGAGAACCCCCTGGTGGAACAGGAGGACGCGTCCTCTCTGCGCAGCGCCTATGAGGAACTGCGGCAGAAAGCCAGTTGGATCGACGGCGGCGTTCACGGGGGCACTTTCGTCCATGAGGACACCGCTGTGCCGGAGCGGGGCACTCTGGACCGGGAGACGGAGAGTCTCGCCGCCTTTTTGCGGGACCAGTTGGATCGTCTGCGGCTGCCAAAGCCCCTGCTGGCCCTGACCCGGTACCTGGCGGAGCTGGTGGATGAGGATGGTTACCTGGCCCAGGAGGATCTGGACGGTCTGGAGAACATGAAGATCCCCCGGTCCCTGCTGGACCAGGCCCTGGAGACCATTCAGAGCCTGGACCCCGCCGGCGTGGGCGCCCGGAACCTGTCAGAGTGCCTGCTGTTGCAGTTGTCCCGGCAGAAGTCCCCCTCTCCGGCGGTCATGGATATCGTGTCCCGGTTTCTGCCGGAACTGAGCCGGAAACACTACGGTCCCATTGCCCGGGAACTGGGACTGACCACAGCGGAGATCCAGGAGGCCGAGAAAGCCATCGCCGCCCTGGAACCCCATCCTGGACGGGCCTTTCAGCCAGCGGAGCCCACAGTCTACGTCCGGCCCGACGTATTCATCGTGGAGCTGGACGGCCAGCTCCAGGTGGTGCTGAACGAATACTACCTGCCCCGGGTCACCATCAGCGACTACTACACCCGGCTTCTGAAGGAGTCGGATGAAAAGGAGACCCGGACCTACTTACAGCAGAAAATGCAGCAGGCCAAGTGGCTGCTGAACAGCCTGGAGCGGCGGGGCGGCACCCTGCGCCGCTGCGCCGAGGCCATTCTGGAAGCCCAGCGTCCCTTCTTTTCCGGTGAGACCGGGGAACTGTCCCCCATGAGCCTGCTGACCCTGGCGGACCGCCTGGAGGTCCACCCCTCCACGGTGTCCCGGGCCGTCCGGGGCAAGTATCTCCAGTGCCGCCAGGGCACCTATCCCCTGCGGTACTTTTTCAGCCACGCCGTGGGAGAGGCGGGGCCCTCCCAACAGGCGGTCAAACGGCGGCTTCTGGAGCTGGTTCGGCAGGAAGACCCAGCCCATCCTCTCAGCGACCAGACCCTGGTGGAATTGCTGGCTGGGGAGGGCATTCACCTGGCCCGCCGCACCGTGGCCAAATACCGCACCGAACTGGGCCTGCCCTCCTCCACCAGCCGCAGGCACCGGCGCTGAGTCTGAACTGCACCCCATTTGTTAGACAGTATGATATACTGACTACTAACAAGTGGGGTGCTTTACTATGCCAAGGGGAAAATCAAACAAAAGATATACACCGGAGCTCAAAGGGGTAAGCGGTAGAGGCTGTTATACAAGACGGATTCAGCTATCAAGAAGCTGCAAAAATGTATGAAATCAGAGGTCATAGCCGGATTCAGGATTGGGAACGGATCTGCCTGAAGGAAGGAGTGGAGGGGCTGGCAATTGAACGGAGAGGATGCGGCAGTAAAGGCAGACCGAGGCAACTTTCTAAGGAATGCTTACCGGGATACAACGGCTGCGTGTGGAGAATGCCTATCTAAAAAACTTGCAAGCCCTGGTTTTGGAAGAAGAGCGGCACCAGCGAAAAAACGCAGGTGGTTCAAAAACTGAGTCAGGAATTCTCACTATCCCTTCTGCTTGCAATCGCTCAACTTCCTCGTGCAACCTTCTACTGCCATTTGAAGCAGATGGGGACCCCAGACGAATACAAAACTGCCAAAGCAAAGATCACGGTTATCTACCACGAAAACAGAGGTCGATACGGCTGTCGCCGCATCACGGCAAAATTGCACAGCCGTTGTTTCTCCTCAAATCACGAGACAGTCCAGCGAATTATGAAGGAGCTTGGTTTGCCGTATCAGGATGATGAAATATCACTCTTACAACAGCAGCTATCTGGTGAGTTATACAATGGAACACTTCAAGCAGGAACGGGTGGACTATCTGGATTATTACAACAGCCGCCGAATCAAGGCAAAGTTGAAGGGCTTGCCGCCTGCTCTTCACAGACAACAAGCCCTTTCAGACGCTTAAGCAAAATGAACGTCGATATATTGTCTAACTTTTGGGGGTCGCTTCAAATGGGACGGCCCGGTTGGTATAGGGATATCTGCACCGGTATGGAAAACACCCGGAAGATTCGCAATATGCAAAATCTCCGGGCAAATGCCTTGTCACTTCGTCTCCTGGATGAGCTCCCGGAAAATAGGCAGACTCCGCAAAATCATGTCATGGCTGACGCAGGTGCTGGCCCGGAAGTAATCCGGGCAGCCGAAGTCGCCGCCGGGGACGATCAGCAGGTTCTTCTCCTTGGCCTTGTCTGAGAAGGCCTGGGCGTCGCCGCCGGGGGCCTGGACGAACAGGTAGAAGGCCCCCTGAGGCCGGACACACCGGTAGCCGTACTCCGTCAGGGCGTCATACAGCGTCCGCCGGTTCTCGTCGTAGGCCGCCAGGTCCGGCCGCACCGCGGCGCACAGTCCCACCACCATCTGCTGCATGGAAGGTGCGCACACATGGCCCAGAGCCCGGGCAGCGCCCGCCACCGCGGCGTAGAGGTCCGCGCTGTCCGCCGCCTGGTCCGGCACGCACACGTAGCCGATGCGCTCGCCCGGCAGGGACAACGACTTGGACCAGGAGTAGCAGACGATGGTGTTGGGATACAGGTTGGGAATGAAGGGCACCTCCGCCCCGTCGTATACCAGCTCCCGGTAGGGCTCGTCGGCAATGATGTAGATGGGATGGCCAAACTCCCCACCCTTCCGCTTCAGCACCTCGCCCAGGGCCAGCAGGTTCTCCCGGGAGTAAATCGCACCGGAGGGGTTGTTGGGGGAGTTGACGATGATGGCCTGGGTGTGGGCGGTCAAGCGCTTCTCCACCTCCGCCACGGGGATCTGGAAAGTGTCTGTATCAGCGGGCACCACCACGAACTTCGCCCCATTGTTCTCCACGAAGGGCCGGTACTCCGGGAAAAAGGGGGCGATGGCCATGATCTCCGCCCCTTCTACCGCCAGCGCCCGAATCACGGAAATCAGCGCCGGGGCGGCGCCGCAGGTGAGGAACAGGTTCTCCGGCCGGATGCCGGCCTGGAACCGCGCGTTCAGGTCCGCCGCCACGGCTGTGCGGGCCTCGCCATTGCCGGAGGCCGGCGTGTAGCCGTGGACGCTGAGGCTGTCCTTCCGGGCGATAAGGGACTCGAAGGCCTGCCGCACCTCTTCCGGCGCCGGGATGGAGGGATTGCCCAGGGAGAAATCGTAGACGTTCTCCTTCCCTACCACCGCCGCCTGCCGCAGGCCATATTCAAACAGCTCCCGGATACAGGAGCGGCTGGCTCCCAGTTGATACATGTCTTGTGCAATCATAGATATGGTTCTCCTTTCCAGAATTTTATGTCTCTATCAGCGGCGGTTGGACCGGCGCCAGATCTTCTGGGCCTCCGCCGCGGCGATCA
>URXS01000123.1 GCA_900551885.1 uncultured Oscillibacter sp.
TATCTGACGGTCCACGGCCGCAAGGACCAGCCGGGCTGGGAGAAATTCGCGCATGTCCGCTTTGCCCACCGGGGGCTCCACGGCCCCGGCGCGCCGGAGAACTCCCTGGAGGCTTTCCGCCGGGCGGCGGAGGCCGGCTACGGCGCGGAGCTGGACGTCCACCTGACGGCGGACGGCTATCTGGCAGTCATTCACGACAGCGACCTTGCCCGCATGTGCGGCGTGGAGGGCCGGGTGGAGGACCTGACGGCGCTGGAGCTGGGAAAGCTGCGGCTGGGCGGTGAACCCATCCCCTTTCTGGAGCAGGTGCTGCCGCTGTTTGAGGGCCGGGGGCCTCTGGTGGTGGAGCTGAAGACCGCCGGCGGCAACCACGCTGCCCTCTGCGCCAGGACGCTGGAATGTCTGGACCGGTTTCGCGCAGACTACTGTATTGAGAGCTTTGACCCCCGGTGTCTGCTGTGGCTGCGGCAGAACCGCCCGGAGGCCCTGCGGGGCCAACTGACCCAGGATTTCCTGCTGCACGGGGACGCCCAGCCCCTCCGCAACCGGCTGACGCTGACGGCCATGCTGTGCAACGGCCTGACCCGGCCGGACTTTGTGGCCTGCCGGTATCAGGACCGGGGGATGCTGCCCCTGCGACTGTGGCGGCTGTGGGGCGGACGGACCGCCCTGTGGACCATCCATACGCCCGGCGAACTGAAAGAGACGGAGCGACTGGGGGCGCTGCCGATTTTTGAGAACTTTGACCCGAAGGAGGTCCGGCATGACGAAGAATGAGCGAGAACAAAAAAAGCGGCTGAAAAAGCGGGAAAAACGCAGTTTCCGCCAGGCCATGGCCATGGAGCTGCGGGAGCACCGGAGTTCCTTCATCGTCTTTACGGTGCTGCGGGCGCTGGTGATCGTGACGCTGGTGCGTCAGATCATGCTGGCCAGCTATGAGAGCGCCTTCTTCTGCGGCCTGGCACTGCTGCTGCTGTATGTGCCCAGTTGGATCCAGGTGAAGCTGCGGATCGAGCTGCCCCCGGCACTGGAGATCACGATCCTCTGCTTCATCTTCGCCGCGGAGATCCTGGGAGAGGTCAACGCCTTTTATGTGGTGGTGCCAAACTGGGACACCATGCTCCACACCATCAACGGTTTCCTGGCGGCGGCGGTGGGCTTCTCCATGGTCATGCTGCTCAACGACGACGAGCGGCTCACCTTCAACCTCTCGCCGCTGTTTCTGGCGCTGGTGGCCTTCTGCTTCTCCATGACCATCGGCGTGCTGTGGGAGTTTTTTGAGTTTTCCATGGACTATTTTTTCGGCACCGACATGCAGAAGGACACCGTCGTCCACGCCATCCACACCGTGGCCCTGGACGCCACCCGGTCCAACAAGGTGGTCACCATTCCCAATATCCAGGAGGTCGTCATCAACGGCGAGCCCCTGGGGCTGGGCGGCTATCTGGACATCGGCATCATCGACACCATGAAGGACCTGTTCGTGAACTTCATCGGAGCGGTGGTGTTCTCTGTCACCGGCTTCTTCTACGCCAAGAGCAAGGGCAAAAAGCGCACCCCGGCCCAGAACTTTGTCCCCAGCCGCAAGACGGCGGACCGCGACTATCTGCGCCAGGCCCTGGAGGAGGCCCGGGCGGAGGAGGATGCCTCGCCGGAGACGGAGAAGTCCGGCGGCACGCCGGAGGAGCCCGGTTCCACCCTGCCGGGAAAAACGTTTTCACCCGAACCGCCGCCCCAGCCGGAGAGCTGACCGCAGGTCCCAAACACACAAAAAGCGCCCCGTCCCACCTGGGACGGGGCGCTTCAGCCTGCCGAATATTTTTCGGCAGGCTGAAGCAGTTTTCAGAACGTTGGAACGTTCTGAAAACGATGGATTAAAATGGCGCAGGACACCCTTCCTGGGTTTCCCGCGCACACGCTTCCTTCCCATCGCGCGGGATTTCCGGCTTGCTGAAGACCTCAAAGCGCCCCGTCCCACCTGGGACGGGGCGCTTTAGCCTTTGTCACGTTTGTTTGATACTTCCTGCCGTCAGGAAAGTGGACCGTTAGTCATCCCAATCCTGCTCCGCTTTCAGCACGGCGCCGGTTGTGGCGTCGATCTCGTACTCGTACTCCATGCCGCCGGATTTGAATTCCACCTCATAGAGGGTGACCCCGTCGTCCCGGTCCAGCTCGCACTTGAATTCGTAGACGTTGGAGGCGTTGACTCCGGCGTGGGCCAGGGCTGCCGACTTGGCGGCCTCGGCACTGATGAGGGAGGAGCTGCCGGAAGTGGTTCCGGAGGTGCTGCCGGTCGTGGTGCCGGAAGTCCCGGTTGTGGTGCCGGAGGCGGGCACAGCGGCCCGGGTCTCCCGCTCCGCCTTCCAGACGGCCCCGTCATAGGGGCCGATCTCATATTCGTACTGGGTGCTGCCAGCCTGGAATTCCACCTCGTAGCACTCCACCCGGCCATCGTCGTATTCCAGATGGCAGGACAGGTAGGAGGTGTCGCTCTCCTTGACGCCGGCGTGGGTCAGGGCGGCGGACTGGGCTGCGGCCTCGCCCACCAGGGAGCCAGAGGCGGAGGGAGCGGTGGTGTAATAGTAATCGTTGTCGTCATCCCGCTCGGACTTGAGGATGGCACCATCGGCGGAGCGAATGTCGTATTCGTACTCCGCGCCGTTGCAGCGGAATTCCACCTCATAGATCGCCATGCCGTCGTCCCAGTCCTGCTTGACCCGCAGACCCAGGGCGCTGCTCTCACTGACACCGGCGTCGGCCAGGGCGATGGACTTGGCCTTGTCGGCGCTGATGCCGCCGGAGGTGCCGGAGGGCGTGGTGGTTCCGGTGATGCTGGACACATTGGCAGGGCCCTTGAGGACCTGGCCGGTCCAGGCATCCACATTGTAGTCAAACTCGCCGGAGGCAGTGTACAGCTCCACCTCATAGTAGGCGGGGTACTCATCCAGCTCCGGGTCCACATCGTAGGTGACGGCGGAGGAGGACACACCGGCGTATTGCATGGCGGCAGCCGCAGCGGCGGCCGTGCCGATGGGCATATCCGGGGCACCGGTCTCCCGGAGCTGCTTCAGCTCCTCCACCGACAGGGCGGACAGGGCGTCGAAGTCCAACTGGCTGTTGAGGGCCTGGATATCCCGAATCATGGCGGCCTTGCCCACGGAGATGCTGCTGCTCTGGGCCTGGGCCTGCAGCCCGGTGTCCATACTGAGGATCTGACTGAGGATGGCGGCCCCGGCAGAGGCATTTTCCAAGGCAGTGCCCACCTCGGCGGTCAGGTCGCTCTCCAGGCGGGCGGCCCGCTGGGCGTCATCGTCCTCCACGGAGATCAAAATGGCGGAGGACAGCCGGTCCAGATAGCCGTTTTGCAGCAGGGAGCCCACAATGGCGTTGACCGCCACCTTCAGTTGGGTGCCCTTCAGGTCCATGCCGTCCAGGATTACCCGGGCGTCCTCATTTAGGGCCTCGGCGGAGAGGACATTTTCATTTTTGCTGACCTGTAACTGAATGCTGGGGTTCACGTCCAGGGAGACCACGGAGGCCACGGCGTTGGCGCCGTGCCAACTGGTCAGGCCAAAGACACAGCACACCACCGCCAGGGCGGCGGCCACGGCCAGGGAAGCCCAGCGCCTGCGGCGGGGTTTTCTTGCTTGTTCCATGGGGATCACGATTCCTTTCTGCGCCTCGCACGAGGCCAGAATGCGATCCAGGGCGTCCGGCGCGGCGTGGTCCATGGCGGTGCGCAGCCGCTGTTCCAGTTCCTGCTCCCGTATATCCATATCAATCGGCCTCCTTCCATGCGAGCTGGAGCTTTTTCAAAGCCCGGCTGTATTTGGAGAGAACAGTGGGAAGCGGAAGGGCCAGCATGGCTGCGATCTCCCGGTGCTTCAGCCCGCCCAGGGCGTGTAAAGTGACGATCTGCCGCTCCTGGTCCCCCAGGGCCGCCAGCAGCGCCCCCAGGGTCAGGCGGTCCTCCTGGGAGACGGCGGGGTTATCGGCAAAGCGGTCCTGCCAGTCCTCCTGGGTCAACGGCTCGGTCCGGCTCTGCTGGCGCAGGTGACTCAGGGCCAGATTGCGGACAATGGTCATCAGCCAGGCCCGGGGCTTGCCCTGGGAGCGGTACTGGCCGGCGGCCTGCCACACCTGGAGATAGGCGTCGTGGAGCACGTCCTCGGCGTCGTGAATGTTTTTCAGAATGGACAACGCAAAGCCGTACACGGCGGGGCGGGTGCGGTTGTACAGGTCCGCCAGTGCCTCCTGGTCTCCACCGGCAATCCGGGCGATGCACTGGTCCAAAACGGCGTCGTCTTCCGGGGACGGCGTCGCCACGGTCATGCAGAACATGGTGGCTTCCTCCTGTTCACTCTATCAACGGGCGGAAAGGGCCCTTTATTGCACGATAGAGGAAATTTTTTTCCAGTATAACACCGGCGCACGGGAGAGGGAAGTGGGGAAAGCGACAAAAAAACGGCGGCCTCCGTAAAGAGACCGCTGCCGGAGCCGATCAGCTCTTGACGCCCCAGGCGCAAAGGCCCAGGTAGGTCCGGCGCACCTGGGCGTCCGCCAGGTGCGTCTGCCGCAGAATGGCCGCCACCTCCGGCACCGTGTAGGCCGCTGCCAGGGAGGCCCGCAGTCCTGCCCGCAGGGGCCTGGACCGGACAAACAGGCACATGAGCCACTGTTTCCACACGGCGGTGTCCCGCCGCAGGTCCGTGATGCAGAACCGTCCGCCGGGCCGCAGTACCCGCCAGATCTCGTCAAAGACCAGCCGGGGGGTCTCCCACTCGTGGAGGGAGCCGTTGGACACCACACAGTCAAAGCTGCCGTCGGGAAAGGGCAGGTCCATGGTGCTGCCCAGCACGTAATTGGCCGGCAGTCCGTACTCCGTTGCGTTTTTCTGTGCGATATGCAGCATGGTGGGGTTCACCACGCAGCCGGTCAGGCTCCGGGAGCCCAACTGCCGGGCCAGCTCCAGCCCCAGGTAACCGGGGCCCGGGTCCAGCTCCAGCAGCGCACCGGGCCCCAGCCCGGCGGAGAGCATCTCCCGCACGCCATTCCAGCCCAGATCCCGCAACTGCCGGGCCAGGCGGTCGTACAGTTTGGCAGCGGCCGGGTCCTGAATGCCGGCGGCGGTCTCTGAAATTCTCGGCTTTTTCAAAGGCAATGGCCTCCTTCCTGCCGGTGGGGCGGATTTGTCCGGACCGGCCTTGTAGTCTAGTGTGCTCAGGATGCAAAAAATCAACGCCGTTTCCGGCGTTTTTGAAAATTCGTCGGGCGGCGAAGCAGAGAACAATGTGTTTCCACAAAATCACGGGTACTTTGTATAATTATAGTTAGGATTTGATAACTCTGTCAAGTCCCACCTTGAAAACAGGCCGGGACGGCCCGTACAGGACCGTCCCGGTGGAAGAAAAAGAACGGCGGAAAACGTGCCGCGGGGCCGTTCCAAGAGTTGGAACTGAGAGCGTGTGTGGCAGCGTTCAGGTCCGTTTCCGCCAGGTCAGCAGGAAGGCCGAGTTGACGATCACCAGCACGGACCCTGCATTGTGTACCAGGGCGCCCACCACCGGGTTCAGGATGCCGGTGATGGCCAGGACGATGGCCACGAAGTTCAGCGTCATGGAGAAGGTCAGATTGCACTTGATGGTGATCATCATCCGCCGGGCCAGCCGCAGCAGGTGGGGCAGCTCCCG
>URXS01000124.1 GCA_900551885.1 uncultured Oscillibacter sp.
CTCCACCTCGTCGATGGTGCCGTCTCCGCCGCTGCACACCACCAGGTCGAAGGCAGTGGGTGGCAGCAACTCCCGGATTTGCCGGATGTCCCCCACCCGGACCGCAAGCCGGTCCTCCAGCCCGTTGGCGGCGGCGGTCCGGTTCCCCAGGACAGCCGCTTCTGGCAGCAGCTCCACTCCGGTCACTGTCAGCTCCGGCCGGCGCTGTAACAGCAACAGCCCCAGCAGCCCCGTGCCGCTGCACAGGTCGCACACCCGCATCCCCGGTTTCAGCCTGGGAAAGGCGGACAGCACGAAGGTGTCCGTCCCTGGTGGGAACAGGGTATCGTCATAGATGAAGCGGTACCCGTCGGGGCACAGCCGGTCCCAGCACTCCACACTCGTCCCTCCTCTGCGCGGTGATGGTCCCGGTCGGAGCCGGGAAAAATAATTTTCCTTATTATATCGGAAAATCCGCCCCGGTACAAGCGGCGAAAAGGGGAACAAAGGGGAAACAACAGCCGGAAGCGTCATGGCTCCGGCCGTGGCGTGAAAAACAAAACGCACCGCAAGCAACGCTTGCGGTGCGTTTATGTATCCCTTCGATTATTCCTCGGGGACGATGGCGCCGTTGGGGCAAGTGTCGCTGCAAGAACCGCAGTCCAAGCAAGCGGCAGCATCGATGACATACTGGTCATCGCCCTGGCTGATGGCACCGGCGGGGCAAACGTCCGCGCAGGAACCACAGCTCACGCAGGCAGAAGTAATCTTGTAAGCCATGGGAAGCACCTCCAAAAGAATTTGTATTGCCATTCTACCACACAAATCAAAAAATGCAAGAGGGCTGTGAATTCCCTCACAAAATATTTCTGTTAAAAATTTGGAAAGAATCAAAAAACAATGCGGTTTGCCAAAACTAACTCTGTTCACAAATTGTTTTCAAATTGGTCAAAGAAAGTCAAAAATAGACTCTTGACATTTGACAGAACCGTGGTATACTGTGTTCAGAACGAAAGGTTAAAGAAAGTCAAAGTCAAAGATGATGACTTTTGAGACCCGGAAAGGAGAGATGCAGATGGGTATTTCAGATTTGATCGCCAGCTTCCTGAAGGAGAGCCTGGATGAAGCGGAGGACGGCGTGGTGGAGGTCCAGCGCAATGACCTGGCCCAGCGCTTCAATTGCGTGCCAAGCCAGATCAACTATGTGATGTCTACCCGGTTCTCACCGGAACGGGGCTACATCGTGGAGAGCCGCCGGGGCGGCAATGGATACATCCGCATCACCCGGGTCCGGGTGGACCGGCAGACGCTGCTGATGCATGTCATCAACTCTCTGGGAGAGCGGATGGACCTGCCCTCCGCAAGAGCCATCCTCAGCAACCTGGTGCAGTCCGGTGCCCTGGAGGAGACCGTGGGCCGTTCCATTTTGGCCGCCGTGGGCGACAAGGCACTGGCGGCGGTCCCGAAGGAAAACCGGGACACCGTTCGGGCGGACATTCTGCGGAATGTCCTGATTCTCCAGGTATAGACTGCGGGAATCCATGAATAACAAATTGTATAAACGATCAACGTGAATATAGGAGGAATTGAATTATGAAATGCGAGAATTGCGGTAAGAATGAAGTTACCTTTGTATATCAGAGCAATATCAACGGCAAGGTGGAGGAAAAGCACCTTTGCAGTGAGTGTGCCGAGAAGCTGGGTTACACCCAGCGGATTGCCGCTCATAACCAGAGAATGATGCAGAACTTCTTCGGCAACAGCTTCTTCGGAGGCGGTCTGCTGGACGATTTCTTCTCTCCCATGCCCAGCCTGATGAGCCGGATGAACCGGTTCCTGGAGGACCCCTTCGATGACTTCTTTAGCGACATGCCGGCTCTGGGGGCCCCCGCCCAGCAGAACCAGCAGCAGGAGGAGAAGAAGGATGACCTGGTGGAGAAAGAGGAACAGAGCCGCTTCGCCCGGATGCGCCAGATGAATGCCCTGCGGATGGAGATGAAGAAGGCCATCCACCAGGAGAACTTCGAGCGTGCCGCCGAGCTGCGGGACCAGATCAAGGCCCTGGAGGCGGAGCACAAGGAGTCCAAGGAAAACAAGTGATATGGGCTTTCCCAAGGAAAGGAAGGTAAAGATATATGAATGAGAACAAATTCACGCCCAGGGCTGAAGAGGCCCTGCGGCTTTCCCAGGAGGCGGCGGGGGAGCTGGGCCACGGCTACGTTGGCACCGAGCACCTGCTGCTGGGCCTGATCCGGGAGAACGAGGGCATGGCCCACACCGTTCTCACTGAGGCGGGCCTCACCGACGATATGATCGTGGAGATTCTGAAGAAGAGCGTGGGCGCGGGGCTGCCCGGTGGCAACCCGGCCCAGGGATTGACCCCCCGTGCCAAGCGGGTGGTTGAGATCGCCATGGAGGATTCCATGCGGGGCGGCTACAACTACGTTGGCACCGAGCACCTGCTGGCAGGTATCCTGCGTGAAGGCAACAACATGGCTGTCCGGATTCTGCGGACCGCCGGCGTGGATGCCCGGCACCTGTACTCTGCCCTGATGCAGAAGCTCAACGAGACCCCCCGCGGCAAGGCCACGGAGGCCAAGAACGCCCAGTCCAAGGACGACGGCGGCAAGACCAAGACCCTGCGGGAATTCACCCGAGACCTGACGGCCGACGCCCGTTCCGGCAAGCTGGACCCGGTCATCGGTCGTGATGAGGAGATCCAGCGGGTCATCCAGATCCTCTCCCGCCGTACCAAGAACAATCCCTGCCTGATCGGCGAGCCCGGTGTCGGCAAGACCGCTATTGCTGAGGGTTTGGCTCAGAAGATCGTCATGGGCGACGTGCCCGATGATCTGCTGGATAAGCGGCTGTTGTCCCTGGACCTGAGCGGTATGGTGGCCGGTACCAAGTACCGGGGCGAATTTGAGGAGCGGATCAAGAAGGTGCTGGAGGAGGTCAAGAAGTCCGGCAACGTGATCCTGTTCATCGATGAGCTCCATACCATCGTGGGCGCCGGCAGCGCCGAGGGCGCTGTGGACGCCGCCAACATCATCAAGCCGGCTCTGGGCCGTGGCGAGATCCAGGTCATCGGTGCCACTACCCTGAATGAGTACCGCCAGTATATCGAGAAGGACGCCGCCCTGGAGCGCCGGTTCCAGCCGGTCCAGGTGGGCGAACCCAGCCAGGAGGCCAGTCTGGAGATCCTGAAGGGCCTGCGGGAGCGCTATGAAAAGCACCACAAGCTGCAGATCACGGACGAGGCCCTGGAGGCTGCCGTGTCCCTGTCCGCCCGGTATATCAACGACCGTTTCCTGCCCGACAAGGCTATCGACCTGATGGATGAGGCCGCCAGCCGGGTGCGGATGGAGACCGAGGAGATCTCTCCTGAGCTGAAGAGCCTGGAGGAGAAGATCGCCGCCCTGGTCAAGGACAAGGAGGCCGCCATCAACGCCCAGGACTACGAGAAGGCTGCTCAGCTCCGGGACATCGAAAAGGACTACCGGGAACAGGTAGAGATCGAGCGGGATAAGCGCCGTAAGAACAACGCCAGTCACCGGCCCGTCACTGCCGACGATATCGCCGCCGTGGTGGCCGGCTGGACCGGAATCCCCGTCACCCGTCTCACCGAGGACGAGGGGCAGCGGCTGCTGCACATGGAGGATACCCTCCACAAGAGAGTGGTGGGCCAGGACGAGGCCGTCAAGGCCGTGGCCCGGGCCATCCGCCGTGGCCGTGTGGGATTGAAGGATCCCAAGCGTCCCATCGGCTCGTTCCTGTTCCTGGGCCCCACGGGCGTGGGCAAGACGGAGCTGTGCAAGTCTCTGGCTGAGGCCATGTTCGGCGACGAGAACGCCATGATCCGTATCGACATGTCCGAGTACATGGAGCGGCACACGGTCTCTCGTCTGATTGGTTCGCCCCCGGGCTATGTGGGCCACGAGGAGGGCGGCCAGTTGACCGAGAAGGTCCGCAGAAAGCCCTACTCCGTGGTACTGTTCGATGAGATCGAAAAGGCCCACGAGGATGTGTGGAACATCCTGCTGCAGATCCTGGACGACGGCCGGATCACCGATTCCCAGGGCCGCACTGTGGACTTCAAGAACACGGTCATCGTTATGACCAGCAACATCGGCGCCAAGACCCTGACTGCCGCCGGCGGCAAGCTGGGCTTCTCCGCTGAGGAGCAGGGAACGGACCCGGACGCCGAGAAGCGGTTCCAGCAGGCCAAGGAGGTCGTCATGGCGGAGCTGCGCCAGACCTTCCGGCCGGAGTTCCTGAACCGGATCGACGACATCATCGTCTTCCGTTCTCTGACCCAGGAGGACATCCAGGAGGTTGCCCGCCGGATGCTGAAGACCGTTGCCGACCGGATGGAGACCATGGGTATCCATCTGGACGCCAGCGACGAGGCTGTGGCAGAGCTCGCCAAGGAGGGCTTCGACCCCAAGTACGGTGCCCGTCCCCTGCGCCGGGCGATCCAGAGCAAGGTGGAGGACGCCGTGGCGGAGAAGATGCTGGACGGCACGCTTCACACCGGCGACACCGCCAAGCTGACCGTGGAGGATGACAAGCTGCTGGTCACCAAATAAATCCGGTTTCCCGCCAGACGGGGACCACACAATCAGACCGCCGGAGAGCGCAAGCCCTCCGGCGGTTTTTTTGACGAGTCGCGGATAAACTTCTGTGCCGCGGCAAAGCCTTGATTTATTCATACTTTTCCTGTATCATGGATTCCACTTTTCAAGGAGACAGAAAGGAGCGTTCCCATGCCGTTTTCCTTCAATTTCGGCGGGTTCAATCCCGGCGGATTCAATACCGGCGGATTTCAGGGCGAGGAGGGCGGTTTCACGCCGCCGCCGAAGAAGCCCCGGAAGGCCCGCAAGGCCGTGGGCAGTCCTGTGGGTCGCGTGTTTATCAACCTGGCGGTGACGCTGGTGTTCGCCCTGGGGTACTTCTATTTCGAGCTGCCCGCTCTGAACTTCCACGCCGAGGAACTGTACGTGTTCCTCTTCCTGATCTGCGCGGTGTACTGCGTGTGCGCAGTGTTCACCTCCGGCTTTCAGGGGGAGGGCGCCAAGGGTTACTTTCACTTTGTGAAGAAGCAGTGCACCGTCCCCTTTTTCGCTGTGGTGGCGCTGATCGCTGTGATCCTGGTGGGCGCCGTCAGCTCCTGGGTGGTGTTGCGGGCCGGCAGCTACAGCAAGCTGCTGACCATTGAGGAGGGCGACTTTGCCTCTGAGGTGGAGGAGATCTCCTATGACCAGATCCCCATGGTGGACAAGGACTCCGCCGAGCGGCTGGCCACCCGGAAGCTGGGTGAGCTGGCGGACATGGTGTCTCAGTTCGAGGTCCAGGAGGGCTTCACCCAGATCAACTACCAGGGACGGCCCGTGCGGGTGGCTACTCTGGAATACGCAGACCTGATCAAGTGGTTCACCAACCGCTCCCAGGGTCTGCCCGCCTATCTGATCGTGGACATGGTGACCCAGGACGTGGAGGTGGTGCGCCTGGAGGAGGGCATCCGCTACACCACCGCCGAGCACTTTGGCCGCAACCTCCAGCGGCATCTGCGGTTCCACTATCCCACCTATATGTTCGCCAACCCGGTCTTTGAGATCGACGAAGAGGGCACCCCCTATTGGGTCTGCCCCCGGATGGTGAAGACCATCGGCCTCTTCGGCGG
>URXS01000125.1 GCA_900551885.1 uncultured Oscillibacter sp.
CCCCCAGCAGATACAGGGACTTGCCCCCCTCTGCCATTTTAGCCATCAAATGCCCGGCAAATTCAACGCCGGGGGTTTTTTCCTTCAAAGGCGTGCCCAGCATGGCGGCGCCCTTGATGACGCCCACGCCGTCCGGCAGCACCAGATCCGCGCCGTTGACGGCGGCGCGGGCCTCCCCGTCCTCCCGGCAGACCTCCACGATCTCCGGGTTGGGCGTCACCACGTAGTGGGCGCCCGGCTGGCCCAGCAGGGTCCACGCCTTCTCCACGGCCTCCGCCATGGTCAAATTGTCAAAGCCCACGCCCAGAACGTCGATCCGCATGGAATCACCTCGCAGCATACTCATACAGTTTTATAGTATAACACAGCGGAAAACCTTTGTCCAATGTCAAATGGACGGCGTTTCGGCCGCCGGTTTCTTTCGCTCGGGAAGCTGGGCCAGCACCACTGCCGCCAGCATCAGCACACAGCCAAAGTATTCCTTCCCGCTCATCCGGTCCCCCAGGATGACCGCTCCGGCCAATGTGGCGAACACGGACTCCAGACTTAAAAGCAGGGACACCACCGTGGGGTTGGAATCCTTCTGGGCCAGGATCTGCAACGTATAGGCCACGCCGCTGGAGAACAGGCCCACGTACAAAATGGGCCATGCGCACTGAAGCAGCGCGGACAGGCTGGGGTGTTCCGTGGCGATCATGCCGATCAGGGACAGCACCGTGGCCACCAGGAACTGGGCGCAGGACAGCTCCACCCCGTCCACCTTCTGGGTGAAATGGTCAATAATGAGAATGTGGGCGGAAAAACAGAAGGCGCACAGCAGAATGCAGAAATCCCCGCCGGTGATGGTGAAGTCCTCGGTGATGCACAGGCAGTAGAGCCCCGCCACCGCCAGTACCACACCGATCCACACGGCCCGGGGCACCCGCCGATGGAACAGCAGTCCCGCCACCGGCACGATGACGATGTACAGCGCCGTGATGAACCCGGCCTTGCCGGAGGTGGTGGTCTCCAACCCCTTCTGCTGGAGATTGGTGGCCAGGGTCAGCGCCACGCCGCAGCACAGGCCGCCCAGTGCCAGATCCCGCCAGGCATTGGGACGGGCCTGGGCGCTCTGGGCGAAATCCCGCCGGCGGCGGCACCGCAGCACGGCGCTCAAAACCAGCAAAAACAAAAAGGCCACTGCCGACCGGGCGGCGTTGAAGGTGAAGGGCTCTACAAAGTCGGCGCTGACGCTCTGGGCCACAAAGGCCGTGCCCCAGATCAGGGCCGCCAGCACTGGAAAAACGTTTTGACGGATTCTGTTGACTTTCATTGCACTTGCTCCCATACTTGTTCCATGGTAAAATAATCTGAAATCGATTTGTGGCATCGCTCCCTCCCAGGACACCATCCCTTGTGGGACAACGCCACAGACGGGTGGTATTTTAACACCGAGGTGAGAAAATGGCAAGGCTTTGCCGGGAATTCTATCTACAGGATACCGTGGAGGCCGCAAAGGCCCTGCTGGGCAAATGCCTGGTCCGGCGGCTGGAGGGCGAGCTGCTGGCGGTGCGCATCACAGAGACGGAGGCCTACATCGGCCGGTGCGACCGGGCCTGCCACGCCTACAACTACCGCCGCACCGCCCGGACCGACACCCTCTTCCGGGAGGGCGGCCACGCCTACATTTATTTTATCTACGGCATGTACCACTGCCTGAACTTCGTAACGGAGCCGGAGGGCGAGCCCGCCGCCGTATTGATCCGGGCCGGGGAGCCCCTGGCCGGCACAGACACTATCCGTCGCCTGCGGTTCGGGGATAAGCCCCTGACCGCCTACCGGCAAAAAAACTTTCTGAACGGTCCCGGAAAGCTCTGTAAAGGTCTTTCCCTTGCCAGAGAGCAAAATGGCCTGGACCTGGTGACAGGGGAGGAACTGTTTGTCTGCGACAGCCCTGAGGACCTGGGCCTCCCTTCCCCGAAACCGCACAAGGAACGGATGCGGTGTGGCCCCCGGATCGGGGTGGACTATGCCGGAGAGGCCAGGGACTACCCCTGGCGCTTCTGGCTGGAAAAGGAGGATTGACCTTGCTGTTATTTGATATGGACGGCACGCTGATCGACTCCAACGGCGTGTGGAAAGACGTGGACCGGGAATTTCTGGCCCGGCGGGGCCTGCCCTACACGCACGCCTACTACGAGGGCGTGGCCCACACCATTTTGCCCCTGGCGGCGAAATTCACAAAGGAGTTCTGCCACCTGACCGAATCCTGCGAGTCCATCATCGCCGAGTGGATGGACCTGGCCAAGGACGCCTACGCCCATGTGGAGATCAAGCCCGGCGTCCGGGCGTACCTGAAGCAGTGCCGGGCGGAGGGCCGCCACATGGCGGTGGTGACTTCCAGTGTACCAGAGCACTGCCACACCGCCCTGGAGCGGCTGGACCTGGAGAAATATTTTGACCGGATCACTTTCGCCCACGACCTGGGTTTGGAGAAAAAGAATCCGGAGATCTGGCTGTCGGCCGCCAGGGCCGCGGAGGTGCCGCCGGAATCGTGCACTGTGTTTGACGACAGCCTCTCCGCCTGCCGGGGCGCCCGGGCGGCGAAAATGCGGGTGGTAGGCGTTTATGATGACTTCTTTGCCCAGGACGAGGAGGCCATGCGGGATTTCTGCGACGTGTATATCCGGAGCTTTCAGGAGCTCTTATGGATGCCGGAGCAGAAGGAAGAGAAACGGAGGCGTCGTTCATGAGCACATTTACAGAGTTGTTGGCCCGGTCCCGGGAGGAGGACGGCCGTCTGCCCGAGGGGTTGGCCTTTTCCCAGGAGACGGTGGAGGACCTGGACCTGACGGACCTGGAGTTCAAGGACGCCATCTTCCGCAAGTGCCGCTTCTCCCGCTGCGACTTTTCCGGTGCCTCGTTCCTGCACTGCCGGTTGGAGGACTGCGATCTCACCGGCTGCCGCCTGCCGGCCAGCTTCTGGCGGGACTGCCAGCTCACCGGCTGCAAGGCCGACGGGGCGGATTTCCGCCGCAGCCGGCTGAAGGACTCGGAGCTGGCACAGTGCCTGTTTCGCTGCACCCCCTTCACCGGCGGCCGCTGGGATCGATTGACCATAAAGGAATGTAACTTTACAGAATCCATTCTGTCGGAGCTGCGCCTTTCCAAGGTGGTCCTGGAGAAGACGGACCTGACCGGGGCCGAGCTGTTCCGCACCTCTCTTTCCGGTGTGGACCTGACCACCTGTACTTTGGACGGCATCGTGCTGTCGGAGACCTGCGCCGAGCTGAAGGGCGCCAGAATCCACGCCTCCCAGGCGGCGGTGGTGGCCCGCATTCTGGGCATTGAGGTGGAGATGTAACGGCGCAAGGAATCCTTGCTGGCGCGCAAGGGCCTTTTGTGGGATACTGGGCGCAGTCGAACAGGAGGGATTCCATGTTTTCCAACCAATCCAACACCGTGGGCAGCCGCATCCGGGCAGAGCGGACACATGCCGGTCTTTCCCAGGAGGCTCTGGCGGAGCGGCTCCACGTCACCCGGCAAACCATCTCCAACTGGGAGGTGGGCAAAAATCAGCCGGACATTGAGAGCCTGAAAGCTCTGGCGGAGGCCCTGGAGGTACCTGTGGAGCGGCTGATCTATCAGGCGGGCCACTCCCCTTCCCAGTCGGTGCGACTTCCCCTGGACGGGTGGTGCCGCAAACTGGGGATTTTCGTGTTGGTGTGGGGGCTGCTCTCCGGCATTTCCGCCGGCAGCGGCGGCGGACTGACGCCGGACGGTGGCGTGGGCTTCGTGTTTCTCTGGCGGGATGCCCTCTCTGTCTGGTACACCGCTCTGATCCGGGGCAGCATCCTGCTGGCCCTGGCCCAGGTGCTGACCCTGCTGCAAAACCGGGAGCCTGAGAGCTCCTTTGACAAACATCAAAGAAAGGAAGGACCCTGAATGAACCGGATTTTGGAAAAGTATCGGAATGGACAGCCCTCTGTGGGCACCTTCACCCATATGCGCAGCCCTGTGGCGGTGGAAGCCCTGGGCACTGCCGGGCTGGACTATGTGATTCTGGACACGGAGCACTGTGTCCAGAACCCGGAGACCCTGGCGGACTGTATCACCGCTGCCGATGCCGCCGGGCTGGACGCTGTGGTGCGCATCAATACCATCAGCCGGGAGGCGGTACTGCGCCCCCTGGACCTGGGGGCCAAGGGCCTGATCGTCCCGGCGGTGGAGACGGTGGAGGAGGTGGAGCGGCTGGTCCGCTTTGCCAAGTTCCCCCCGCTGGGCAACCGGGGCTTCTGCCCCACCCGGGACGGTCTCTGGGGCTTTGACGACGCTTCTCAGGCCGGTTCGGAGGTCTACATGGACCGCTGCAACCGCCAGACACTGCTGATTCCCCAGTGCGAGACCGCCGGGTGCCTGGCCCACATCGAACAGATCGCCGCCACAGAGGGTGTGGACGGTATTTTCGTGGGCCCTCTGGACCTGTCCATCGCCCTGGGCTGTCCCATGGAACTGGACTCCCCCCGGATGCGGGCGGCACTGGAGCGGGTAGTGGCCGCCTGCAAGGCGGCGGGCAAGCTGACCATGATCTTCTGCGGCGACACCGCTGCCGCCAAAGCGCGGCTGGCGGCGGGCTTTGACAGCGCCGCCCTGGGTCTGGACGTGCTGACCCTAATCCAGAGCTACCGGGCCATGGCAAAGGAGGTCCGAGGCTGAGGCCTCGCCGGAAACAGAAAAAGCAGACGCCTGACGGCGTCTGCTTTTTTGCGGGCAAATATTGTATCCGTTCCTGCGGGTACGCAGCCGGAGGGACAGCGAAAAAGCCTTTCATCCGCCGCTTGCTCCGCAAACACCACCTTCCCCCAGGGGAAGGCTTTTCGAGGAGTGCGAGCCGCCAAAGCCAGCATCAGCCACCGGGCCAGCGTGCAGCGGAATGTGCGGAAAGAAAATCAGCAGCAAATCCGTTGTCCACCCCGTCCGCCCGCCGCAGTCACATTACGCTGAGACGCAGCTCTTCGCCCGTCAAGCCCCGGCACAGGGATGACGTAACCTCTCCCCTGCCCCGGATGCCCTGGAGACCGATGAACTGCACCCGGTCGGGGAAGGCGTCCAGCATGGCGGAGCAATATGCCGCCATCCATGTTTCCATCTCCACGCTCAGACCTTCTTCATGTGGCTGCCGGCGAATTTCAGCATCAGCCGCTTGGGCTTGTCCTCCTTTTCAAACTGCACGGTCACCATGGCGTCGCCGGGCATGGCCTGGACGGCGGTGACAGTGCCCCGGCCGAAGGCGGTGTGCTCCACAATATCCCCCGCGGCCAGTTGCAAAAGGCCTGCGGCAGGTGCCGCCGTCCGTCCGGCGGCAGAGACCAGAGGTTTCCGGGCCGGGTTCTGAGGCTTGGCAACGCTGTAGGACCGGACCGGCGTGGACCGGGCCGGGGCTGCACCGAAGCTGTCCTCCCCCCAGGGAGCGGTATCCAGGTCCTCCCTTCTGGCGGAGCGGGGCTCCGGCTTGCTGAGCCAGTGCAGGTTCTCCTCCGGGATCTCCTCCAGGAACCGGGAGGGCCGGTTGGTACTGGTGCGGCCGTACAGCATCCGCTGCCGGGCGTTGGTGAGGGTCAGCTTCTCCTTGGCCCGGGTCATGGCCACATAGCAAAGCCGCCGCTCCTCCTCCCGCTCC
>URXS01000126.1 GCA_900551885.1 uncultured Oscillibacter sp.
GGCGGGTCAGCACCAGCTGCACGGGCGATGGATAGAAGCTGACGCTGTCCCTGGCTCAGGTTTGCGCCGTCGCTCGTCACCATCGTGTTGTAGCCCTGCGGCAGACGGCGGATGAAGGAATCGGCGTTGGCGATCTGCGCCGCCCGGCGAACCTCCTCGTCGGTGGCATCCAGCTTGCCAAAGCGGATGTTGTCGGCGATGGTGCCGGTAAAGAGGTGGGTATCCTGAAGCACGATGCCCAGGGACCGCCGCAGGGCCGCCTTTTTGATATCCCGGACGTCAATGCCGTCGTAAACCACCCGGCCTCCCTGGACGTCGTAAAAGCGGTTAATGAGGTTGGTAATGGTAGTTTTGCCGGCGCCGGTGGAACCCACAAAGGCGATCTTCTGTCCGGGCTTGGCGTAGAGGCTGATCTCCCGCAGGACGCTGTGGCCCGGCTCGTAGCCGAAATCCACCGATTCAAACCGGACGTCGCCCCGCAGGGGCCGCAGAACGCCGTCCCCCCGCTGCCAGGCCCACTGGCCGGTCTTTTCCCGGCAGGCGGTGAGGACCCCGTTCTCCTCCCGGACGTTGACCAGATCGGTGGTGCCCGCGTCCTCCTCGGAGGGCTCATCCATCACCTCAAAGACCCGCTCCGCGCCTGCCAGGGCCGCCAGCAGGAAGTTGCCCTGCTGGGTGAACTGATTGATGGGGGCGGCGGCCTGGCGGACGAAAACCAGGTAACTGGCCAGGCTTCCGGCGTCTGTCATGCCCTTCAGGGCCATGATGCCTCCCAGCACGGCCACAACGGCGTAGTTGATGTAGGAGATACTGACCACCGCCGGGATCATGGTGGCGGCATAGGCCTGGGCGCCGGTGCCGGAGCGCCGGAGGGCCTCGTTCTTCTCCCGGAACTCCTCCAGACTGGCCGCCTCGTGGCCAAAGACCTTGACCACCTTCTGACCGCCCATCATCTCCTCGATGTAGCCGTTCAGGTCACCCAGGCAGGACTGCTGGCTGTTGTAATAGACCTTGCTGCGGCGGCTGCTGAAGCGGATGTATAAAAACATGGCCAGGTAGCACACCGCCACGATCAGGGAAAGCCGCCAGTTGAGGATGAACAGCAGCACCAGTGTGCCCGCCATCTGGATAAAGCTCTGGATGGCCATGGCGAAGCTGTTGTTCATGGCGTCGGCAATGGTGTCCACGTCGTTGGTAAAATAGCTCATGATGTCGCCGTGGCGGCGGGTGTCAAAAAACCGCAGGGGCAGGGTCTGCAAATGGGCGTACAGGTCCCGGCGGATGTCGTAGATCACCCGCTGAGCCGCCCGCACCATGGTCTGGGTGTAACCAAAGGAACACAGCACCCCCACCACATAGATGCCCGCCGTCAGCGCCACGCCCCGCACCAGGGTCCCCCGGTCTCCGTCCACCAGACTGTTGACTACGGGGCGGATCATATACGTGCCCAGCAGGTTCGCCAGGGCACTGATGGTGACCAGCACCGCCACCGCCAACAGCAAAAAGCGGTGGCGGCCCAGGTAGCTCATCAGGCGGCCCACCGTATAGCCCAGCCGCTTGGGCTTTTTCGCGCTAAGCTGTCTGGCCGCCATGAACGTTCCCTCCCTTCATCTGCGAAGCGTAGATCTCCTGATAGATGGGATCCTCCGCCAGAAGCGAAGCGTGTGTCCCCACCGCGTGGACCCGGCCGTCATCCAGGATGATGATCTGATCGGTGTTCATCACGGAGGAGATCCGCTGGGCAATGATGATCTTGGTCACGTCCGGCAATTTGGCCAGTGCGGCGCGGATCTTCCCCTCCGTGGCGGTGTCCACGGCGGAGGTGGAGTCATCGAAAATCAGGATCTTGGGCCGCTTCAGCAGCGCCCGGGCAATGCACAGCCGCTGCTTCTGGCCGCCGGAGACGTTGACGCCCCCCTGCCCCAGATCCGTGTCCAGGCCCTTGGGCATCCGCTCCAGGAACTCGTCGGCGCAGGCCACCCGGCAGGCCTCCCACAGGGCCTCGTCCCCGGCCTGGGCGTCTCCCCATTGCAGGTTCTCCCGGACAGTGCCGGAAAACAGCACATTCTTTTGCAGCACGATGCCCACGGCCGAGCGCAGGACGTCCAGGTCGTAGGTCCGCACATCCTGTCCTCCCACGCAGACCGTGCCCTCGGTGGCGTCGTACAGCCGGGGGATCAACTGCACCAAAGTCGTCTTGGCACTGCCGGTACCGCCCAGAATGCCCACGGTCTGCCCTGCCGGGATATGCAGCGTCACATCCTCCAGAGCGTACTCCTTGGCGTCGGGGTGATACTTGAACGAGACATGATCAAAGTCCACGCTGCCGTCGGCCACCGTCTCCTCCGCCTGGGGCGGGGTGGTCAGCTCCACATGTTCATCCAGCACCTGTGCGATGCGGTCGGCACTGGCCAGGGAACGAGTCAGCAGCATAAAGACATTGGAAATCATCATCATGGAGTTCATGACCTGGAACACGTAGCTCAGGAAGCCCGTCAACTCCCCCACCTGCAGGCGGGAGTCCAAAATCATGTTGCCGCCGAACCACATGATCAGCACCACGGACACATACATCACAAGCTGCAAAGAGGGCAGATTCAGCACCGCCCAGTGGAAGGTATCCTGGCTGGTGTCCCGCAGGGCAGTGTTCACTTCCCGGAATTTCTCCTCCTGATACTCCTCCCGGACGAAGGCCTTCACCGCCCGGATGGCGGTCAGGCCCTCCTGGACCACATTGTTCACATGGTCCACCGCCCGCTGTAAAAGGCCGTACATGGGGGATACCTTCCGCACGATGGCAAACAGCAGGCAGCCCAGAACCGGAGCACATACCACGAACACCAGCGCCAGCCGGGCATTCATCCAGAAGGACAGCCCCACCCCCATCAGCAGCATGACCGGGCTGCGGACCAGGGGACGGAAGCCGCCGTTGACGGCGTTTTGCAGCACCGTCACATCGGTGGTCATCCGGGTCACCAGAGAGGCCGTCTCGAAGTGGTCCAGATTGGAGAAGGCGTACCGCTGGATCTTCTCAAACTGGGCCTCCCGGATGCGGGCGCCCCAGCCATAGGCCGCCCGGGCTGCAAAGCGGGCGTACAGCAATCCCGTAGACAATGACAACAGCCCGCACACACCCATCTGCACGCCCTTGCCCAAAATGTAATCCATATCCCGATTGGCCACGCCCACGTCGATCAGATCCGCCATCAATACCGGTATCACCAGCTCGAAGCAGGTCTCCAGCAGCACCAGCAGTGCGCCGATGACCATATCCCGGCGGTAGGGCCCCAGGTAACTGAGCAGACGTTTCAACTGTCTCATTTGCGCCCCTCCTCAGAGGCCCGCAGGTTCCGGTGGGCCCTGGCCAGATAGTCACAAAACCGCTCCCGCTCCTCCGGTGTAAAGTCCGCCAGCATCACCTTCTCCAGCTCCTGGCAGTGCTGCTCCCACAGCTCATGGGCCTGACGGCCCTTGTCGGTGATCTCCACCTGGTCCCGTCGGCGGCGGGCCTGATCGGGCCGGCGAACCACAAAGCCGCCCCGCTCCAGTGCGTCCAGCATCCGGGATACCGCCGCCGGGTCCACCTCGTAGTACTCCGCCAGCTCCCGCTGGGGGCAGGGGCCGTTGTCAGCCAGATAGGACAGCAGCTTGGGCTGCCCCGCTCCCAGGCCCAAGGGGGCCAGATTCTGGCGCAGGTGATTCCGCTGGGCGTGGAATGCCCGATAGAGGAGCAAATGGAAGGTCTGCTCCATACCAATCCCTCGCTTTCTACCCATTGATAAATCAATTGTTGACAAATCAATTATATGTGTGAAACTTGCCCTTGTCAATTCTGTGCCGCCAAAAAACAGCACCTGCCGGCATTGGCCGGCAGGTGCTGTTTTTGTTTTTTACCGCCGCAGCAGGACCACCGCCACATCATTGACATTGGTGCCGGTGGGACCGGTGCGGATCAGGCCGTCCACCGCCTCCAGGGCGTGGTAGGCGTCGTTGCGGGACAGCACCTCGTGAACGGTGAGACCGACCTCATGAAGCCGAGCCAGGGTATCGCCATCCACCAGGCCGCCGGCGGCGTCGGTGGGGCCATCGGTGCCATCGGAACCCAGAGAGAAGATCACCGTGTCCGCCATTCCCGCAATCCCCGGTGCCGCCGCCAGAGCCAATTCCTGGTTCCGGCCGCCCAGGCCGTCCCCGGTCAGATGGACCACGGTCTCCCCCCCGGCCAGAAAGGCCAGGGACTCCGTGGCGTCCTGGTGGCTCCTGGCGATGGAGGCCAGAAAGGACCCGGCCTCCCGTGCCTCACAGCACAGGCGGTCCGTCAGCACCAGGGGCCTGTACCCCAGGTTCTGACAGGCGCTTGCCGCCGCGGCGCACAGCTCCCGGACACTGCCGGTGATGACGGTCTCCACATTGGGCAATTCCTTGGGGGTCTCCTGGTCCAGCAGTGCGGCTGCCTGGGGTGACAGGGGCAGATGGTACTTCTCTGCCACGGCCCGGGCCTGGGCACAGGTGGACCGGTCCGGGCAGGCGGGACCGGAGGCGATCATGTCCAGCGGGTCACCCAGAATGTCCGACAGCACCACGGCGTATACCTTTGCCGGGGCGCAGAGCTGGGCGAAGCGTCCGCCCTTTACGGCGGAAAGCCGTTTACGGACGGTGTTCATCTCCACGATATCGGCGCCGCTGGCCAGCATGGCTCTGGTAATGTCCGCCAGCTCCTCTCCGGAGACCAGGGGGCTCTCAAACAGAGCGGAGCCGCCGCCGGACACCAGAAATACCACCTGATCCTCCGCATCCAGGCCCTCCACCAGCTCCATGGCGGCACGGGTGCCCCGGAAGGAGTTTTCGTCCGGTACCGGGTGACCGCCCTCCCAGATGGTACATCGGGGGATGGGGCCCATGCTGTGGCCGTACTTGGTAACCACCACCCCGGCCTTCAACCTGGGGCCCAGCACCTCCGCGGCGCAGGCGGCCATCTGCCAGGCGGCCTTGCCGATGGCCACCAGATAGACGCCTGCCGCCGGGAAATCCCGTCCCTCCAGGGCCCGGCGCACCGCCGCATCGGGCTGCACCGCGGCGATGGCCTGACGGACGATCTGGTCGCAGTCGTTTCTCAGTTTCATACGTACCTCCATAGGAGCCTCGGAGGGAGGCTCAGATCAGACCTGCCTCGTGCATGGTGCGGCGGAAGCCCTCCTTGGCCGCACCTTCGGGGGTGGGCAGGTTGGGCAGATAGGGCACGCCCACGTCCCGGCCCCGGAGGGTGGCCATGTCCTTGGCCAGGCGGACGGGGTTGAGCTTGAACTGGGCCTCCAGGCTTCCCTTCAGGTCGCCGGCTACATACTTATTATACACGTCTGTGATCAATTCGGGCATAAAATTTGCGGCGGTGCACACGCCGCCCACGGCGCCGTGGCACAGGCTGGCGTACAGCAGGGTATCCTTGCCGCCGAACACCTTGAAGTCCACATCCCTTGTTCTACGGATGAACTCTGCCGTCTGCGTGATATCTCCGCTGGTATCCTTCATTCCCACAATGTTGGGAACTGTATGCGCCAGTTCATCCACCAGAGCCGCCGAGAGCGTGTATCCCACTCGGCCCGGGTTG
>URXS01000127.1 GCA_900551885.1 uncultured Oscillibacter sp.
GGGTGTGTGCGTGGATCTGCTGCTGTCCCCGGCACTGCTGGGGATGATGCTGGAGCGGATCCTTTAGTCGGAGAAAAGGGGGGAGCATCCTGGCTACCAATTATATCGCGGAGTACGGCACGTATCTGACGGAGGAAAAACACGCCTCCCAGAATACCGTCAGCTCCTACCTGCGGGATGTGACCCAGTTTTCGGAGTATCTGCGGGACTATCAGGACTGTGACCTGCGCCGGGCCAAACCGGAGATGGTCCGCAGCTACATGAGCTGGATGCAGGGACGGGGCAAGTCCGCCGCATCCATCACCCGCTTCCTGGCGTCGGTAAAGTCCTTCTATAACTTCCTGACTGCCAACGGCACTGTAAAAAGCAATCCTGCCAAAGGCATCACCGCCGACCGGGCGGAGCGGAAGTACCCGGAGATCCTCACCGCCAAGGAGGTGGAGACTTTCCTGGAGCAGCCCCAGTGCGTGGATGCCAAGGGCTTCCGGGACCACGCCATGCTGGAGCTGCTGTATGCCACCGGCATCCGGGTCAGTGAGCTGATCTCCCTGGATGTGGATGATCTGAACCTGGCCGCCGGTTTCCTCCGGTGCGAGAGCAAGGGCAAGGAACGGATCATTCCCCTGTACCACACCGCCGTTAAGGCCATTCAGGATTACGTCCGGGATATCCGGCCCCAACTGATTGCCGACAGCGATGAGACGGCCCTGTTCGTCAACATGAACGGCGAGCGCATGAGCCGCCAGGGCTTCTGGAAAATCATCAAGCACTATCAGGAGAAGGCCGGGATCCAGAAGGACATCACGCCCCACACCCTGCGCCACTCCTTTGCCGTCCACCTGCTGGAAAATGGCGCTGATCTGCGGTCCATCCAGGAGATGCTGGGCCACGCCGACATCTCCTCCACCCAGATCTACACCCATGTGGTCAAGCGCCAGCTCAAGGACGTGTATCAAAAAGCCCATCCCCGGGCGTGAGAGGATTTCCACGTCCGGTCAAAAGAAAACCGCTGATAAAAAAGGGCGGCCCATGCGGGCCGCCCTTTTGTGATGACTGGGGGCGTGCGAAGCGGTGCGGGCACCGGCGGCCCCGTCGTCCCTGCATCAGATAGCGGTGATTGCGGGAGCCTTTGCCGCACCTCTGAGCCTTCCCCTGGGGAAGGCTTGCTGCCACGGGCCGGACGAATGAGGGGCCGCTGACCGGCAGGTCTTCCACAGGCTGCCCCCGGGGAATGGAGAACGCCTGTCCCGGGAAAAATTTTTTGTCCGAGGGAAAACAAACAGCACCGCCGAAGGCTCTAATCTATAGAAAGACGAAAGGGGGGAGTGCCCTTTGGATCAGAAGGAATTCGCCGCCCGGGTGGAAGCCCTGCGGCAGCGGCTGTACCGCACCGCGTACCTGTACCTGGGCGGTGAGGCCGACGCCCTGGAGGCGGTGGACGAGACGGTGTATCAGGCCCTGCGGGGGCTGAAAAAGCTGCGCCAGGCCGAATTCTTTGACACCTGGCTGACCCGCATCCTCATCAACACCTGCCACCGGGAGCTGCGCCGCCGGAAGCGGCTGTCCGGGGAGGAGGCCCTGCCGGACACCGCTGGGCCCGACGCCTACGACCACCTGCCTCTGAAGGAGGCCATCGGCCATCTGCCGGAGGCACTGCGGACCGTGGTGATCCTGCGGTACTTTACCGGATACACACAAGCTGAAACTGCGGCGGCCCTGGGCATCCCCCAGGGCACCGTGGCCACCCGCCAGCGGCGGGCGCTGGAACTATTGCGGCTGGAGCTGGGAGAGGAGGAGACACCATGAACCGAAACGCGGAATACACCGCCCTGCTGACGGAGCTGGAGAATACACCGCCCGCCCTGGAATACACGGTACAGCGGGCACTGACAAGAAAAAAGGCCTCACAGAAGAAACGGCGGCTCCTGGGGGTGCCCCTGGGCAGTCTGGCCGTCTGCTTTACGGCCTTTGTGCTGCTGGTGAACCTGTTCCCGCCCTTCGCCTACGCCTGTGGGCGTCTGCCGGTCCTTCGGGAGCTGGCCAAGGCAGTGGCCTGGTCCCCCAGCCTCTCCGCCGCCGTGGAAAACGAGTTCGTCCAGCCCATCGGCCTTTCCCAGACGGAAAACGGCATCACCGCCACCATCCAGTACCTGATCGTGGACCAGAAGCAGGTGAACATCTTCTTCACCCTGGAGGGGGAGGGGTACGAGACCCTTGCGGCGGATTTTCCCAGATTCACCCCGGAGCAGGCGTGCTCCGAGATGGGCGCCATGCCCGGACAGGCGCCGGGCACGCTGCTGCGGTTCTATCTGGATTACCCGGAGGAGGTACCCGACGGCTTCACCATGACCTTCGCCGTCACCGGAGAGCGGGAGGGGGAGGAGAAGCCCGGCTCCGCGGCCCCCGGCGCGGACCAGTCCATCGCCGACGAGATGCTGTCCCCTCCCACGGTGGAGCGGCAGGAGATCCTGGCGGAGTTTACCTTTGATCTGACCTTTGACCCCTTGTTCACAGACCCCGGAGAGGTGATTCCGGTGAATGAGACCTTCCAAATGGACGGCCAGACCTTCACCATCACGGAGGTAGAGATCTATCCCACCCAGTTGCGGCTGAACGTGGAGGGCGACCCGGACAACACCGCCTGGCTCAAGGGGCTGTACTTCTATCTGGAAAACGAGGACGGGGAGCGGTTCGACACCGTCACCAACGGCATCACCGCCACCGGGGATGAGGATACCCCCGCCATGGTATCCTTCCGGCTGGAGAGCCCGTATTTTTCCGGTAGCGACCATCTGACTCTCTACATTACCGGCGCCCGGTGGCTGGAGAAGGACCACGAGCGGGTCTATGTGGACCTGGAGCATGGGACGGCCCCCTGGCTGCCGGAGGGCGTCACCCTCTCCTCCGCCCAGCGCCGGGAGGGCGGCTGGTTTTTGACCTTCCGGGTGGCCCCCATGGAGTACCCCACCACCAGCATTTTCGCCATGACCTTTTACGACGCCCAGGGCAACGAATGGCAGACAAATCAGATGGGCTTTACCGCCTCCGGAGACGGCGAGCAGGACAGCCTGATCATGCTGCCCCTGCCCGGCTACCAGGAAGACGAGGTGTGGCTGGAGGCCTATTACTCCCACTCCACCACCGAGAATACCCCCATCGTCCTCCCCATCAAGTGAGTCCGGCCCGGACCGCCCGCCCGGCGGCAGGATCCGGCAAAAGACAGGCGCCCGCCCTTCGGCGGGCGCCTTTGCTTTTTCCGGTTGCGTGTCAGGCAGGAATTTGCTATACTAACAAGTTGAGAACGCAAATGAGAACGCAAGAGGGGAGGCCCCATGCGCATTCTGGGCATCGACCCCGGCGTGGCCACCATCGGCTTCGGCCTGGTGGAGGCGGACCGGGCACAAGTGCATATGGTCACCTACGGGGCCATCACCACTCCGGCGGGGCTGCCTCTTTCCCGGCGGCTGTACCAGATCGACCGGGACATGGAGGAGCTGATCGGGAAGCTGAAGCCGGATGTGATGGCGGTGGAGGAGCTGTTCTTCAACACCAACCTCACCACCGGCATCGCCGTGGCCCACGGCCGGGGGGTCATCCTCTGTGCCGCGGAGCGGTGCGGCGTGCCGCTGCACGAGTACACGCCGGGCCAGGTGAAACTGGCGGTGACCGGCTACGGCAAGGCGGAAAAGCGCCAGGTCATGGACATGACCAAACGGCTGCTGCACCTGAAGGCCGTGCCCCGGCCCGACGACGCAGCGGACGCACTGGCTCTGGCCCTGTGCCATGCAAGGAGTTTTACTTCACGGCTCCCACAGAACGGGAACGTGAAGGAGACCATTTAGGAGGACGCCATGTTTTATTATCTGGACGGCACTGTGGCGGAGATCGCCCCATATCTGGCGGTGATCGACTGCGGCGGCGTGGGCTATGCCTGCAAAACCACCAATTACACCCTGTCCCGACTGAAAAAAGGCCAGCGGGGGAAGCTGTACACCTACCTGAATGTGGGAGATGGCATCTTTGAGCTGTACGGCTTCGCCACCCAGAACGAGCTGAGCAGCTTCAAGCTGCTGATCGGCGTCTCCGGCGTGGGGCCCAAAGCGGCCCTGGCCATCCTCTCCACCGGCTCGCCGGAGGCCCTGGCCATGGCCATCGTCACCGGGGACGAGAAGGCCCTGACGGCGGCGCCGGGCATCGGTAAGAAGATCGCCCAGCGGATCATCCTGGAGCTCAAGGACAAGATGACCAAGGAATCCGCCGCCACCGGACTGGACTTCTCCGGCGGTGGTGCTGTGATGCAAAATCCCTTTACAAGCAAGGCAACCGAGGCCGCCCAGGCCCTGACAGTCCTGGGCTACACCAGCGCCGAGGTGTCCGCCGCCCTGAAGGGCGTGGACGTGGAAAATCTGCCTCTGGAGGAGATCATCCGCCAGAGCCTGAAGAAGATGGTGAAGTGAGATGGCAAAGCTGGAACGGTCCCTTCAGGGCGATTTCGATGACGTCCTCTCCCGTCTCCACGACGGCATCCTCAGCGGCAGCGTCTCCGCCAGCTATGAGGACGGCAGCGATTACAGCGCCGGCGGCGTCCGCTGCGCCGTCCGGGTCTACGAGCGGTACAGCATGGCGGGCGGCAACCGGGTGAGCCTGAACCTGACCCTGGTGGGCAGCGGACGGGAGCTGTTTCTCTCCGCCATCACCTCCGGCGGCAGCCAGGCCATGTTTTTCAAGATCAATACCTGGGGCGAGGAGGCCTTTCTGGACCGGGTCCGGGAGCTGATCGAATCCCTCTGAGAACAGGACGTGAATCATGAGCATCGACTTTGGAAGCGATATCTACGAAGAGCCCATCGTGGCCAAGACTTTCCTGCAGGAGGACGCCCAGGAGGGGTCCCTGCGGCCCAAGACACTGAAAGAGTACATCGGCCAGGAGAAGGCCAAGCAGAATCTGGCTGTGTTCATCGCCGCCGCCAAGAAGCGGGAGGAGGCGCTGGACCACGTGCTGCTCCATGGCCCTCCGGGCCTGGGCAAGACCACCCTGGCCGGCATCATCGCCCAGGAGATGGGGGTGGGTATCCGCATCACCTCCGGCCCCGCCATCGAAAAGCCCGGGGACCTGGCGGCGCTGCTGACCAACCTGGGGGAGGGCGACATCCTGTTTGTGGATGAGATCCACCGGCTGAACCGGGCCGTGGAGGAGATCTTGTACCCCGCCATGGAGGACTACGCCCTGGACATCATCGTGGGCAAGGGCCCCAGCGCCAACTCCATCCGGCTGGACCTGCCCAAATTCACCCTGATCGGGGCCACCACCCGGGCCGGGCAGCTCTCCGCGCCCCTGCGGGACCGGTTCGGCGTGACGCTGCGGCTGGAGCTGTACACCCCCGAGGAGCTTTCCCGGATCGTGGCCCGGTCCGCCGGGATTCTGAACGTGGACATCGAGCCGGAGGGCGCCATGGAGATCGCCCGGCGCAGCCGTGGCACTCCCCGCATCGCCAACCGTTTGCTGCGGCGG
>URXS01000128.1 GCA_900551885.1 uncultured Oscillibacter sp.
TCCGCCTCCGCGCCCGCCCAGTGCAAAAGCCGGGAGGACAAGGCAAGGGAGAAAATGCAGATCAGCGCCCCCACCCAGGCGCAGATCGCTACGGCTGGCTACCACAATGCAGCCCTTTCCTCCAGTGAACTGAGATTTGCCCAGAAGTCCGGCGCCACCGAGCATGGTGTCGCTGTGGCACAGATGCTGGGCGGGATGCAGGACCCGGCTTTCATGCAACGGGTGGTGTCCCACACTGGAAGTTCTGAGGAAGAGATCCGCAAGGAGATGGGAAGTCTGGTGGGCAGCCAATACGCCAGCCGGGCTTTGCAGTTGGATCCTCACGGCAGCGATATCGCCCAAAGAGATGCCGCCATGTTCCGCGGAAGCGATTTGGAGCACTTGAACCTGGGTAAATTCTTACAGGGCGAACTGGCTGGGAGCATGGGAGGCACCTTTGACGCAGTACGGAACAGCACCATGACGCAGGTTGAAAATAATGGCAGGATAGAGACCTCCCTGGATCCCAGCATGGTGGACGCCCAGATCAGATCCCTGGGCACCATGGCCGCAAGTTCGCCCACCGCCATGTCGGCTGTGGATGGATTTTTGAGAGGGATGCGCCAGGGCGGCAGCGACCTAAGCGACCAGCATCTGGAAGGAAAAATCTCCAACGAAGTTTTCCTGCGGGGCATTACCCCTGTCTTTGCGAGGGCCAGTACAGATTACACCGGTGAGGACAGGAAGAAGCTGGTGGCCATGGGCAATAACCTGCAGAGCAAAATCAACAAGTCCCATATCAATTTGGCCCCGGGACGTATGGCCCAAGTCGCCCCTGTTCCCGCACCGGCACCCCAGGCTGCCCCGGCGGCTCCCGTCCAGGAGGAGGCCCTGCCCGAAGAGGGGAAGCCCAGCGACCCCGTGCATAAGGAGGCCGAAGAAGCCCCGGCTGACCAGAGAAGGCAGCTGAGCCCCTATGAGGAGCTGATGGGCTATGTGAACCGGACCGGGGGCAATCGCGTCATCCCTCGGGAATTCTTTGACGAGATGACGGATGAGAGAGGGCACATGCTGGATACTGCCACCATCGCTGCCCAAGCCAACGCCGCCTCGCCGCCCTATTCCGGTATGCGGGAAATGTTCAATGAGCGGCGGGCTGCCCAGGAGGCCCAGTTGCCCGGCTATGAGGGTGTGAAGCGGATCTTCTCAGAACCCAGGGTACCCAATCCGGACGCGGAGACCACCATGGATGAGATGCTCAGCATGTTTGACCCCAAGACGATGCCCCGGCGGGACGCCAGGGCGGCCACCCAGGCGCGGGAGCAGGAATCCTTTTCCGGCACCATGCGCAGCGTGTTCGATGAGGAGGCCGCGGCGCTGCGGGAATCCGGCCTGCCCCACGCGCCGGACATGTGGGATGACGACGTGGTAGGCGGCTTCGGCGATTACGCCGATCTGGAGGATGAGGCGCCCGGTTTCCCCCGCATGGTGTCCCAGGATCTGATTGCTTCTCCCCCTCACCCGGCCCTTCAGGCTATGATGAACCTGAGTGATGACGCCGAGAACAAGTTGATGCAGAATGTCCGGATCCTCGATCCGGCTAACGACCCCCCGCCCTTTCCGGCTCCGGCTCCAGCTCCGGCCCCCGCCCCCAAAAAGAAGCGCTGGTGGCAGTTCTGGAGATAAACGGCTCCGGCCGGAATACACCCAACGGCTCCAGACCTGTCCCACAGCACCCAGCAAACGAGCAAAAGAGCGCCTGCCCTTTTTTCGGGCAGACGCTCTTTTCTTTCTATACAGCGCTACACTTGCAGGGAGGAAAGCGGCGCATTTTCAGCGGGGGCGGCTTTTTCCGGCCGCCCTGCTTCCGGCCGGGGCAGAAACACCGAGGCCCGGAACTCTCCGTTTTCAGCGGTGAACTCCGCCTGGCCTCCATAGCGCTGGGCCACCTCCCGCACTGTCTCCAGGCCGATGCCGAAGCGGCCCGGGGCCTTGCTGGAGAGATAGCGTCCCTTGCGGACCTTGAGCGGCCTGGTGCAGGAATTTCCCACCACCAGGGAAAAGTACCCGGCCGTGGAGACACTGCGGGCCCGCAGCCAGCCGCCGCCCTCCCGCTGGAGGGCCTCCAGCCCGTTTTCCAGCAGGTTGCTCAGCACCAGGCACAGGTCTGGGGTGGCATCTCCCCAGGCCTGGGGCGGTATGATCCGCAGATCTGCCTGGAAGCCCAGATTTTTGGCCTGTTCCAGATAGTGCCGCTCCAGCGCGGAGATCACCCAGCCCCCCCTGCCGGACGCCGAAGGAGCCGCCTCCAGCGCCTCCCGCAAAGCGGCGTCGGTCCCCGCCGGAACGGACGACGTATCCTCTGCCAGGACCAGATACTGGCGCAGGTCATGGCGGAGCCTGCGCAACTGCGTCAGGTCCGTCTGGGCCACCTGCGACCCCACCTGGAAAATCTCCCGCAGGCGACGATTCTCCTCCTGTTCCCGGCGCAGCGCTTCCCGCAGGCAGCACAGCCGCCACAAAAGCCACGCCAGCACTCCCGCCGCCAGAAGCGTAAACAACACACCCGTCCACTTCATACCTGCGACCACGCCTTCATGTACGTCCAGTCGATGAATTGACTGCGGATCCGAGCCGCATTGGCAGAGCTGATGGGGACCAGGGTCCGGTCCTTCATGCGGAAGTCATTGCCCTCCACACCCTCCACGTGGTTCAGGTTCACCAGAAAGCTGCGGTGACAGCGGAGGAAATTCCGGCTGTCGATGGCGGATTCCAGGTCATCCAGCCCCCGACGGGCCACAACCACTCCCCGGGGGGTGTGAATCCGGGACTGGTGTCCGTACACGTCGATGTAGTAAATGGACATCAGGGGCAGTTGCTGCCACTCCCCCTCGGAATAGACGGACAAAAGCCGCAGCGGCTCCGGCATGTGGGCAAAGAACCAGTCCAGGCAGGCGGTCACATCCTCCTCCCGAAAGGGCTTTACCAGGTAGTCGGAGGCCTGGACCTCGAAGCTGTCCAGGCCGTGGTCCTGGCTGGTGGTGGCGAAAATAATAGACAGGTCGCTGCCGGAAGAACGAATCCGCCGGGCAGTCTCCACCCCGGACAGGCCGGGCATGTAAATATCCAGGAAGAGCAAATGGATGGGCTCCGGCCCATGGAGCGCGGCCAGCAGGCTCTCACCGCTGGCGTACAGCCGCAGCCGGACGGACAGCCCATGCCCCCGGGCATAGGCCTGTATCATTCTGGCCAGGCTGATCCGCTCCGCCTCCAGATCGTCGCAGATGGCAATGGAAAACTCCGGCATAGACTGTTCCCTTCTTTCCTTCCGCCCTGTCTGGGCATGGTCTCTACTCGCCGTATCGCAGCCGGCGGAACCGACGGTAGGCCTCCAGAACGCCGGCCTTGTTTCCACGGCCCAGAGAGATCTCCGTGCCGTCATTCAAAAACAGGCTGTTCCCAGCGATCTCCCGCACATGGCCCAGATTGACCACGAAGCTGCGTTGGCACCGGGTGAAAACCGTCTCCGGCAGGCGCTGCTCCAACCGGTACAGGGGCTCCCGTGCGGAGATGCTCTGGTGGGAGGTGTGAATCAGGCAGCCCCGGCGGGTGCCCTCCGCCCAGATAAGGTTTTTAAAGGGAATGCCGATCTTCACCCGGTCGCAGAAGACCTCCAGCCGCACGAGAGAGGCAAACCAAAAGCGTGTGCATCGGAGCATGGCCCTCCATAGCTGATCCATGGACACAGGCTTGGTGAGAAATCCGGTGGGATGGAAGGAATAGCTGTCGATGGCCCGCTGAGGGTCCCGGGAACAGAGGAACAGTGCGCAGGCCGGCCCCTGCCGGACCGGAGGCGGCAGGCTGGGCCCATCCAGATCCCAAAACACAATGGTGGGAGTATGAGGCACCACCGCCGTCTCCTCTGTCTCGATGTCCATGGAGACACAGGAGAGATCCATCCAGGTGCGAAGCGTTCGGCACAGATCAGCACGCTCAATGGGATTTTGGAAATGGACCAAAATATGCACGGCGAATTCCTCCCCTTTCTGCTATTTCCCGCATTCCTCTTTTCTTCTGGCTTCGATTCGGCGCTTTTTCTCATGCCCGCACACGCCGATCCAGGTATGAGGCGTGGCGGGGCGGAAGAACCGACAGGAACCGCAGTCCGGACAGTCCTCTCCTTCAGATGGTTTCCCGTAGGAACAGGCATCCTCCCCTATGAACAGGACGGGGCAGCCCTGGGGAGTATAGACCGGATGGGTCACGAAGTCCGGATATTCCTCGATATACATATGAGAACGTTCGTCATAGCGCAAGGGAATGTCCAGCGTGACCCCCTCAAATTCATAGTGCCTGGACTTTTCCATATGGGTTCTCTCCTGTGCGGCAAGCGTAAGCGGAAAGCGGATCCCGTCCACTTAAACTGTAGCACAGATCTCTGTTTTTCAAATCACCCGTTTTCTCATAAAAAAAGGCTATGTCTGCGGACGTCCGCAGACATAGCCTTTCAGCGCAGCATATATTGTTTCAAATCTTTCCGCTGTTTGATGTTGAGCTTTTGCAGGGTAGTGGAGATATATTGCTTGACAGTGTTGGGAGAGATGCCCATGTGGTCGGCGATCTCCTGGTTGGTCCATCCCCGGGCCGCCAGCATGGCGGTGGCAAACTCGGTGGTGGTCAGGTTGTCGGCCACGTCGTCGCCCGTTACAGGGTTGTGGACCTTGCGCCAGCCGGCGGAAAAACGGTATGTAATGGCGATGATCCTTTTGAAGTCCTCCGGCCAGTCTTTCTTTAAAACCGCCTCCAGCATTCCGCCCAGCAGGCCGTGGTGCTCACCGAACCCCTCGATCAGATCGTCGGGCCGGGCCAGTTCCCAGGCGGTGAGCAGATGCGCCTGGGCGTCCTCCGGCTGTTTCAGGCTCATGTAATCCATGACCGCAACCAAATGCATGTAAATAGAGGGGATGGGGTAGGTCTCCGTCTGCATGGCGAAAGCGGTCTCCACAATGCCAATGCTCTTGCTATAATCTCCCTGAAGATAGGTGTGATGGGCCTGTACGTACAATGCAAACATCCGCAGCCCCGGCGGCAGAAAACGAATATGCTCCTGTAAAGGTCCCACATCCTCAGGAAGAGGGAGGTGGAGCAGAACGGCGGCGGCAGTGACAATCGACGCTGCCGCTGCCCGCAACTGGAGCGGCGTATGGGCGTCGGCGGAAGTCAGGATTCCGCGCACGCCTGCCAGGGCCTGCCGCGCCCGAGGGATCTGCCCCAGCGTGAGGTTCGCGTAGGCGTAAATCAGGCAGGCTGACAGCCGCAGAGACAGCTCCGGGTGGGAGAGATACAGCTCCGCCAACTGGGCAGCCTCCTCCGCCTGACCACTGAAGTAAAAGTATTCCGCCCGGGCGATATCCCGCAGCCGGACATCCTGAATACTCTCTACGTATTCCCTGCAGTGGCCCGGCGCAAAAGCTGTATTCATCAGAGGCATCGGCATCAGGCAGGCGGGCGCGACA
>URXS01000129.1 GCA_900551885.1 uncultured Oscillibacter sp.
TGCTAAAAGAAGCTTACGATTACAGTGTGAGATCAGATGGCGGCTTTAACATGGCCATCGGTGGCATCACCCGGGAGAACCTGCCCCAGCTTTCCGGCTGCGGTCTCCAGGGGGTGGCGGTGGTCTCCGCCCTGTTTGCTCAAAGTGACGTGAAGGCCGCGGCGCAGGAGCTGCTGGCCCTGTCGGAGCAGATGGCCTGCTCTTAACCTTGTCCCAACCCGGCGAAAGCCCCGCTTTCGCCGGAGAAGGAGGAAATTTCCCGTCCTATGGAGCTTTCCGCTTTGGCGGAAAGCGGAACGGTAAGGGGAATTTCCGACGAGGCGCGGTACATTGGGGGCACCACCTTGTATCGCCTTATAAAACTGTGCTGTTACCAGAAAGGAGAAACGAACATGAAAACAGCATTGACCATTGCTGGAAGCGATTCCAGCGGAGGCGCCGGGATCCAGGCAGATATCAAGACCATGACGGCCAACGGCGTATTCGCCATGAGCGCCGTCACCGCCCTGACTGCCCAAAATACCACCGGCGTCACAGACATCCTGGAAGCCACTCCGGCCTTCCTGGCGGCGGAGCTGGACGCGGTGTTTACCGACATCTATCCCGACGCCGTGAAGATCGGCATGGTCTCCTCCTCCGCTCTGATTCAGGTCATCGCGGAGAAGCTCCGCCAGTATGGGGCGGAGCGGATCGTGGTGGACCCGGTGATGGTGGCCACCTCCGGCGCCCGGCTGATCTCCGAGGACGCCGTAGAGACGCTGAAGGAGTATCTGCTGCCCCTGGCCACGGTCCTGACGCCCAACATCCCGGAGGCGGAGCTGCTCTCCGGCATGACCATCACCGGCCCGGAGGGCATGGAGGCCGCCGCCCGGACCATCAGTGAGCGGTATGGCTGTGCCGTCCTGTGCAAGGGCGGGCATCAGGTAAACGACGCCGACGACCTGCTCTGGCGTGGGGAAAACGGCAAGTGGTTCCACGGCCGGCGCATCAACAACCCCAACACCCACGGCACCGGCTGCACCCTCTCCAGCGCCATTGCCTCCAATCTGGCCAAGGGCTATGATCTGGATACTTCCGTGGAGCGGGCCAAGGAATACATCTCCGGCGCCCTGAGCGCCATGCTGAATCTGGGCAAAGGCGCGGGGCCCATGGACCACATGTTTGACCTGAAGAGCCGGTTTATCGGGGAGGTGGAAGCGTGAAAAAGACCTCCACCTTCCAGAACGCCCTGATCTGGTTCGGCGCCGGCGTCTCCCTGGCGGAGATCCTGACCGGCACCTACTTCGCCCCCCTGGGCATGGCCAAGGGTTTTGCCGCTGTGGTGATCGGCCACGTGATCGGCTGTGTCATGATGCTGCTGGCGGGCCTGATCGGCGGCCGTACCGGCCGCAGCGCCATGGAGACCGTGAAGATGTCCTTCGGCCAGAAGGGCGGACTGCTGTTTGCCTTTTTGAACGTATTGCAGCTTGTGGGCTGGACCGCCATCATGATCTATGACGGGGCCCTGGCCATCGGCGGCATTTTCGACGTGGGCCACTGGGTCTGGTGCCTGGTGATCGGCGGATTGATCGTGCTATGGATTCTGGTGGGCGTCACCAACCTGGGGCTCATCAACAAGATCGCCATGGCGGCGCTGTTCATCCTGACCCTGGTGCTGTGCAAGGTGATCTTCTTCTCCGGCGCGCCGGTGGGCGGCGACCTTGGAGAGGCCATGACCTTCGGCGCGGCGGTGGAGCTGGCGGTGGCCATGCCGCTGAGCTGGCTGCCCCTGATCTCCGACTACACCCGCGAGGCGGAAAAGCCCGTCCAGGCCACTGTGGCCAGCGTGGTGGTGTACGGCCTGGTGTCCTGCTGGATGTACCTGATCGGCATGGGCGCTGCCATTTACACCGGCGAGTACGACATTGCCCAGATCATGGTGAAGGCGGGCCTGGGCATCGCGGCGCTGCTGATTTTGATCCTCTCCACGGTGACCACCACCTTCCTGGACGCCTGGTCCGCCGGCATCTCTGCCGAGTCCCTGTCCAAAAAGCTCAACGGCAAGTGGACCGCCGTGGTGGTGACGGTGATCGGCGTGGTGGGCTCCATCCTCTTCCCCATGGACGACATCACCAACTTCCTCTACCTGATCGGCTCCGTCTTTGCCCCCATGATCGCCATTCAGATCGCCGACGCGTTCCTGCTGAAGCAGGACCGGTTTGACCAGGCGGTGGACGCCTGGAACCTGGGCATCTGGTTGGTGGGCTTCATTGCCTACCGTCTGCTGATGAACGTGGACATCGTGGTGGGCTACACCCTGGTGGACATGGTGCTGACCATTGTGCTGTGCCTGGTGGTCCACAGCCTGCGGCACCGCTCCCGGGCGGCGGCCTGACCGGATACCGGCAACACACCCCAAAAGATAAACGAGCCCCGGAGGCATCGCCTCCGGGGCTCGTTCTTTTTTGTGCGCTCAGTTTTCCGCCGCCTGCCGCAGCAGGGCGATCTCCCGGGCATAGCCGGAAAGGTCGTTGGGGGTTTCCAGGCAGAAGGGCAGGTCCTTCAAAGCCGGGTGCCGGATGACCCGGACCAGGGCCTCCAGGCCGATGGCACCCTGCCCGATGCACGCGTGGCGGTCCTTGTGGCTGCCAAGGGGATTCTTGCTGTCGTTGAGGTGGATGGCCCGGAGCCGGTCCAGGCCGATCACATGGTCAAATTCCTCCAGAACGGCGTCCAGATGGTCGGCGATGTCATAGCCGGCGTCCCACACGTGGCAGGTGTCCAGACACACGCCCAGCCGGTCCCCCAGCTCCACCTGGTCCAGAATGGCGCGGAGCTCTTCAAAGCTGCCGCCCACCTCGCTGCCCTTGCCGGCCATGGTCTCCAGCAGCACAGTGGTGGACTGGTCCGGCCGCAGCAGATGGTTCAGCCCCTGGGCGATCAGCGCCACGCCCTGGTCCGTCCCCTGCCCCACATGGCTGCCGGGGTGAAAGTTATAGAGTTGGCCCGGCAGATGCTCCAGCCGCCGAAGGTCGTCCGCCATGGTCTCCACAGCGAAGGTCCGGTTTTCCTCCCGGGCACCGCACAGGTTCAGAGTGTATGGCGCATGGGCGATGACGGGCGCGAAGTGGTGCTCCTTCAGCAGGGACGTCAGGGCCGCCGCGTCGGCCACGTCCAGGTCCTTGGCCCGGCTGCCCCGAGGATTCCGGGTAAAAAACTGAAAGGTGTCCGCCCCCAACTCCAGGGCCTGCCGGCCCATGGCCGCAAAGCCCTTGGAGCTGGAGAGATGACAGCCGATGTGCATAGGTCTCGCCTCCCGCGGTATTTTTTTTGATTCTACCACGTCCGGGGAGCTTTTGCCACCGGCAAATGCAACACGAGGCCCGCCTGGGCCCCTCAGGGGTGATGGGGGAGCCCGGCGGGACCATCATCTGATTCAATGAACAACTCTTCCGCCCGCCGCTGCGCTTCCATGAGGCTGACTTGCAGCCGCCGCAGGGATTCCTCCGCATCTGTGATGGCGTTGAAGAGGAGCAGGTATTCTCTGGGGATTTTCTGCATTTGGTATCCGTCCTTTCTTATACGGCACAACATCTAGGAACTGCCCCTATCATACACAAACCGGCGGAGAGATTCTGTCTGAATTTGTCGAGAACCTCGGCAATTTGGGGCATTTTCCAAAAACGGCCCAAAAAAAGAGGGACGGAGGCGGACTGTGCCGCTCCGTCCCGAAACATGGGGATTCCTGTTGGAGGGTTATGGATTGCACTGGCCGCAGGGGGCGTACCCTTCGGCGATCAGCTCCTCCCGGCTGCCGGAGAAGGTCTCCCGGTTTTCCTCCTTGATGGAGGCGGCGCCGGAGCAGTCCGGGTCGTGGAACTTCATGGAGCTGGTGTTGAGGATGTAGGTCTCCTCCCCGGCGGTCTCGCCGCCGGTGTTGGCGTCGGTTTCGCTGTCCGCCTGGGTATGGTCGGAACTGTTGGGGGCCTCTCCGGTCAGCCAACTGTCTCCGGTGCCGTAGTCGATGGTGATGCCGGGCTGGCAGTTGTAGACGTAGACGTTGAAGCACACGCCCTCTCCCCCGTCCTCCACGGACAACGCCTCCATCTGGACGCCCCGGGCCACCAGCTCCGTGCCGGAGAAGATGGGGGTCACCCGGTAGAGCACATGGTTACCGGTCTCCTGCACGTAGTCCGCCACCTGGTCCTCAAAGGGCAGCATCCCCTCCACATTCATGTAGCGGGTGCCGGTGATGAGGTTTTCCTCGTTGGCATTCTCCCCGGTCAGTTGGTAGCCGATCAGGTGGCAGCGGTTATAGAGATACTGGCCGTCCACAATGTCGTACTTGACGGTCTGCCAGCCGGAGGGCTTCACCTGGCCGATCTCCCCCCGCTCCTCCGTGGGCATCAGGTCTGTGCCCACGTTGGCCTCGGCCGGGCCGCAGCGGCCCAGGAAGTCCAGGGAGCTGTATGTCTCATAGGATGTGGCGGGCAGGTTGTCCCGGTCAAAATCCGGCTCATTGTCCTCCAGTATCACGTAAGGCTCGCCGGAGAATTCCGGGACGTCCTCCAGGGAGAAGGACTGGGCGGGAAACAGCGCGTCCCGCTGGGTGTAGGCGGTCAGGGCAGCGCAGCACAGCAGCACCACCGGCACCAGGGCCTTGATCAGTTTTTTCAAGGAGAACTCCTTTCTTGGCAGAGGCGGCAGGATATAAAAATAACCACACCAGACGGTGTGGTTATTTTGGTGGACGATACAGGACTCGAACCTGTGACCCCCTGCACGTCAAGCAGGTGCTCTAGCCAGCTGAGCTAATCGTCCGAAGCGGAACACATATAAGATACACGAAACAACGGGATTTGTCAACCTTTTTCTTTTCCCTTTCGGAATTTTTTGTGAAGGCTGCATTTACCGCCGTTTTTTTACGGGACAGGGGCAAAAATTCACGCAAGTTTTTACCCCTTCCCGCGTATACTGGCGGGGAGCCTATTTGCAAAGGAGGAACCAATATGCATACACAGCCAACCGCCGGCGATGTGGACGATCTGATCTTTCAGGACGCCTGGTTCATCAGCCAGCGATAAGGACTTGGGACGCCGCGAAAGCGGCGTCCTGTACTCCTCATCGCTGACTGGTGGTCCAGCTGTCCTGGAAGATCAGGTCATCCACATCACCGATGCCGATCATTTTGGGGTCGTTCATCTCGTTTCCTCCTTTGCATTTGGCTTCTCGGCCAGTATATGCGCTTCCCGGCGGAAAATTGCACGGAATCGGACACCCGGCGGAAATTTTTTCTCGCCGGGAACTTACAAAAAATTTTCCGAGGTTTTTGGACTCCATGCTTGACAGAAACGGGGGATTGTGATATTCTAATTGTTGCCGACAGCTGCCGGTGTGGTGGAATTGGTAGACACAGGGG
>URXS01000130.1 GCA_900551885.1 uncultured Oscillibacter sp.
AAGGGATACGGTGCCGGGGCCGACGTGACGGCCCAGTACCGCCGGGGAGCGGAGGAGGCGCTGGTGCTGTATCAGATGCTGGGCTGCGACGCGGCGGTGCTGAAGGAGCGCAGCCCCTCCTGCGGCCATGGACAGATTTACGACGGCACCTTCACCGGCACTCTGACCCGCCGGGACGGCGTCACGTGGGAGCTGCTGGCACAACACCGGGTCCCGGTCTATGGAGAATCCCAGATTCTGGAACTTTTAAAATGACGGGGTAGTATTACCTCGTCATTTTTTACAATTTCCCCGCGATTTTTTATCTTTCAATCATGGAAAACCAGACTTGCAAAGAAGGGGATGCTTCTGTATAATGAGGCAAATGACGAAGGAGGGAATACCATGCTGGCTTATCACCATTTGACGGCGGCGATGGCGGCGGTGTCCTCTTTTTCCCTTTTTTCGTTTTGACCGGCCCTGGGGCCGGTATTTTTTTGCCCGTTTGAATAGAGAGTAGCAAAGAGCAGAGAATGATAGTGAGAGGAGAAAACAAATGAACGAAAAGACTGCTTCCCAGGCCCCCATCCGGGATGCCCGGACGCTGGGTGTGCCCAAGATGCTGGTGCTGGGCCTCCAGCACATGTTTGCCATGTTCGGCGCCACAGTGCTGGTTCCCATCCTGGTGCAGAGCTACGGCCTGCCCCTGTCCATCCAGACGACCCTGTTTTTCGCCGGATTCGGCACGCTGTTCTTCCATGTGTGCACCCGGATGAAGGTCCCCGCCTTCCTGGGGTCCTCCTTCGCCTTCCTGGGCGGCTTCCAGGCCATGGCCAACATGGATGCCGGCATTTACGCCAACATGGAGGCGGCTGAAAAGCTCCAGTATACCTGTGGCGGTATTGTGGTAGCCGGCCTTTTGTATGTGGTGCTGGCTCTGATCATCAAGGCTGTGGGTGTCCACCGGGTCATGCACTACCTGCCCCCGGTGGTGACCGGCCCCATCATTATCCTGATCGGACTGAATCTGGCGCCCTCCGCCGTGTCCAACGCCTCCACCTGCTGGTGGCTGGCTCTGGTGGCCATGGCCATCATCATTGTGGCCAACATCTGGGGCAAGGGCATGATCAAGATCATTCCCATTCTGCTGGGTGTAGTGGGGTCCTATATCGTGGCCCTGATCGCCGGACAGGTGGACTTCTCCGGCATGGCCGAATCCGGCTGGGTGGGGCTGCAGCCCTTCCTTACCGATTTTGGCGGCAGCGTCGCCAAGTTTGACATCTCTGCCATCTTGGTGATGGCCCCCATTGCCATCGCCTCCATGATGGAGCACATCGGCGACATGTCCGCCATCTCCGCCACCGTGGGCGAGAACTTCATCGAGGATCCCGGACTGCACCGGACATTGATCGGTGATGGTATCGCCACCTCCCTGGCGGGCCTCTTCGGCGGCCCCGCCAACACCACCTATGGCGAGAACACCGGTGTGCTGGTGCTCTCCCGGGTCCACGATCCCCGCGTGATCCGGCTGGCCGCCATCTACGCGGTGGTGCTGTCCTTCAGCCCCAAGTTCGCTGCCTTCGTCAACTCCATCCCCGCAGCTATCATCGGCGGCGTCAGCTTCATCCTCTACGGTATGATCTCCGCCATCGGTGTGCGGAACGTGGTGGAGAACCAGGTGGACTTCACCAATTCCCGCAACCTCATTATTGCCGCCGTCATTCTGGTGTGCGGCCTGGGCTTCACGGACGGCCTGACCTTCCACATAGGTGGTGCCTCCATTACCCTGACCTCTCTGGCCATTGCCGCCATTGCCGGTATCGCTCTCAACGCCATCCTGCCGGGCAATGACTTCCACTTCGGCAAGTCCGCCACTTCCGACACCGCTGCCTCTCTGGGCCGGTATTGATCCAAGTCACGAACAATCCCCACGCCTCCGCTGGCCAACCGCCTGCGGAGGCGCTTTTTTGCAAAAAACACAAAAGATATCCCATTTTCGGTTGACTTTTTTTCAATATCTTATATAATGAACAGGCAATACCATCCCATGATAGAGGCGCGGGCTCCATGAGTACCCCTTCCTAACGGCAGGACACCGGGGAGGAGGGGAAAGGGGAGACCGCCGAGGCTGTGTTCCGCTGCCTGGCGGGACAGGGCCGGGCCGCCGGAGAACATCCGCCGGACTGTCACCCCCAAGGTGGAGCGCTGTCATGACCCAGGGAAATGTCCCGTGCCTGTGTGAAGTCATGATGCCCGTCATGACTTCATTTTTTTGTGTAAGGAGAGAGAAATTATGAAACATCATCTGCGACGATTATTGCCTCTGCTGGTACTGGTGCTGGTACTGTGCGCAGCCATGGCAGTCCCGGCGGCAGCCAGTGATCCCACCGAAGAGCCCGGCACAAAAATGATCGAGTGTCCCGACTGCGGTGCTTCCGGTGCCTGCATGGTCTGCTACGGCCTGGATCCGGACTGTGAGAGCTGTGGCGGTGCCAATGTGTGTGCTACCTGCGGGGGAACCGGCTATGTGGAGTCTCCCAGTCACTTCTACAACACTTTCTGGGCCCTGCTGCCGCCTATCATCGCCATCGCGCTGGCTCTGATCACCAAGGAGGTGTATTCCTCCCTGTTCATCGGTATCCTGGCAGGTGGCCTGCTCTATTCCAACTTCTCCTTTGAGGGGACTGTACTGCATGTGTTTGAGGACGGCATCGTCTCCGTGCTGTCGGACGGCTACAATGTGGGCATCTTGATCTTCCTGGTGATTCTGGGTACCATGGTATGCCTGATGAACAAGGCCGGCGGCTCCGCCGCGTTTGGACGCTGGGCTCAGGAGCACATTAAGAGCCGGGTGGGAGCCCAGCTTGCCACCATCATCCTGGGTATCCTGATCTTTATTGATGACTATTTCAACTGCCTGACGGTGGGCAGCGTCATGCGGCCGGTGACCGACAAGCACCGCATTTCCCGGGCAAAGCTTGCCTATATCATTGACGCCACCGCCGCCCCCGTGTGTATCATTGCCCCTATCTCCTCCTGGGCCGCTGCCGTGGCCGCCTTTGCTGAGGACGGCCAGGGCCTGAACCTTTTTATCCGGGCGATTCCCTTCAACTTCTACGCCATTTTGACCATCGTCATGATGGTGGGTATGGTACTGATGAAGGAAGAATTTGGCCTGATGAAGAAGTTTGAGGACAACGCCCGGGAAAACGGCGATCTGTTCTCCGGGCCCAACCCCTATGCCATGATGGATGAGGAAATAGAGGAGAACAAGGGCCGGGTACTGGACCTGGTGTTGCCCATCGTGGTGCTGGTGATCTGCTGTGTCATCGGCATGATCTACTCCGGCGGTTTCTTCTCCGGAGCCAGCTTTGTGGACGCCTTCTCCAGTTCCGACGCCTCCGTGGGGTTGATGCTGGGCGCTGCCTTTGCCCTGGTGTTCACCTTTGTGTATTACATGATCCGCCGCAGCCTGTCCTTCCGGGATATGATGGGCTGCATTCCCGAGGGATTCAAGGCCATGGTGCCAGCTATTTTGATTCTGACCTTCGCCTGGAGCCTGAAGGCCATGACTGACTCCCTGGGCGCCAAATATTTCGTCCGGGACTTTGTCTGGAGCAGTGCTGCCGGGCTGCAGATGCTGCTGCCGGCGCTGGTGTTTGTCATTGGCTGTCTGCTGGCCTTTGCTACCGGCACGAGCTGGGGCACCTTTGGTATGCTGATTCCCATCGTCCAGAACGTGTTCCCCATGGACAATCCTCTGTCCATCGTATGTATCTCCGCCTGCATGGCCGGCGCCGTGTGCGGTGACCACTGCTCTCCCATCTCTGATACCACCATTATGGCTTCCGCCGGTGCCCAGTGCGACCACGTGAACCATGTGTCCACCCAGCTCCCCTATGCCATCACCGCCGCGGCAGTGAGCTTGGTCAGTTACATCTTTGCAGGCTTTGTGCCTAACGCGCTGATTGCCCTGCCGGTGTCGGTGATTTTGATGCTGGTCACTTTGGTGGTCATCCGCAAATTGACGGCTTCCAAAGCGGTCTGAGGTGCAGGCTGAAAAAAGAATGATTATCGCGAGAGGGACCCCTGCCGGGTCCCTCTTGTTTTCAGGCATCTACCGGTAAGCCAGGTCGGGTTTACAAGAGAGAAAAAACGTGATACACTCGAATCCGCGAAGAAGGGGGGCGAAGCCATGAGCAGACAGACCGTGCTGGAGCTGCTGCGACAGCGGGAGGGGGCTTTTGTCTCCGGGGAGGAGATCAGCCGCCATCTGGGGCTCAGCCGGGCGGCGGTATGGAAGGCCGTGGACGTTCTACGGCGCCAGGGCTACACCGTGGAAGCCCGGACGGGCCTGGGCTATCGCCTTCTGGCCGCGCCGGATGCCCTGACGGAGCCGGAGATCCGTCGTTTCCTGCCGCCCACAGAAGTCGTGGGGCGGAAGCTGGTGTGCCTGACGGAAGTGAATTCCACCAACACCCGGGCCAAGGAGCTGGCTATGGCCGGAGAGCCGGAAGGTCTGGTGGTGGTGGCCGACTGCCAGACGGCGGGCCGGGGGCGCATGGGCCGGTCTTTCCAGTCCCCGCCGGGAAAAGGTGTGTATCTCACTGTTTTGCTGCGGCCTCAACTACCTCCAGAGCGGCTGATGAGCGTCACGGCCATGGCCGGTGTGGCAGTGTGCGGCGCGGTGGAGGCGGTCTGCGGCCTGTCTCCGGGGTTAAAGTGGCCCAACGATCCAGTGCTGAACAGCCGGAAGCTGTGTGGTATTCTGACGGAGATGTCTCTGGAGGCGGAGACCGGGAGCCTTCAGTATCTGGTGGTGGGAATCGGTGTCAATGTGCTTCACATGCCGGAGGACTTTTCCCCGGAAGTGGCGGCGATTGCCACATCCTTGGCGGCGGAACTGGGGAAACCGGTTTCCCGGCCCGCTCTGGCGGCGGCGCTGATTGCCCGCTTGGATCATCTGCGCACTGCATTGGTGTCCGGCCACACGGAAGCCTATTGGGAGGAATACCGGAGCCGGTGCGTGAATTTGGGGAAGCGGGTGCGTCTGCTTTCCCCAACCGGGGAGGAGTGTGGCCAGGCGATCGATGTGGACCAAGATTTCGGTCTGGTAGTCCGGAAGGACGATGGTACCGTCACTACGGTCCGCTCCGGGGAGGTCTCCGTCCGGGGTTTGTACGGATATACGGAATAAATTTGGGAGTGAATGTATTTTGAAAGGACTTTGGGAACTGTTCTGGACTTTCGCCAAGGTTGGGGTCATGACCTTCGGCGGTGGAATGGCCATGCTGCCGATCTTGCAGCGGGAAGTGGTGGAAAACAAGCACTGGGCCACGGAGGAGGAACTGACGGATTATTACGCCATCGGTCAGTGTACGCCGGGTATCATTGCA
>URXS01000131.1 GCA_900551885.1 uncultured Oscillibacter sp.
AGACCCCGGGGCTGCGGGTGGCGGCGGCAAAGGCGCTGCCGGGCTATGACCCGGAGGAACCCACTGGCGTCAGCCGCCTGCCCACCGTGACGGTGGTGGCAGTCCCGGCGGGAGCGGGGGATCGTCCCCTGCCCGACAGCCGCTTTCTGGCGGCGGTCCAGGCACAGATGGACCGGGTCCGTCCCATCGGCACCCAAGTGAAAGTTGTGCCGCCGGTCTACGTGGAAATCCAAATGGATGTGACTCTGCGGGGCGGTGCGGAAGGCGTGAAGGAGATCCTGGCGGACCAACTCTCCGCCTGGCTGGAGGGAGCCGGCATCGGCGGCACCCTGCGTGCGGGAGATGCCTGGGCCCTGGTCCAGGCAACACCCGGCGTGCTGCAGGTGCGGGAGGTAACGCTGCGCGCCACTAGTCCGGGGTGCTATCAAAATGAGGAGGGAGACATTCTCCTGCCCCAGCGGGCCATTCCCAGGCTGGGCACGCTTCGTGTGGAGCGGCTGTCTGACTGGGGAAGCATTCGCTGATTGGAAAGGAAAGGAGGGAACAGCGGCATGGAGCCGATCCAGGCACAGATGGTATTTTGCTGCGCAGAGCAATGGATGGGCGGTTATTTTCACCAGGTGGAGCCCTGGGGGGACGGCCTGCGTCTGGACCCCGGGCGCACCTCCACCGGTGTGTACTGCCTGACGGCGGTGGACAGCGGGGAAACAGGCTTTCTCTGGGGCCGGGCAGCGGTGGAGGCCGCCCTGCCCGCCGACACCGCTCTGCGGATTTACGCCCGGGCCGCTGACACCCGCCGGTGGGAGGACTGGCCCGATCTGGACCGGGGAATCCAGTCCCTGGGAGCCAGCCCCATGGCTTCCCTGCGGGAGATCTTCGGTGCCCCCGTCTCGGACAGCGGCGACTGCCTGCTTCCCTGTGTGGGGCGCTACCTGTGGATTATGCTGGAGCTGACCGCTACCGGCACCCAGGCCCCGGTGATCCGTACCCTGCGACTGTGGATGCGGGGGGATCACATGACCGACTACCTCCCCGCCATCTATCAGGGGGAGGACTTCACCCGGCGCTTTCTCTCCATTTTTGACAGCATGTACACCGACATGGACCGCCGCATCGACACCCTGCCCGGCCAAATGGATTACCAGCACGCGGGCGGAGACCTGCTGCGGTACCTGGCCTCCTGGGTATGTGTGGAGCGGGGCGGCAGCGAGGAGGAGCTGCGGCAGCGCATCCGCACCGCCCTGCCGGACTACGAGGACCTGTACACCGTGGAGGGGGTGCGGCGCAGCGTGCGCCGTCTCACCGGACGGGACCCTATCCTGATTGAGCCCTTCCAGGTCTCTCCCAACCGGCCTGACTGTCAGGACCCCGTTCTCTACCGGCGGCTGTACGGGGAGGATCCCTACCGGTTTTTCGTCCTGCTGCCTGAGGACACCTTCTCGGGCCAGAGGGAGCGGGAGCTGTTCCAGCGGGATATGGAGGCAGTCATCCCAGCCGGAATGACCATGCAGATGATCCAACTCAAGCCCTGCGTCCAGTTGGACTGGCACACCTACCTGGGCATCAACGCCCGGATCGGCGGCTATGTGCCGGCGGTGATCGACGAGCAGGCCACTATCCACTATGACACCACGATTGGAGGAGCCAACCATGAATAACGCCAACTTTTTCCCCTTTGAGCGCAACCGGTACTTCTACGGGAAGCTGCTCACCGTCCGGGATTTCGAGGTGGAGCAGCGCTACCACTGCACCAAGAGGGAGCTGCTCAACCGCCTGGTCCATGGCGCCGGCGTGGTGTGCGGCCTGGGGGTCACCGCCAGTGACGAATCCACTCTGATGATTGAAAGCGGCATGGCCCTGGACTACCAGGGCCGGGAGATCATCGTCCCGGAGGCCCTGTTCCGCAAGCTGCCCATGCTGGAGGGCCAGGAGACCCTGGCGGGCAAAAAGGACGCCTACCTGTGCCTGGCCTACGCCCAGGAGGACGTGGAGCCGGTGAATGCCACCGGCGCCGAGGTGGGCGCCCAGCGGCAGTTTGATCTGACTCGGGAGGGCTACCGGCTCTTTCTCACCGCCGAGCCCCCCGCCTATCAGAGCCTGCTGGAGACCGCCGGGCGGGAAAACGTGTCGGTGCTCTACCAGAGTGACGAACTGATTCTGGTGCTCTCTCTTCCCTCCATTTTGTGCGCAGGAGAGGAATTCCAGGTCCAGGTGCTGGTGGTGAAAAACGAAAACACCCCGCCGGTACAGTTTTCCCTGGAGGGGGAGAACACCTTCGCCGAGAGCGACAACGGCCGGGTGCATTTGGCCTGGCGGGAGAGCCGGGAGGAAAAGCGGTGCGTCTACACCGTGAACTTCCCGCTGCGTGCCAAGGCCATGAGCGACGTGGACAGCCGCCTGTTCCCCAGCGGCTGCGAGCTGAATGTGGAGCTGGGCAGCCACCACTATAAAAACTATCTGGAGGTACCTGCCGCCGTCCACCTGTGCCGGGACCAGGAGGCATGCCGTCTGCGCCGCATGCGGCAGGACGATCTGGCCCGCCACCTGCGGGGCCAGGACCTGCCGCTGTACCTGGCCAAGCTGGAGCTGATCCACTCCGCCGGCGGCGTCTTTGTGGGCGGGGTGACCAGCCTGCCCTTCCAGCAGGCGGTGAAGAGCGAACACACTACCAAGGGAGACGGCACCGGAGACCTGACGGTGACCACCTCCGTGCGTAGCCTGGAGTACTGGCAGAAGCCCGACGTGAAGGCGGTCTATCAGCCCTCCACCGGAGCCCTGCACCTGGACTTCGGCATCCCCTCCCCGGAGCAGTACGACTACGCCGTGGCCCACGGCACCGTGGATCTCACCATGCCAGGCGGCATCCGGGTCAACAGCCGGGTGTTCTCTCAGGAGATCGCCCACGGTTTAGGCGCCGGTGCGGTGGATGTGCGGCTGAGCGTGGAATTCATGGATAAAGAACAGGAAGAGACCGCCCTGCTGTGCGGCAACAGCGAGGTCTTCAAGCACAAGTCCATCAAGAGCGCCCCACCCTGGGTGGAGGCGGCCGCCCTGGTCTATCCCGAGCGGGGGACCATGCGGATCGGTCTGTGGCTCCACGACACAGTGGACGGCAACCTCATCCGGGTCCACTACTTTGCCCAGAAGCCGGAGCGGGACACCAGCCGCATCCTGTCCCAGCGGCGGGTGAGCCTGACAGTGACGCCGGAGTTTTCCCGGCTGGGCTGCCGGGAGAAGCTGCAGTTCCAGGCAGAAGTGATCGGTTCCGAGGACAAGAGCGTCACCTGGGCCGTCAAGGAGGAAAATGGCGGCGTCATCGACCGCAACGGCCTCTACCAGGCGCCGGAGCTGCCGGGCACCTATGAGATCACCGCGGTGTCCGGGGCGGACGAATCGGTGACTGCCAGCGCCTTTGTGATTGTGGAGTGAGGGAGAGAACAACCGGGCCGGGCCCGGCGGAGAGGGGGAAGTACCGTGGATGCCATGCTGGTGCGGGAGCGATACAAGGTCGTCCGGGTCACCGACAGCCGGGAGAACTACGCCTTCGCGGAGGCGGTGGACATTCTGGACCGGGAGATGCGGGGCTGCCTTTTGAATCTGTACGAGGGTGCCCTCCTCCGCCAGTACCTTCCCTGCTTTGACCGGCTGAAGGGCTGTGGAGCTTTCCAGAATGTGTTTCTGGATGGAGAGAGCCTGGTGGCCGTGTTTTACGACTGCGGCGGGGTCCCCATCGATCACATCTTCTATCAGGGAGACAGCCACGGCTGGCAGGACCGGCTGTACTACGCCGGGCAGCTTTTCCAGCAGGTGCTGAACCTGACAGATCTACCGTCGGAGGTGGCCTGCGCCCTACTGCTGTCGGACAACGTACGAATAGATCAGAAGAACCAGAAGCTCAGCCTGCGATTCCACCTGGTCCCCCTGGAGGGGATGAATCCCCGGGAAGTGGTGTACCTGGCCGGGGACCAGGCCCGCAAGATCCTCCACCCCCGTTTTTCCTCCCCCCGGGAGGAGCTGGATTTTCTGGAGGAGCTGGAACAGGGCGGCTGCGCCAACGCGGTACAGCTTTACGCCCTGTGGCGCACCCGGGAGGCGGAAATCCGGGAGGCCTATGAGACTTTGCAGAAGAAGAATTTTGTCCGCCGCTGGTGCTCTTTGCTGATTGGGCGCGTAAAACGGCGGATTGCCCGTGGGAAGGAGCGGTGAGCAGTATGGAACGGCTGAAGCGATGGGGCGTGTTCGTGTTGATTCTGGCCCTGTTGGGCTCCGGCGCCGCCCTGCTCTTCCGGGACACCGGAAGCGAATGCCTCTCCATTCTCCGCACCGGGCGGGGAACGGCCAGTTTCCTGCTGGCCGCCACTGACGCGGAGGGGAAGATTTACGTACTGGACCGGGACCAGGATGGCTACACCCTGGTGCTGGGCGATCAGGCGGGAAACCGGACGGATTCCTGGCGCCTGACGGCGGAGGGTCTTCCCCGGGAGAGCGTGCCCGCAGCGCTGTACCCGGCGGCAGGCGGCGCGGTATACCTGGGCCTGTACAACACCGAGGCGGAGACCTGTCTCCAGCTCTACCGCCTCACCCAGCAGGGAACCGAGGCGGAGCTGCTGCTCAGTGAGCCCTGCCCGGGCCAGAACCTCCAGGCACAGATAGCGGCATTGACGCTGTCCAGCTTCTCCCAGGTGGACAGTGTAGTCACTTTCGCTCTGCTGGCAGAGGACACCGCCACCTTTTACCGGCGCACCGGCGCGGACGGCGGCCTGGAGAAGGCGGGGACCTTTACCCAGGCGGGTCTGCGGGACGCTTTGGCCCTGTCCGACGGCACGGCGGTGCTGGCCTGCGCAGGCGGCCTTGTGCGGACGGACGGGGCTATGATTTCCCTGTCGGACGCGGAAATCATCATAGGTTTGAACCAGACTGGCACAGGTGTCTGCTATGTGGATGCTGCCGGTCTTAAGGTGTTTTATGCGGACTTCACCGATTGGCAGCCCTATCCCATTCTGGAACTGGAGAAGGAAGAATATGATCTGGATGCCTGTACCAGTCTCTGGATCACCCAGGAGGGGTGCGCCCTGCTGCTGATGGATGGCGGCAAGCTGCTGCTGGACCGGGGCTCCACCGTATCCGACCTGACCGGGATGCTCTATCCCTCCGGCCTGCGGTGCGCTCTGACCCTGGCCGGACTGTGCCTGGCCGTACTGGTTCTGACGCTGGCGGTGTGGTATGTGGTGTACGAGCAGCGGCGGTTCCGTCTTTCCATGCTGGTGCGCTGGGGCGTGCTGCTGGCGGCGGTGGCCGCTCTGGGCACCGGCGTGCTGCTGC
>URXS01000132.1 GCA_900551885.1 uncultured Oscillibacter sp.
GCCCCATCCCCAGTTCCAGCGGGACGGGACCACGGTGCTGTATGAGCAGCCCATCTCCTTCTACCAGGCGGCCATGGGGGCTGAGCTGGAGATCCCCACCATTGCCGCTGTGAATGGTTTCGCCCTGGGCGGTGGCTGCGAGCTGGCCATGGCCTGCGACATCATTCTGGCTGCCGGTCCCAACGCCGAGGGCAAGGGCGGCGCCAAGTTCGGTCAGCCCGAGGTGGGCCTGGGCATCACTCCCGGCTTCTCCGGCACCCAGCGTCTGCCCCGTCGGGTGGGCATCGCCAAGGCCAAGGAGCTGATTTTCTCCGGCAAGACCATCGGCGCCGCCGAGGCCAAGGAGATCGGCCTGGTCAATGCCGTCTATCCCCCCGAGGAGCTGATGAACGGCGCCATCGCCATGGCCAAGTCCTTCACCGCTAACGCCCCCATCGCCGTCAAGTACGCCAAGGCCTGCATCGACCGGGGCATGCAGATGGACATCGACGACGGCATCGCCCTGGAGAACGAGCTGTTCGCCATGTGCTTTGCCACCGCCGACCAGAAGGAGGGCATGGGTGCCTTCCTGGAAAAGCGCAAGGAAAAGCACTTCCAGAACAAGTAAGAACACATACATATTAATAAAGAGGGATAGAAGTCATGAAGAAAGTTCGTGTACTGACCGCTGAGGAAGCGGCCCTGCTGGTCAAGGATGGAGACACTGTTTCCACCGGCGGATTCGTCAGTTGCGCCTGTCCTGAGGCCCTGACCAAAGCCCTGGAAAAGCGTTTCCTGGAAACCGGACATCCCAGAGATCTGACACTGTTCTTCGCCGCTGGCCAGGGCCACCGGGACGGCACCGGCGGCGACCACTTCGGCCACGAGGGCATGTGCAAGCGTGTGGTGGGCGGCCACTGGGACCGCGCCGCCAAGCTGGGCGAGCTGGCTCTGGCCAACAAACTGGAGGCCTACAACCTGCCCCAGGGCGTCATCACCCACATGTACCGTGACATCGCCGCCCACAATATCGGCACCATCACCCACGTGGGCCTGTATACCTTCGTGGATCCCCGCAACGGCGGCGGCAAGCTCAACGAGTGCACCAAGGAGGACCTGGTCAAGCTGATCAACATCGAAGGGGAGGAGCGGCTGCTCTACAAGCCCATTCCCATCGACGTGTGCCTGGTTCGCGCCAGCTACGCTGACGAGTACGGCAACTGCACCGTCCACCGGGAGATCGGCCCTCTGGACGTTACCGCCCAGTGCCAGGCCACCAAGAACTCCGGTGGTAAGGTCATCGTCCAGGTGGAGAAGATCGTCCAGGGTGGCTCTCTGGATCCCCGCCTGGTGAAGATCCCCGGCATCTATGTGGATGCCATTGTGGTGGGCTCCATCGAGGACAACCTCCAGTGCTTGGGCATGCCCTATGACGGTGCCCTCAGCGGCGAGTTCCGCATCCCCGTGGACGAGATCCCCTCCATCCCCCTGGACGCCAAGAAGATCATTGCCCGCCGGGCCGCCATGGAGCTGCCTCAGGACGCCATCGTGAACCTGGGTACCGGCGCGCCGGAGAAGATCGCCAATGTGGCCGCCGAGGAGGGCATCTCCAACAAGATGACCCTGACTGTGGAGGCTGGCTCCATCGCCGGTGTGCCCTACGGCGGCACCCAGTTCGGCGGCGCGGCCAACTCCATGGCCATTCTGGACCACAACGTCCAGTTCGACTTCTATCAGGGCGGCGGCTTGGACGTGGCCTTCCTGGGTCTGGCCGAGACCGCGCCCAACGGCGATCTGAATGTGTCCAAGTTCGGCACCCGTCTTGCCGGTGCCGGCGGCTTCATCGACATCACCCAGAACGCCAAGAAGGTGGTCTACTGTGGTACCTTCACCGCCAAGGGATTGAAGACCGAGTGCCGGGACGGCAAGCTGGTCATCACCCAGGAGGGTGCAAAGAAGAAGTTCGTCAACCAGGTGGAGCACATCACCTTCTCCGGTACTTACGCCAACAAAGTTCACCAGCCGGTGCTGTACATTACCGAGCGCGCCGTGTTCGAACTGCGGCCCGAGGGCGTTACCCTGATCGAAGTGGCCCCCGGCATCGACCTGCAGACCCAGGTCCTGGACCAGATGGAGTTCATGCCGAAGATCGCTGAAGACCTGAAGCTCATGGACGAGCGCATTTTCAAGGATGAACTGATGGGCCTGGCCAACGATTAAACCCCCAAACCCCAACCAAATTGAGGAGGAAAAAAGAAATGGCATTGATGACCGCACAGGAGTACATTGAAAGCCTGCGCAAGCTGAAGACCCGGGTGTACATGTTCGGGGAGAAGATCGACAACTGGGTGGATCACCCCATGATTCGCCCCAGTATCAACTGCGTGGCCATGACCTATGCGCTGGCCCAGGATCCCCAGTACGCGGAATTGATGACGGTGAAGTCCAGCCTGACGGGCCACACCATCAACCGCTTCACCCACCTGCATCAGTCCACGGAGGACCTGATGAACAAGGTGAAGATGCAGCGTCTGTTGGGCCAGAAGACGGCCTCCTGCTTCCAGCGCTGCGTGGGCATGGACGCCTTCAACGCCGTGTTCTCCACCACCTATGAGACCGACGAGAAGTACGGCACCCACTATCACGAGAACTTCAAGAAGTTCCTGACCTACGTGCAGGACAACGACCTGACGGTGGACGGTGCCATGACTGACCCCAAGGGTGACCGGTCCAAGGCTCCCCACGACCAGGCCGATCCCGATATGTACGTCCATGTGGTGGAGCGCCGCCCCGACGGCATCGTGGTCTGTGGTGCCAAGTGCCACCAGACCGGCTCCATCAACTCCCACTGGCACATCTTCATGCCCACCATCTCCATGAGTGAGGCGGACAAGGACTGGGCGGTCAGCTTTGCCTGCCCCACGGATGCCGAGGGCATGTACATGATCTACGGCCGTCAGAGCTGCGACACCCGGAAGCTGGAGGAGAATGCCTCCATCGACGTGGGCAATGCCAAGTTCGGCGGCCAGGAGGCCCTGGTGGTGCTGGACCATGTGTTCATCCCCAACGAGTACATCTTCCTCAACGGCGAGTATGAGTTTGCCGGCATGATGGTGGAGCGGTTCGCCGGCTACCACCGCCAGAGCTACGGCGGCTGCAAGGTGGGCGTGGGCGACACCCTGATCGGCGCCGCTGCCCTCGCTGCCGAGTACAACGGCGTGGAAAAGGCCAGCGCTGTCAAGGACAAGCTGATCGAGATGACCCACCTGAACGAGACGCTGTTCTGCTGCGGCATCGCCTGCTCCGCCCAGGGCTTCAAGACCAAGGCGGGCAACTATCAGATCGACCTGCTGCTGGCCAACGTGTGCAAGCAGAACGTGACCCGCTTCCCCTATGAGATCGTGCGTCTGGCCGAGGACATCGCCGGCGGCCTGATGGTGACCATGCCCTCTCAGAAGGACTTCAACTCCGACACGGTGGTGGGCCGCAACGGCGAGACCATCGGCGAGATCTGCAACAAGTTCTTCGTGGCCCGCGAGGGTGTCAAGACGGAGAACCGCCAGCGGATCATGCGGTTCATCGAGAACCTGTGCCTGGGCGCGGCTGCCGTGGGCTACCGCACCGAGTCCATGCACGGCGCCGGCTCTCCCCAGGCCCAGCGCATCATGATCGCCCGCCAGGGCAACATCCAGGGCAAGAAGCAGCTTGCCAAGGACATTGCCGGCATCAAGGACTAAAACCGTCTTCGGGGGAGGATTCCTCCTCCCCCGGTTCGGCGCTCCGCCAAAAGGGGGAGCGGATAACAGTGATTTCAAATTTTTAGATAAGGAGACAACATCATGGATTTCAATCTGAGCCGTGAGCACCAGCTAATCCGGAAGATGATGGCGGAATTCACCGAGAATGAAGTCAAGCCCATCGCCGCCGAGACCGACCTCAACAGCGAGTATCCCCGGGAGAACATCGAGAAGCTGTTCGACCTGGGTGTCATGGGTATGTGCGTGCCCAAGGAGTACGGCGGCTGCGGCGCCGATCCTCTGGCCAGCGCCATCTGCATCGAGGAGCTGAGCAAGCAGTGCGCCTCCACCGGCGACATCGTGGCCACCCACAACGGCCTGTGCTGCGATCCCATCCTGACCCACGGCACCGAGGAGCAGAAGGCCAAGTACCTGCCCATGCTGACCACCGGCCACAAGGTCGGCGCTTTCTGCCTGACCGAGCCCAACGCCGGTTCCGACGCCTCCAAGGGCCAGACCGAGGCCAAGCTGGAGGGTGACCACTATGTGATGAACGGCTCCAAGATCTTCATCACCAACGGCTATGTGGCCGACGTGTTCGTGGTCTTCGCCATGACTGACAAGTCCAAGGGCACCAAGGGCATCTCCGCCTTCATCGTGGAGAGCAGCTTCCCCGGCTTCTCCGTGGGCAAGCACGAGGTCAAGATGGGCCTGCACGGCTCTCCCACCGCCGAGATCGTGTTCACCGACTGCATCGTTCCCAAGGAGAACCTGCTGGGCCAGGAGGGCAAGGGCTTCAAGATCGCCATGCAGACCCTGGACGGCGGCCGGATCGGCATCGCGGCCCAGGCTCTGGGCATCGCCGAGGGCGCCATGGAAGAGGCCAAGAACTACACCAAGGGCCGTGTCCAGTTCGGCAAGCCCATCAGCAAGTTCCAGAACACCCAGTTCACCTTCGCCGACATGGAGCTGGGCTGCGAGGCCGGCCGTCTGCTGACCTATCAGGCCGCAGTGATGAAGGGCGAGGGCAAGCGCTACACCAAGGAGGCCGCCATGGCCAAGCTGTTCTGCTCCGAGCACGCCATGAAGACCACCACCAAGGCGCTGCAGATGTTCGGCGGCTACGGCTACACCAAGGACTATCCCATGGAGCGCATGATGCGCGACGCCAAGATCACCGAGATCTACGAGGGCACCTCCGAGGTCCAGCGCATCGTCATCTCCGCCAACATGGGTCTGTAAGAGGAGGAAGAAACGACTATGAAGATCATTGTTTGTGTCAAGCAGGTACCCGATACCTCCGGTAAGGTGGCTGTCAATCCCGATGGCACCCTGAACCGTGCGTCCATGCAGACCATCACCAACCCCGACGATATGAACGCCGTGGAGGCTGCCCTGAAGCTGAAGGACGCCACCGGCTGCAAGGTCATGGTCGTCACCATGGGTCCGCCCCCGGCAGCCGGCATGCTGCGGGAGCTGATGGCCATGGGCGCTGACGAGGCCGTTCTGGTCTCCGCCCGTGAGTTCGGCGG
>URXS01000133.1 GCA_900551885.1 uncultured Oscillibacter sp.
CACCAGAGCCAGAACCAGAGAAAGGAACTTCTTCATGGTGGATTTTCCTCCTTTTGAAATTGCTGGAAAAGTTACAAAAAACAGGTAAACGAGGCAGTATACATCCCCAAACAAAAAACGTCAAACCACTGAAAATAGGATGTATTTTGACAACTTGGTAGCAATTTTAAAAGAAAAAACTGCTACCAACACATGTGTGGGCCTTGAAAGCCTACGGCCACAAGGGTTTGCGGATTTTGATCTGGTAGCATTTCTGGTAGCACCCCCCTAAAAAGGGCTTTTTATGAGGGGTTGTCGGTGCTAAAAAAGGAGGATATAATGGGGTCTGAAAAAGGGGGGAGGGAGCAGTATGGCGTGCCTGGGAAGATTCGCACCGTCTCCCAGCGGACGGATCCATCTGGGAAACATCCTGTGCTGTCTGCTGGCGTGGCTCAGTGCCCGGCAGAAGGGAGGAGCGGTCCTGCTGCGCATTGAGGATCTGGACACCGCCCGCTGTCCCCGGCGCTATGCTGACCAGATGGAGGAGGACTTGCAGTGGCTGGGCCTTCATTGGGATGTGGGACCCGGAAAAGAGGGGCCCGACGGGCCGTATTATCAGAGCGGGCGGACAGCGATCTATCAGGCGGCGTTGGAAAAACTGGAGGAAATGGGGCTGGTGTATCCCTGCTTTTGTACCAGAGCGGAGCTTCACGCCGCCAGTGCTCCTCACCGTAGCGACGGGCAGGCCGTTTATCCCGGCACCTGCCGTCATCTCACTCCCCCCGAGGTCGCGGAACGGGCCAAAACAAGGGCGCCGGCACTACGGCTGCGGGTACCGGAAGAAGAAATCGTGTTCCGGGACGGCCATATGGGTCTCCAGTGCCAGCGGCTGGATACAGAGTGTGGGGATTTCCTGCTGCGGCGGTCGGATGGCCTGTTTGCCTATCAGCTCGCTGTGGTGGTGGACGATGCCGCCATGGGCGTCACCGAGGTGGTCCGGGGGGCGGATCTGCTGGATTCCACGCCCCGGCAGTTGCTTCTCTACCGGCTGCTGGGGGTTCGGGCACCGGAGTTCTACCACTTTCCGCTGCTGCTGGCCTGCGACGGGCGGCGCCTCAGCAAGCGGAATGCCGACGCAGGGCTGGACGTACTGCGGCCAAGAACATCGGCGGAGGAAATCCTGGGAAAACTGGCATATCTGGCAGGCTTCAATCCCTCTGCCGCACCCAGGAGCGCGGAATCGCTGTTGCCGGACTTCACCTGGGATAAGGTGCCGAAAGAGGATATCCGCATCCCGGAGGGGCTGTTTTAGAAAGATGCAAAGCGGAGGCACACCCAATGGGTGTGCCTCCGCTTTGCATATAAAAGGTTCATTTCTCTGAAGTGCCGATTTCCGGGATCTTCACCTCCGGCATCAGCTCCCGGCTGATGATCGTCAGCATCTCCTCCAGTTTGGCGCAGTCCGCCGGTGGGAAGCGATGGGCGATGCGGTCCATGACCTCCACCATGTAGGCGTTGCTGATGTCGTAGTAGTCGATATACTTCTGGGTGACCTTCAGATGATATTCCCGGCGGTCCTCCGGGGACTGGATCTTCTCAATATAGCCTTTCTTCACCAGGCTGTTGACCTTGTAGGCGGCGTTGGGCGGCGAGATCCGCATGAAGGTGGCAAACTCGTTGATGGTAGGGGTGCCCAGGGCCTGGATGCTCTCCATGCAGAAGGTTTCCACCGTGGTGAGACTGGCTTCCCGGCTCTGAAACCGCTGAAAGATCTCTTGGTAAAAATGCAGCTTGAATTTGGTATACACGTTAAAAAAAGCGTATTTCAGCATGATATGCAGCCCACTTTCCCCAGTTTTCTCTCTATTATAGCAAACCGGCGAAAATACAGCAACCATCATCCGCTGATGGCAAAAGTCAATTCCGCCGTGCACGCCACCTGTCCATTCACGGTGGCCTTGCACTCGCCGATGCCAACGGGGCCCCGGCGTTTGGTCAGCACACACTCCATCTCCAGCACATCACCGGGCACCACCTTGCGGCGGAAACGGGCATTCTTCACGCCGCCGAACAGGGCCAGTTTGCCCTTGTTCTCCGGCAGGGACAAAATGGCCACGCCGCCCACCTGGGCCATGGCCTCCAGAATCAGCACACCGGGCATCACATGGAACTGGGGGAAGTGGCCGCAGAAGAAGGGCTCGTTGACGGTGACGCATTTGATGCCCTTGGCCCACTGGCCGGGCTCATAGTCGGTGATCCGGTCCACCAGGGCGAAGGGATAGCGGTGGGGCAGGATCTCTGCGATCTGATTGGAATTGAGCTCCATGGTCACGCCTCCCATTTCTTCAGCAGAATGCTGCCGTTGTGGCCGCCGAAGCCCAGAGAGTTGGACAGGGCGTAGTGCACGTCCTTCTCCCGACCGGTGTTGGGCACCACGTCCAGATCGCACTCCGGGTCCGGCACGGCGTAGTGGATGGTGGCGGGGATGAAGCCGTCGTGCAGGGTCATAGCGGAGATCATGGCCTCCACGGCGCCGGCAGCGCCCAGCATGTGGCCGGTCATGGACTTGGTGGAGCTGATGGCCAGTTCATAGGCGTGAGGACCGAACACGGTCTTGACGGCGGCGGTCTCGCCGGCGTCATTGAGGTGGGTGGAGGTGCCGTGGGCGTTGATGTAGTCCACGTCCTCCGGCCGGATGCCGGCGTCGGCGATGGCCATGGCCATGGCTTTGGCGCCGCCGGAGCCGTCAGCCCGGGGAGCGGTCATGTGATAGGCGTCACAGGTGGCACCGTAGCCCACGAACTCCGCGTAGATCTTGGCACCCCGCTTCTTGGCGTGTTCCAGTTCCTCCAGCAGCAAAATGGCGGCGCCCTCGCCCAGGACGAAGCCGCTGCGCTCCGCATCAAAGGGGATGGAGGCCCGGTTGGGGTCGGTGGCCTGGCTCAGGGCCTTCATGGAGGTGAAGCCGCCGATGGCCAGGGGCGTCACGGCGGACTCGGTGCCACCGCAGAGCATCACGTCGGCATAGCCGTCCCGGATGTAATGGAAGGCGTCACCCACGGCGTTGGTGCCGCCGGTGCAGGCGGTCACCGGGCAGGAGCACATGCCCCGGAAGCCGGTGTGAATAGCGATCTGACCGGCGGCCATGTTGCAGATGGCGGTGGGGATATAGAAGGGAGAGACCCGGTCCCAGCCCTTTGCAGCACCCTTGTCGTGTTCCGCCTCGGTGATGCTGAGACCGCCGATGCCGCTGGAGACGATGACACCGCAGCGGTCCTCCTCGCCCTCGGCCAGGGTAAAGTCCGCATCGGCCATGGCCTCCTTGGTGGCTACCACGGCAAACTGCGTAAAGCGGCCCATGCGCTTGGCCTCGGGCTTGGGCAGGTAGTTCTCCGGCACGAAGTCCTTGACCTCGGCGGCCAGCTTCACCTTCTGCTCTGCGGGATCGAACTGAGTGATGGGGCCAATGCCGCACCGTCCCTCCCGCACCGCCTGCCAGGTGTCGGTGGCGGTAAGGCCCAGGGGCGTCACAGCGCCCAGGCCGGTAATGACGACTCTGCGTCGTTCCATAGTGGTACCTCCGAATTTGAATTCAAGTAACAAGCAAACGGTCCCGCATCCCCCCATAGAGGAAAGGGGCCCAGGGGAAATCGTGATTTTCCTCAGTTCTTTCGCCTCCGGCGAAAGAAGGATTTCCAATGATTTTCGGCAGGACATGTGCCTGCCGAAAATACATTGACCCAGCCGCCTTGGGCGGCGTTCACCAGTGACCGATGTCACTGGTGGTGGGGGAGGTCGAGGGGGAGCCTGCTCCCCCTTGAGATCACATCGCCATGCCTCCGTCCACCGCCAGCACCTGCCCGGTGATATAGGCGGCGCTGTCGCTGGCCAGGAAGGCCACGGCCCTGGCCACGTCCTCCGGCGCGCCCAGCCGCTGCATGGGGATGGTGGGCATCATGGCATCCTTGGCGGCCTGGGGCATGGCGGCGGTCATATCCGTATTGATGAAGCCGGGAGCCACCGCGTTGACGGTGACGCCCCGGGAGGCCAGCTCCTTGGCAAGAGATTTGGTCATGCCGATGACGCCGGCCTTGCTGGCGGCGTAGTTGACCTGACCGGCGTTGCCCCGGAGGCCCACCACGCTGCTGAGGTTCACGATCCGGCCGTAGCGCTGCTTCATCATCAGGCGGGAGACGGCCTTCATGCACAGGAACGTGCCCCGGAGATTGGCAGAGATGACGGCGTCGAAGTCGTCCTCCTTCATCATCATGAGCAGGCCATCCCGGGTGATGCCGGCGTTGTTGACCAGAATATCGATGCGGCCAAAGGCCTTCACGGCCTCATCCATGAGCGCCTTCACCTGGGCGCTGTCGGCCACGTCGCATTTGACGGCCAGGGCTTTGGCCCCCAGGGCCTCGCAGGCGGAAACGGTCTCGTTGGCAGCGGTCTCATTGCCGGCGTAGCACAGCACCACATTGGCGCCGCCCTTTGCCAGCTCCAGACACACGGCCCGGCCAATGCCCCGGCTGCCGCCGGTGACCACCGCGGTTTTCCCTCCAAAATCCATTTATGCGTCCTCCTTTTTCAGCAGGCCCTCCAGTGTCTGGGGCAGGGCCTCCACGTCCGTCGCGGTTTCCACGGCAGTGACGGGTACCTCCGGCACGGTCTTCTTCACAAAGCCACTGAGGGCCTTGCCGGGACCGATCTCCACGATGGCGTCCACGCCCATGGCGGCCATGGTGCGGATGGAGTCCTCCATATAGACGCTGCTCTGGACCTGGCGGACCAACAGCTCAGGAATGGTAACGTCATCGCCCTTTACAGTGCCCAGGCAGTTGAAGATCACGGGGATCTGAGGCTCGCCGAAGGTTACGTTCTGGAAATAAGACTGCAAAGCGTCCCCGGCAGGGGCCATCAGGGGCGTGTGGAAGGGACCACTGACCTTCAGGGGCAGGCACCGACGGGCGCCTTTCTCCTTGGCGATGGCGGCGGCCTTGCTGAAAAAGGCAAGATCATCAAACTCGTGGCCCTTTACGTTCTTGCAGAAGTCAAAGGCCAGCCCTGCCTTCACGCCGTGGAAGCTGGGCGTCTTGGATTTGCTGGTGCCGTTGTTGTAGCAGTACCGCTGATATTCGTCGTCCCGCACCGTGCCGAACACGTCCCGGATGATCTTCTCCTGCCATGGAAGCAGCTTGAAGGGCTTCCCGTGA
>URXS01000134.1 GCA_900551885.1 uncultured Oscillibacter sp.
CAGCGGCGGCGCCGCCTGCCGGGACTCCTGGCTGTCTTTGCCGAAGAGCTTGACCAGCAGCAAGATCAGGGCAATGGGCCACGCTCCTATGGCGAACAATACCACGATGGCCGCCCAGATGCCCCAGCCAGCCTCCTTGCCGTTCTTTTTCTGTTTTCCGGCCACGGCCTTATTCCCCCTTCTTCTCCAGCTTCCGCTTGTGGCCATCCTGATCCACCACATAGGTGTGATCCAACTGGGTGCTGAGATTCCCCAGCACGGCGTCGATATACTCCCGCCGGAGCGCCGCCTGCTCCACCTGCTCCCACTGTGTCAGGCCCTCGGGGGTCCTGGCTTTCCGGGCAAGCTCGTTGATCCGGTCGATCTGCTTCTGGTCCATGTATCTGCTCCTCCTGTCAGGTCTCCGGGCGCTGCCGCTCAAAGACCAGGTCAATCGTCTCCATATAACCTCCGGCCCGTTGCCGCTTGGGAATAAAACCCACATAGCGCCAGCCCTCCGCCGCACGGCGGAGAATGATCTCCTGGTGGGCCAACGTCTCCCAGCCAACGCCGCCGAATAAGCTGTAGCCGCCTCCACCGTCATTGCAGTTGATCTCCTCAAACTTGTATTCCAGCATCGTCCTTCTCCTCTTCAGACATACCGTTTGACCACAATGGCGATCCGGCCCTTTTTGGTGAGGCCGCCTACCTGGGCCAGTTGAAACTTTCCAAAACCCCGGGCAGAGACGGTGTCTCCCTCTGAAAGCAGCTTGTCCGGTTTGGCACAGGGCCGCCAGTTGACCTGGACAGCGCCCCGCTCCACCAGCTCAGCAGCTTTGCCCCGGGCCATACGCAGAGCCGAGGCGATCACCGCGTCCAGCCGCAGGGAGGAGACCGTGTCCCGTACCTCCTCCATTCGAATCTCCGGCACCCGCAGATTCTCCGGCTCAATGGCCATCACGGTCAGATGGGTTCGCCCGGCGCTGGTCCAGTTTTGCAGAAGGAAGTCCGCCACCGTGTCCAATACAATCAAATCCGCACTGTCCGGGCTCACCAGAATGTCTCCCACTTTTTCCCGAACGATTCCCAGGCCCATAAGGCTGCCCAGCAAATCCCGGTGGGTAGGGGCTTCCTCCGGCCGGAATGCCGCCCGCAGGCACCGCAGGGGACTTTGGCTGCCAGCGTCCTCCCGGTCCAGCCAGTCCGGCAGAAACAGCAGAATCCGCCGCTCCGCCTCCGGGTAGCCTCCTAAGGAAGCGAAGACAGTTTCCGAAATCCCCGCCAGTCGCAGAAGATCCTCCGCCTGCACCCGCTGGGCGGGACTGAGGAAATCCGTGGCGGCGGGAATACTCCGCCGCTCCGCCTGCTCCGCCCGGTCCAGGACCTTGGCCAGCAGCAGGCGGTCCTCTCCCAGGGCGCCGCAGCGGTCCAACAGCTTACTCTTCTCCATGGCCGCTCAGCTCCTGGGTCCGTACCAGCGCCGCATAGGCGCCGTTTTTGGCCATCAGCTCCGCATGACTGCCCAGCTCCGCGATGCGGCCCTCCTCGATGACGGCAATGCGGTCGGCGTTGCGGACTGTGGAAAGCCGGTGGGCAATGATGATGGTGGTCCGGCCATGGGAGAGCTTTTCAAAGGTCTCCTGCAATTTGGCTTCCGTCACGGAGTCCAGCGCAGAAGTGGCCTCGTCCAGAATCAGAACCGGCGGGTCCTTCAGAAAGATGCGGGCTATGGAGATCCGCTGCTTCTGGCCACCGGAGAGCAACGTGCCCCGCTCTCCCACATAGGTGTTGAACCCATCCGGCATGGCCACGATGTCGTCGTAGATCTCCGCCAGCTTTGCCGCCCGGGCCACCTCCTCCTCGGAGGCACCAGGCTTGCCATAACGGATGTTCTCCAGAATGCTGGCGGCAAACAAAAATACGTCCTGCTGCACCACGCCTACATTCCGCCGCAGGGACTCCTGGGTCACCTGGCGGACATCCTGGCCGTCGATACGGATCGCGCCGGCGGTGACGTCGTAGAACCGGGGAATCAGTTGACATAACGTTGATTTCCCTCCGCCGGAGGGCCCTACCACAGCGATGGTCTCACCGGGCTGAATATGGAGGTCCACGTCGTGAAGGACCGGCAGGTCCGTCTGATAGGCAAACTCCACATGGTCCACGTCGATGCGGCCCTCCACTCGGGAGAGGGTCTTGGCGTCAGGGGCATCCTTCAGCGCCGGCTCCTCCCGCATCAGCTCCACAAACCTGCCAAAGCCGGCGGTGCCGTTGGCGAAGAGTTCCGCGAAGTTGGACAGCTTGCGGATGGGGTTCACAAAAGTGGTGATATAGAGGCTGAAGGTGATCAAATCCACGGTATCCATCCGGCCCTGCATGATCAAAAAACCGCCCACGGAGATAACAGCCACCGATAAAATACACAAAAAGAACTCCATGGTGGCATTGAACCGGCCCATGGCCTTGTGAAACTGGCGCTTGGAGGTCTTGAAGCTGTTGTTGGAGACGTCGAACTTCTCCATTTCCGCTTCCTCATTGGCAAAGGCCTTGGCCGTGCGGATACCGGAGAGGCCGGACTCGATGTCGGCGTTGATGACGGCGGTCTTCTGCTTGACTCGGCGGGAGGCCTCGCTCATGGAGCGGCGGCAGCGCCACACCACAGCAAAGAACACCGGCAGAATCACCGCGATCACCAGTGCCAGCCGCCACTGAATGGTAAACATAACACCAAGCGCTCCCACGATGGTGATGCCGGAGATAAACACATCCTCGGGACCGTGGTGCGCCAGCTCCGTGATGTCAAACAGGTCCGCCGTCAGGCGGCTCATGAGCTGACCGGTGCGGTTGCGGTCATAGTAGTCGAAGCTCAGCTCCTGCATGTGGTGAAACAGGTCCCGGCGGATATCCGCCTCCACCAGAATGCCGAAGGTATGGCCCCAATAGCAGATCACGTACTGCATCACCGCCCGCAGAGCGAAGGCGAAAAACACCACCGTCATGACGGCGAAGAACGCTCCGTAGGCGTTCTGAGGCAGCAGTTCATACATGCACCACCGGGACACGGCGGGAAAGGCCAGATCGATCAGACAGATCACCAGCGCGCAACACATATCCAGGAAAAACAGCTTCTGGTGGGGACGGAAATAGGACAAAAAAATTCTCAGGGCAGACCGCTCCTGAAACTGTTTGGTGGTCATGACGCTCTCCTTCAAATTGGTAGTCTGTGCATTACCGATCATAGCATATTTCTCCCGCAAACGCAATGAAATATCCCCGAACGTATCCACATTCGGGGATATTTCCAGGTCCATTTTACTGGTTGGCCAGGTAGTCGCCCTTCATGTAGCCGGTGGTCGTGACACCGCCTACACCGGAGAAGGTGATCTTGTACCAGCCGTCGCCGGCGCTCTCCACGATCTGAACAGAGCCGCCGTTGGGAATGGTGGCCAGGACTTCGTCGTTGGTGCTGGGACCGGAACGGACCCGAACGCCGTTACCGCCGTTGACCACAACTGCGGCGCCAGCCTTCAGCGATCCGCCGGAGGTTGCGGTTCCGGTAGAAGTGTCGGTGGAGTTGGTCCCAGCCTTGACAATCACCTCGCAGGTGCCCTTTCCGGTACCGTCGGTGACTGTCAGAGTGGCCTGGCCGGCGGAAATGGCGGTGACTTTTCCGCTCTCGTCGACAGAGATGATACCGTCGTCGCTGCTGCTCCAGGCATAGGTTCCGGTGCCGCCGGAGACGGTCAGGGGAATGGGCTCATCCCCCACCGACATGGTAAACTCCTCCCGGGGGCTGCCAAGATATGCAATGGTCAACGTCTCCGGCAGCGTGGACGGATCCACCTGGGACAGGTCCACGGTATCTGTATCGCCGGACCCGTTTTCTCCGTCAACAACCTGGCCGTCCTCCGGCATGGTGACGGTGCCGTCATCCTCCTGATGATCCAGGACCTCTTCCTGCTGCTGTTGCTCTGCGTTCCCGAAGAGGGTGGCAGCCAGCTTGTCGCCGTACAACAGATACACCAACAAAGCCGCCAGTATCAAAATCAGGAGAATCAGCAGCGGGCTCAGCAGGCTGGGCTGCTGGCGGCGGTGGGCTACCCGCTTACCTCCCCGGTTGATATTCCGCCGGATCTGCTCACCCTGACGCAGCGCCTCTTCCTCCTCGCAAAAGGGGCAGTGGCGGTAAGTATCGGAAAATTTTTCCCCGCAGATGGGGCAGCGTATCATGGCCATAGGGGCCCTCCTTCCGCGCGTTGGCTGTTTTCTCTATAATTGACATAATATCGGCTTTTCCGGGAGACGTCAAGTCCGGAGCCATCGAATTTTCAGGAAATTCCACGTATTGGGGACTGCCACCCTTGCTTTTGGTAAGACGCACTTTTATAATGAGGCACAGAAACGGACGACAGCTTCGCCCGTCAGGGAGATTTCAGGCGATATGAGCACAATCCTGATCGGCATTGCGGGTGGCTCCGGCTCCGGCAAAACCACGCTGACCCGCCATCTAAAGCAACACTTTGGGGATGATGTCACCGTCATTGGCCACGACAGCTACTACAAACGCCAGGAGGGCAAGACCTACGAGGAGCGGGCCCGGCAAAACTATGACCACCCCAGTGCTTTTGACACAGATCTTCTGATTCGGCACCTGCGTGAGCTGAAGGCCGGCCACTCCGTCCGCTGCCCAGTGTACTCCTACACGGATCACAATCGTACTGACGAGACGGTGGAGATCTTTCCCTCCAAGGTCATCATCGTGGAAGGGATCCTCATTTTCCAGAACCCCACTCTGCGGGACATGTTCGATATCAAAATCTTCGTGGAGGCCGACGCCGATGTGCGCATTCTCCGCCGGTGTCTGCGGGACGTGGAGGAACGGGGCCGGACGCTGCAATCCGTGGTGACGCAGTATCTGACCACTGTAAAGCCCATGCACGAACAGTTCGTGGAACCCTCCCGGAAGTATGCAGACATCGTGGTGCTGGAGGGTGGTCATAATCTGGTGGCTCTGGACATGATCATGCAGCGGATTCAACACCATATCGACAGCGAATAATCAGATAAGAAACGGGGAGCAGCCAC
>URXS01000135.1 GCA_900551885.1 uncultured Oscillibacter sp.
CGGCGCTCGGTGTTCCAGACGGGCCGGGCCGGGGCGGCGGTGCCTTTGGCCGCCTGTTCCCGGTAAGTTTTTGCGTCCATGGTCTGGAAGAAATCCTGTCTGGGGGCGGGCCGCGCTTCCTTCTGGGCGGCGGGGGCATTGGCGGCGCCCCGGCTGTCCAGGGCGTCCCGCACCGTGTGGTACACGGCGTCAAACACATCGTGCTCCCGGGCGAACTTCACCTGGGTCTTGGCCGGATGGACGTTGACATCCACCGCCGTCACCGGCACCGTCACGGACAATACGCAGCCGGGGAACTTCCCCTTCATAATCTGGTTGCGGTAACCCTCCTCCAGCGCCGCCGTCAGCAACTGGGACTTGATGAAGCGGCCGTTGACGAAGAACACCTGCATGGACCGGGAGCCCCGGCCCTGGAGGGGGCCGGTGACAAAGCCGGACACGGCCACGTCGCCGCCCCGGCCCTCCACAGGCACCAGGCCGTGGGCAAAGTCCCGGCCCAGAGCCGCATACACGGCGGACTCCAACCGCCCGTCACCGGGGGTGTGCAGGGCCTCCACGCCGTCCTTGATGAACTTGAAGGAGATATCCGGGTGGGACAGGGCCAGATGCTGCATCAATCCGGCCACTGCCGCCGTCTCGGCGCTGTCCTTACGCATGAATTTCAGCCGGGCCGGAGTGTTGTAAAACAGGTCCCAGACGGCAATGGTGGTACCCTGGGGTGCGCCGGCGGCCTCCACTGTTCCGGGCTCACCGCCCTCCAGATGCAGCGATGCGCCCTCCGCCGCCCCGGGGCAGCAGGTGATGATGTCCACCCGGCTGACGGCGGAGATGGCCGCCAGGGCCTCGCCCCGGAAGCCCAGGGTGCCGATCTTTCCCAGGTCTTCCTCCGTCCGCAGCTTGGAGGTGGCATGGCGCAGAAAGGCGGTGGGCAGCTCCTCCGGCGCGATACCGCAGCCGTCGTCCGTCACCCGGATCAGTGACATACCGCCCCGGCGGATCTCCACCACCACGGCGGAGCTGCCGGCGTCGATGGCGTTCTCCACCAGTTCTTTCACCACGCTGGCCGGCCGCTCCACCACCTCACCGGCGGCGATCAGGTCGGCCACATGGCTGTCCAGTTGTTGAATATGAGGCATAGCGTTCTCCTTTCGCGGAGGGCTCAGCTCCGGGCGGCATCCCAGGCGGCGCCGTAGCCCAGCGCCCGCACCAGCCGCTCCAGCGCATCGGCGCTCTCCTCCGCCCGTTCCCCGGAGAGGGTGCGCAGCACCCGGTTTTTGCCGGTGGTCTCAATGTTCACCACGATATTGCCGGTGGACTGGCCCAGGATATTGCGGCCGGGCCAGCAGTGGACCTGGCGGATGCTGTCCAGCGGTATGGCATCCTCTCCCAGCGTCAGCGTACCGCCTGACACCCGCCAGGGCACCGAGGCGGTGTCTCCCCGTTCCGGCAACAGCCGCTCAAGGAGATACCCGACCAGAGAGAAGACCACATACACCCCCACGGCCACCAGAAGGCCACGGGCCAGCTCCGTCATGTTCGCGAATCCCCACGCGGAGCCCATCTCCACCCGCTCCAGTGCGGGGTAAGCCACGGGCCAGAGCAGATAGATCACAACAACGGTGGCCGCCAGAGTCAGCGCCAGCTTGATCAGTGTCCTGCTGGTGTTTCTCGCGGACACGATGATCGTTCCGGACATACGGTTCCTCCTTTTGTGTGTCTTTCTGTCACAGCAGCAGTGCCGCTATGATGGGAATGGTTAGGATAGAGCCCAGGGTGGTCAGGAAGGTGATCTGGGCCATACAGGCGGTGTCGCCACCGTATTCCATGCTCAAAAGGGTGCCGTTCACCGCCACAGGCATGGCCATCTGGGTCACGGCAATGCCCAGCACCAGGTCCTCCACATGCATGGCCCGCAGAATCAGGCACAGCACTGTTGGCATCACCAACAGCCGCAGGACCGACAGGAACCACAGCTTCGGGGAGTGAAACACCTTGCCTGCCGGTATATCCGCCAGGAAGGACCCCACCACCAGCAGCGATAGCGGCACGGTGATGTCCCCCACGAAATCCAGCATCTCACCCACCAGAGCCGGGGGGCGCAGCCGGGTCAGAGCCAGCACCAGCGCCGCAACGGAGGACACGATACAAGGGCTCAAAAGCTGCTGCCAGCGGAACCGGGTCGCCCCCGCCAGCATCAGGGGGCCCAGGCTGTAAGAAAGCAGGTTGAAGGGCAGTACCAGCACCACTGCATAAAAAAGGGCCCCCTCCCCAAACAGTGCCACCGCCACAGGGTAGCCGATAAATCCCACGTTCGGGAAGGACAGCGCATACCGCCAAACACCTTTCTGGGCGGGAGTCCCCGATAAAAACCGGGGCACCAGCAGGGCAACGGCAAAGGACAGCACATAAAAAACCGCCGCCACTTCCAGTACCGACAGGATGACACTTGCCTCCGGCAGCTCGTCTCCGGTGATGACGGAAGCCAGAATCATGGCTGGCATGGTGATGTTCAGTAGCAGCTTGCTGAGTTTCTGGTCCGTCTCCCCGCCCAGATAGCCCAACCGCTTGGCGACAATTCCCGCCACAATGGCGAACAGGATCACCAGCATCTCACTCAGCACATCAAAAAAATTCATATCCGTTTCTTCTCTCCAAAATCTGAATTCAAAATTCCCGCCGCCTCACACCAGTAAAACCAAGGCACTGAGGGCGTTGGCAGCGGCGTGGAGGCCAATGGAGGTCCACAGCGTGCCGCTGTGGTCGTAGACCCAGGCCAGCACCAGACCCGGCACCAGATACTGGATCATCAACAGGAAGTACGTCAGATCCCGGTTCACCACCGCAAACTGCCACACGTGCAGCAGGGCAAACAGCAAACAGGACACCAGATACGCCACCGTCCGGCTCTTGCCCCGCAGATTGCCGAACACCAGGCCCCGGAACAGCACCTCCTCCACAAAGGGCGCCAGAAACACCACGATCAACACCGTCATGTGGGGCGCGTCGTCGATCTGGGCGGAGATAGCGACATCGTTGAGGTTGGTCTGGCTGGCGGATACCAGCCGGGTCAGCCGGTAGACCAGCTCATTGAGTCCGTACAGGGCGATCAATCCCGCCACCCATGTCTTGCAGGCCACCCCCAGATTATCCACCAACTGGCGGGAGGTGCGGCCCAGGAATCTGTGAAAGATGATCACGGTGGCGGCAAAGAGGATGTAATAGTACAGGGCATTCTGGAGCCCGGGGTCGATCTGGGTGCCCAGCAGGTCCCCCGCCAGGCGGAACAGGGGCGCGGTGGCAAAGGGCAGCACCAGCAGATAGATCACAAAGAACACCGTTCCGGCGATCTGCTCTCCCGGTGTCATATACGCGCTGTGGCCTCGCTTTGCCATGGATGCGCCTCCCTCAAGGATTGGTTTTCTCCGGTGTTGGCCGAAGAAGATATCAAGTCAGCTTCTGCTTCCATTCGTAGATCAGGCTCATGGCCTCGATGGGCGTCAGCGTGTCCGGTTGGCAGCGCCGGATGGCGTCCAGGACCTCTCCCTCGCCGATAGCAGACAGGGAGACCTGGTCCTCCTCTTTCCGGGCGGAGACGTACTGGACGCCGTTCTCCGCCTCCAACTGCCGCAGGACCTCCTTGGCCCGCTGGACCACCTTGTCCGGCAGCCCCGCCAGAGACGCCACCTCAATGCCATAGCTGCGGTCGGCCCCGCCGGGCAGGATCTTCCGCAGGAAGATGATCTCCTCGCCCCGGGTCTTGACGGCGATGTTGTAGTTGACGGCGCCGGGCAGGGTGTTCTCCAGCTCGGTCAGCTCGTGGTAGTGGGTGGCGAACAATGTCTTGGCCCCCAGGAGCTTCTTGTCGGCGCAGTACTCCAGTACCGCCCGGGCGATGGACATGCCGTCAAAGGTGGAGGTGCCCCGTCCGATCTCGTCCAGGATCAGCAGGGAGTGCTTGGTGGCGTGGCGCAGAATGTCGGCCACCTCCGTCATCTCCACCATGAAGGTGGACTGGCCGGCGGACAGGTCGTCGCTGGCGCCGATCCGGGTGAAGATCCGGTCCACCACCCCCAGCCGGGCACTGGCCGCCGGGACAAAGGACCCGATCTGGGCCATCAGGCAGATCAGAGCCACCTGCCGCATGTAGGTGGACTTGCCCGCCATGTTGGGCCCCGTAATGATGGCCACCCGGTCCTCCTTGGCCCCCATGAAGGTGTCGTTGGGGACAAAGAGGCTGTCCTTGAGCATCTGCTCCACCACCGGGTGGCGGCCCTGGTGAATCTCGATGACGCCGGATTCGTCCACGGTGGGGCGGCAGTAGTGGTTCCGCACCGCCACCGTGGCCAGGGACACCAGGGCGTCCAGCTCCGCCACGGCGGCGGCGGTCCGCTGGACCCGGCCGCTCTGGTCGGTGATGGCCTGGCGCAATTGGGTGAACAGCTCGTACTCCAGCGCCACCACCCGGTCCGAGGCGGTGAGGATCTCGTGCTCCAGGTCTTTCAATTCCTGGGTGATGTACCGCTCTCCGTTGACCAGGGTCTGCTTGCGGATGTATGTATCGGGCACCTGGTCGGCGAAGGACTTGGACACCTCGATGTAATAGCCGAACACCTTGTTGAAGCCGATCTTCAGCGTGCGGATGCCGGTCTTCTCCTTCTCCTGGGCCTCCATCTGGGCAATGACGCCCTTGCCGCCGGTGAGGATGCCCCGCAGCCGGTCCACCTCGGCGTTATAGCCGTCCCGGATGAAGCCCCCCTCCCGGACGGAGAAGGGCGGCTGGTCGCAGATGGCGGCGGTGATCTTGTCCGCCAGGTCCTCCAGGGGGTCCAGCTCCTCCAGCAGCTCCGTCAGGCGGCGGTCCGCAAAGTGCGCCAACTGCTGCCGGATCAGTGGCAGCCGCTCCATGGCGGACCGCAGGGAGGCCATGTCCCGGCCACCGGCGGTGCCGTAGACGATACGGCCGATCAGCCGCTCCATGTCCCCCAGGCCCGTCATGGCGGCGATCAGCTCCTCCCGGGCCGGGGTGTCGTCCACCAGAGCGGCCACGGCGGCG
>URXS01000136.1 GCA_900551885.1 uncultured Oscillibacter sp.
CGTGCTGCCGGTGCCGGGATCTGTGGTGGTCCCGCCGGTACCGGGGTCCGTGGTGGTGCCACCCGTACCAGGGTCCGTCGTCGTGCCGCCCGTACCAGGGTCTGTCGTCGTGCCGCCCGTACCGGGGTCGGTGGTGGTCCCGCCGGTGCCGGGATCCGTGGTCGTACCACCCGTACCGGGGTCCGTCGTCGTGCCGCCCGTACCGGGGTCAGTGGTAGTCCCGCCGGTACTGCCATTGATGATCTCGCCGGTCTCCGGGTCCAGAATATTGCCGTTTTCGTCGATCAGCGGCTCATCCTCTTCCGGTTCCGTGGTGGTGCTGCCTCCGCCGCCGCTGCTGCCGCCGGACGTCACCGGAGCGGAAGCCGCCTTGCTGTCTTCCACATGACCAGTGGAAGAACTGACGGAGCCGTCGGAGTTCACTGTCATGATGTCCAGATCACTGAGGGTGAATTCCTCCACATAGGGGCTCAGCTCCGTATTGACCAGCTCCAGCAGCTCATCTGCAATGGGAGTGACGTAGGACTGATAGCTGTGGTAGGTTCGGCTCCAGCAGGAGACGTTCTTGTTGGGCATGGTGACAAAGTTCACATTCTCCGTCTTCAATCCGCCCAAAATTGCCTGCTGGGCAAACCACAGGATGTTCTGGAAGCTCAGGTCCGTCTCCACGTTGTCCTGGAACACCTTGATAAAATCGTTGATCTTGGTGACGTTCTTGATTTGCAGGAGCTGATCCAGCATGGCCTGCAGGAATGCCTGCTGGGTCTTGATACGGCCCAGGTCGCCGTCCGGGTAGCCGTAGTGCATATCATTGTCATGGCGGTAGCGCAGCACGCCCATGGCGCCCTGGCCGTCCAGCAACTGATAGCCCTTGCTGATATGGATGGACAGATCCTGGTAAGGATCGTCATAGTTCATGTTCCGGGGCACATCGAACCAGACCCCGCCCATGGCGTCCACGATCTGGCCAACAGCCTCCCACTCGATGACCACCTGGTAGTCCGGCTCAAAGCCCACCAGTTGGGAAATCTCTTTGTAAAGGTATTGGATGCCGCGATCACCACCGCCATAGTAATTGTAGACGGAGTTGATTCGTTTGATGTCCCAGGGCACGTTGACCATAGTGTCCCGGGGAATGGACATGACAGTGGCCTTCTGGTTGGTCACATCATAGCTGGCCAGCAGCATCGTGTCCGTGTTGCCGCCGCCGCCTGTATCACGGCCTAAAATCAGGACCGTATAAAAATCCTCACTCTTTCGCTCTCCGTCACTGCGGGGGCGGCTGCCCTCTCCCCAATCGATCTCCTCTGCATCCGAATCCTCGGTGGAGGGCTTGCTGCTGACGTCTGGCCGGATAAACAAGCTCTGACAGGCAGCCACCGCAATGACCACCAGAGCCAGAACAACCGCCACGACAATCAAAATCTTCTGCTGCCGGGTCAGCCGGCTGGGTCTTTTGGGTTTTCTCTCCTTGGGCTGCTTTCTTGACTTCCTGCCCGCCAAATGTTTTCCTGTCTCTTTTTCCACGGTTTTTTCTATCCTTTCAATGCGTCCCGCGCCTCGATGGTAGCGCGGTGCACAGGGCTTCCCAACGCGTTCATCTCTCCGATTGTCATCTCCAGGCCCATCAGAAGGCCTGCGTCCAGGTCTTTATAACACACAGCGCGCAATTTGTCTACCCCCGGAAAATCTCGGGAGGGTTCAATGTAATCCGCCAAATATAATATTTTTTCCAGCAGCGTCATGCCGGCCCGGCCAGTGGTGTGCCAGAGAATGGCACCGTAAATCTCGTCGTCCACACCAAACACATCCCGTGCGATGGCTGCGCCGGTCTTGGCGTGGAGCAGCTTCAGGGTCTTCCGCTCCATATCGTCCAGAGGGATGCCATACCGTTCGCACAGGGCAAGCTGTTCCGCCAGGTCCAGCTTCTTGGTACAGTCGTGGAGCAGCGCCCCCACCCGGGCCTTGCCCACATCCGCGCCGTATCGCTCCGCCAGACGGATGGCCTCCTGCTCCGTACCCAGCACATGGGGGATGCGTTTGTGCTTGAGGTAACTGAGGGCCACGGGCCGCAACTTGGAGAGAGACAGGTGCTTCAGATCCGCGTTGGAGTGATACAGGCCCTCTCTTAAAATGTAGCCGTACACCGCAGGCGGCAGCAGATTGGCTCCCCGGTCTGCAGCCAGTTGCTCCCGCAGCTCCGTGGAGGAGACATCCACCACGCCGGGAATGGTAAGGGTGAAAATCCGGGCATTGGGGTACGTGCGGTACAGATACTCCCGCTGGACGGAGAACAGCTCCTCCGTATCGGCCTCTGTCCGCCCGAAGGCGGCAATGCCCGCCAGAGCGAAGATTTCCTCCGGCGCGTGCCAGGTCTGAAGGGTCAGGAACATGTCCGTCCCCATCAGCAACCACAGCTCCGCCTCCGGATACAGCGCCTTGATCTGGGCCAGGGTGTCGGAAGTGTAGCTCTTGCCCTGGCGCCGCAGCTCCAGGTCCAGCACCTCCACCTGGTCTCCCAGGCCGATCTGTTCGCCAGCCAGGCGGGTCATCTCCAGACGCTGCTCCGCCGTGGGACTCCCGGCGGGCAGCTCCTTGTGAGGCGGCAATCCCGCGGGTACCAGCAACAGCTTGTCCAGTTTCAACAGTTCAAATACCGCCCGAGCCGCCGTCAGGTGACCCAGGTGGGGCGGATTGAAGGTCCCGCCGTAAACGCCGATTTTCATGCATGTTCTCCTCTTTGATGCGGATGAGTCCCTTATACCTGGGGCTTTTTGGCCGGTTTCACCAGTTGGATGCGCTTGTCCTTGGGCTTGGAGTGGCTCTCCCGATACAGCACGAATTTCGTGCCGATCACCTGTACCACCTGGCTGCGGGTGGCCTGGGCCAGCTCCGCCGCGGCGGTGCGGGCGTCGTATTCAATATTGTTGTCCAGAACCTTTCCCTTCACCAGTTCCCGGGCCTCCAGGGCATCATCCGCCTGCTTGATAAGGTTTTCTCCGATACCATCCTTCCCGATGTGAAGAATGGTATCAATGGAGTTGGCCAGCCCTCTGAGCTGGGCTCTTTGCTTGCTTGTCAGTTCCATATGGTCTCTGGCAGCCGTGCACTGCCTCCCCTTTCCGTATTCCGTCCGCCTTCCTCGTTTTCACTTCGGGCCGCGGTGCATCCTCTTTCATGAGACGTTTATTTCTTCAAATAGGTTTCCAGTTGGGTGGAAAATTCCCGCAGTGCCTTTCCCCGGTGGGAAATCTGGCTCTTCTCCTCTGCTGTCAACTGGCCGAAGGTCTTCCCCTTCTCCGGCACCAGGAACACCGGGTCGTATCCAAAACCGCCCTCCCCCAGAGGAGCGAAGGCAATGGCACCGTCACAGCGGCCCTCCGCCGTCAGCGTATCTCCGTTGGGAAAGGCACAGGCGATGGCGCAGGAAAAGTGGGCCGCCCGGGTAGTCTGGCCCCGCATGGAGTTCAGCAGCAGCATATAGCGGCCCCGGTCATCCAGGCCCTCCCCGCCGTACCGGGCGGAATAGACTCCGGGACCGCCGTTCAAGGCGTCCACGCACAAACCGGAGTCGTCCGCAATAGCCGGCAGACCGGAGGCGGCGCAGATGGCCTTTGCCTTCAGCATGGCGTTCTCGGCGAAGGTGGTGCCGGTCTCCTCCACCTCCACGGTGACGCCGACGTCGGCGGGACTGACCACCTCCACCCCCAAATGAGACAAAATATCAGACATCTCCCGGAGCTTGCCGGGATTGTGGGTAGCAAGGACAAATTTCATACGCCTTTGGCGCCTCCCTTCAAAGCCTCCCGCTGGAGGGCCAACAGCTCCCGATTGCCCTTGGCACACAGCCGCAGCAGCTCCTGCTGCTCCGCCACAGTGAAGGCCCGACCCTCGCCGGTACCCTGGAGCTCAATGATCTCCCCAAGCTCATTCATGACGCAGTTCAAATCCACCTGGGCCCGGCTGTCCTCGCTGTACTGGAGGTCCAGCATAGGGTGCTCGCCTACAATACCGGCGGACACACCGGTGACGAAATGCCGGATGGGGCTGGAGCCCAGAATGCCCTCCTCCACCAGGCGCCGGCAGGCCAGGCTCAGGGCGATGAAACCGCCGGTGACGGAGGCGGTGCGGGTGCCGCCGTCCCCCTGGAGCACATCGCAGTCGATGGTGATGGTGCGCTCTCCCAGCTTGTCCATATCCACGGCGGCCCGGAGGGACCGACCCACCAGCCGCTGGATCTCCGCGCTGCGGGGAGAGAGCTTCAGTTTGGCGATGTCCCGCTTGCTGCGCTCCCGGTTGGCTCGGGGCAGCATGGAGTACTCTGCCGTCACCCAGCCGGAGCCCTCCGGCACATGAGGCGGCACCCGGTCCTCCACGCTGGCGCAGCAAAGTACCATGGTATCGCCGCACTGGATCAGGCAGCTTCCCTCGGCGAATTTGACGAAATCGGTGGTGATCTTTACCGGGCGCAGTTGGTCATACGCCCGCCCATCCTGTCGTTTCATAACGCAGTCCTTTCTTCATCAGATGATAGCTTCCACGTAGGCCCTGGGATCGAAGGGCCGCAGGTCCTCGATGCCCTCGCCCACACCGGCGAACTTCACGGGCACGCCCAGCTCCCGGGCAATGGCCACCACGATGCCGCCCTTGGCTGTGCCGTCCAGCTTGGTCAGCACGATGCCGGTAAGGCCCGCGGTCTCCTTGAAGGTCCGGGCCTGGATGAGACCGTTCTGGCCGGTGGTGGCATCCAGCACCAGCAGCGTCTCCCGGGCGCAGCCGGGGCACTCCCGGTCGATGATCTTGGACAGCTTATGAAGCTCCGCCATGAGATTGGCCTTGTTGTGGAGGCGGCCGGCAGTATCGCACAGCACCACATCCACATGCCGGGCCTTGGCGGCCTGGAGCGCGTCGAACAGCACGGCGCCGGGGTCCGCCCCCTCGTGCTGGCGGACGATGGACGCGCCGCTTCTGCCCGCCCAGATTTCCAGCTGATCGGCGGGCG
>URXS01000137.1 GCA_900551885.1 uncultured Oscillibacter sp.
TTCTCCAAGTTCCATAGTGTGTGCTCCTTTCTTATTTACAGCTGTATCTGCCAACTCCCTGTGGGATTTTCGTTTTCAGCAGATCGGACTTCTCATAAAAGTCCAAGAAATACCAGCCCTTTAGGTACGAAAATGATCAGTCCGGCGATGGCGGCCATGATGGCGGTAGGGGTGGCCAGCACCAGGGCGCAGGGGCAGAACACCACCAAAATGGTGACGGCCCGGATGATCTGGTCGGTGACCAGCCAGGTGATGGCGGCGGCGGACAGGGCGATCACCACCACCCAGGTGGCCCAACGGTCCGCCAGACCCACGATCTTGGCCTTTCCGGCGTCAGCGGACTGGACCAGACGGATCATCCGCTGGATGGAGCTGTCTTCGCCTACCCGGGTGGCCTCCATGTCGAAGGAGCCGAACTGGTTGACCGTGCCGCTGGAGACGCTGTCTCCCACGCCCTTGTCCACCGGCAGGGACTCTCCGGTCATGACGGCCTGATTGATGGAGGTCTGGCCGGAGCGGATCACGCCATCCACCGGTACCGTCTCTCCCGGAAGCACCCGCAGCAGGTCACCCACCTGTACCGTCTCCGCCGGAATGGTCTCCTCGCCTTGCGGGGTCAGACGCCGGGCGGTGCGGGGCGTCAGGTGCACCAGCTTTTCAATGCCCGCCCGGGCCCGGGCCACAGTCAGGTCCTCCAGCAGAGCGCCCAACTGCATGATGAAGGCCACCTCGCCGGCGGCGAAGTCCTCCCGGATGATCACCGAGGCGATCAGCGCCATGGACACCAGCACGTCCGCCTTGATGTCAAAGGCGGTCACCAGTCCGATCACGGCCTCCAGAATGATGGGGACACCGCAGAGGATGATGGCCACCCAGGCCGGGTCGAAGGGCAGGGGCAGCAGGTGCAGCATGCTGGCGATCAGGGAAAGACCCGACAGGACCAGGCACGTCACGTCCTTCTTCACGCCGCCCCACGCCAGAAAACGCTCCAGGGCTTCCATGACTAGCACATCCTTTCAATACCTATGGGGGTATGCGTATATTATACCTATGGGGGTATAGGTTGTCAATCCTACCCCAGGGCAAAAAGAGACCGGCCCACGGGCCGGTCGGATGGTTCAGGACATGTTGGAAAACCGCTCCACCGCCTTGGTGAAGCTCTCAATGGTCTTGTCGGCGTCGCCGTGCTGGATGCCGTCCCGGACGCAGTGCTGGATATGGCCCTCCAGCACCACCTTTCCGCACCCGTGGAGGGCGGACTTGGCTGCGTTGATCTGGGCCAGAATATCCTCACAGGGCACGTCTTCGTCCACCATTCGGTCGATGGCCTGGACCTGTCCGATGATTTTTTTCAGCCGGCGGTGAAGATTGTCGGCGTCCATACATTGTCTCATAGGGGCACCTCCTGTACCATAAGGGGTATGGGTACATTATAGTCTCCTGGTGAGTCCTTGTCAAACTGTGGTGTGAAGGGGACGTCGATGCACACGGCTCCAAGGGCGCTGGCGCCGCCGACACCTTGCCCGACGAAAACACCGTCCATCATATTGTGGAAACACACTATAAGCAGACCACTTTTCTGGCGTCGGCCCCATCCCAAAAATGGGGCGGGAAAATCGTATTAGCAAATCGGCGTTTTTTATTAGCAAGGCCGGAAAAATAGTTCGAAGCCAATTAGCAGGCATACAGCGGAACATGTATAAAATCGTTCCGGCGGAGCGCCAAGAACGCTCCAAGAAAACGATAACAAAAAACCGCTGCAGACCATCAAAAAACGGCTTACAGCGGTCATTTTTGGCACCCCCGGCTGGGTTCGAACCAGTGGCCTGTCGCTTAGGAGTATGGCGTGCCGCTTGGTACATCGTCCGTTTCATAATTTGCCTTGTTGTTTTATCTGAAATTGTATTGCCTGGCTACTGGTCAATCTGCACAAAAATCCCTGTGATACCGCCTCGTGACGGGGCGTTCAGAAAGTCAAATTAGCAAATTCTTAGCAGGAATGGTGTCTGACAGGGCCTTTCCCATCAGGGAAACCGGGCAGGTATGGGCAAAATGCCGACAAGAAACAGGAGGCAGATTATGAGTGCATCGGGCGGAAAGCAGACGCCGAAAAACAGAACCTACACCGTGGAGGACATAGCCGCTATTCTCGGCATTGGAAAATCCTCTGCCTATAAGCTCGCAAACTCCGGCGAGTTTCAGACGATCCGGATTGGAAACATGATCCGCATTTCCAGAAAATCTTTTGAGGATTGGCTGGGGATGGAGGAGAACGGGGAGTAAGTTTTCAAAATTCAAGGGAACAACTGAATACAGACCGGCCATCTGCCGGGGAACGCCATAGGTTACACAAACCTGTGGCGTTTTTTTATGCCCTGCCGAGGGTGCATGAAACTGTATGAATACGGGTGGGAAATCCCCTGTTTTTTTGCCTGTGGGCGGCAAAAGCGAAACCGCCCATATTCTTTCCCTTATGGGAAGCGGGACGGTGATACAGGGGCAAAAATCCACCGAAACGCACACTTTTCAAAACCGAAGGAAGGAGGTATCCAACATGGCGGTATTCCGCATTGAGAAAACCCGTGATTATACGGTGATGTCCAACCACCACCTGCGGGACAAGTCGCTCTCGCTGAAAGCGAAGGGCCTTCTCTCCCTCATGCTCTCCTTGCCGGAGGAATGGGACTATACCACCAAGGGGCTGGCTCGGATCTGCAAAGATGGCGTTGACAGCATCTGCGCCGGGGTGCGGGAGCTGGAGGAACACGGCTATGTGATCCGCCAGCGGGTCCGCAACGCAAACGGTCAGCTCGGCGCCATCGAGTACACGATCCTGGAGCAGCCCAGACCGCCGGCACCTAAACCGGGAAAACCTGAACGGGAAAATCCAGTCTTGGATAATCCTGAACAGGCTTCCCCTGTCTTGGGAGACCCTGAACAGGAAAACCCCGCACAATTAAATACTAAAGAATCAAGTAAAGATAAATCAAAAAAAGATTTATCAAGTACGGAAGGATCAAATCCTATCCTATCAAGCCCCCACCCCCCCAGGGGTTCGGATAGGGCCGGACGGGATTGGATGCGGGAGCGAGAGAGCTATCGGGAATTGATTTTGGAGAACATCGAGTATGACATTCTCGTACAGAATGAGCGCCTGGACCGTGACCGTCTGGATGAACTGGTGGAGCTCATGGTGGACACGGTCTGCTCCCACCGGGAGATGATCCGCATTGCCGGAGACGACTATCCGGCGGAGGTGGTCAAATCCCGGTTCCTGAAGCTGAACAGTTTCCATATCGAGTATGTGCTGGACCGTATGCGGGAGAACACCACCTATGTCCGCAACATCAAGAAATATCTGCTGGCTGCCCTGTATAACGCTCCGGCCACCATTGACAGCTACTACACTTCCCTGGTGAGCCACGATATGTACGGCAGCGGAGAACGGAGGTGATGTGAGTGCAGGAAGAAATCACGCAGCGGACGGTATCCCTCTCGGTGGAGGCCGGCAAGATGACGGCGGACCTGCTCCAAAAGGCTGTGAAAAAGGTGCTGGAGGAGATGCAGAAAAAGCCCTCCCAGCGCACCCTCCACCAGGGAAAACAGACCCTGCACCAGCTCAAACAGCATGGGGCCTCCCTGACAAACATCGAAATCACCGAGCAGAACATCAAGGCGTTTTCTGTGGTGGCGAAAAAGTATGACATCGACTATGCCCTGAAGAAGGACCCCACCACGGAGCCCCCGCATTACTATGTGTTTTTCAAGGCGAAGGATAAGGACCAGCTCCAGCCGGCCTTCAAGGAGTTCACCGCCATGACCCTGGATCGGGAGAAGCGCCCCACCATCCGGGAGAGGCTGGCCCAGGCTCAGGAACAGTCCAAGACCAAACACCGGGAACGGGAGAAGGTCAAGACCAAGGACCGGGAGGTGACGCGATGACCGATAAGCTGAAAAAGCAGCTCATCCTCAACCTTCCGTATCTCATCTTTGTGTATCTCTTTGACAAGCTCTGCCAGGGCGTGCGGCTGGCTCCTGGGGCTGACGCCTCGGAGAAGCTGCTCCATATCGAGCAGGGCTTTTCAGCCGCCTTCGCAAGTCTGGCGCCCAGTTTCCATCTGCTGGATCTGTGCGTGGGCGCCGCCGGCGTGGTGCTGATCCGGCTGGCGGTCTACTCCAAGGGCAAAAACGCCAAGAAATACCGCCGCGGCATTGAGTACGGGAGTGCCCGCTGGGGCACACCGGCCGACATCGCTCCCTATGTGGATAAGGACTTCTCCCAAAATGTTCTCCTTACCCAAACGGAGCGGATCACCATGTCAAGCCGCCCAAAGGAGCCCAAGTACGCCCGGAACAAAAATATCCTGGTCATCGGCGGTTCCGGCAGCGGCAAGACGCGGTTCTTTGTCAAGCCCAATCTGCTCCAATGCCATTCCTCGTATGTGGTCACGGACCCGAAGGGCACCATTTTACAGGAGGTCGGCGCCCTGTTGGAGCGCAGGCAATACCGCATCAAAAGCCTGAACCTCATCAATTTCAAAAAATCCATGAAATACAATCCCCTGGCGTATATCCGCAGCGAAAAGGACATTTTGAAACTGGTGAACGCCCTCATTCTCAATACCAAGGGAGAGGGCGAAAAGAGTTCCGAAGATTTTTGGGTCAAGGCCGAGCGGTTATACTATTCTGCCCTCATCGGCTACATTTGGTATGAGGCGGAGCCGGAGGAGCGCAACTTCATCACCCTGCTGGACCTTATCAACGCATCAGAGGCCAGAGAGGATGACGAGGAGTTTCAGTCCCCGGTGGATCTGCTGTTTGCCAAGTTGGAAAAGGAGCAGCCGGATCATTTCGCCGTGAAGCAATACCGCAAATTTAAGATGGCTGCCGGTGTTGTATGCTCTAAAAGACTTCTTAATCAAGCGGTTGGGAAGTCTCTTAGA
>URXS01000138.1 GCA_900551885.1 uncultured Oscillibacter sp.
CCCGCCGGCGCATGGCCGCCCGTTTCTGGTCCAGGGCACCGAAGGCGCTGTCCAGATGGAAGTCGGCGGCATGGATGAATGTCAGCATGGCTGTTCCTCCCGTCAGTTCTGTTCCTCCGGCCGCCAGGCCTTGCACACGTCCACCCACTCCACAAAGTTGGAGGCATACCGCTCCAGCTCGTCGCAGGTCATCTCCACGGCGCTGTTGTCGCTGCCAGCGGCGGGAAACACGGTATCAAAGCGCTTGAGTGACACGTCCAGATACACTTTTACATCCTCCGGCAGGGCAAAGGGGCACACGCCCCCCACGTCGTGACCAATGAGGGTGTGGGCCTCCTCATGGGTCAGCATCTTGGCCTTGGTGTGGAACTGGGCCTTGTAGCGGCTGTTGTCCACCTTGGCGTCGCCGGCCACCACCACGATGATGGGGTGGTCACCCACCTTGAAGCTGAGGCTCTTGGCGATGCGAGCGCCCTCCACGCCCACGGCCACCGCCGCCAGCTCCACTGTGGCGGAGGACACATCAAACTCCCGGATGCGGTCCGCAATGCCCTTCTCCTGGAAATATGCTCTCACTTTCTGAATCGACATGGTCTTCTTCCTCTTTCTCTATTTATGGTATTTCACCGGACGTCCACCCGCTCCACGGCGGTGCAGAGGCCTGTCTCCGTATCCACGGTAAAAATCGCTCCCTGCATTTTACAAGGCCCTTCCGGACAGCGGTACCGGCCCGGCAGTCCACCCAGGAAGCTCTCCACCGACTGCCAGGCCTCCACGCCCAACACCGACTCTATCGGCCCGGTCATGCCCAAATCTGTGATATAGCCAGTGCCCTTGGGATACACCCGCTCATCGGCAGTGGGCACATGAGTGTGGGTCCCCCACAGGGCGGACACCCGGCCATCCAGATAGTAGCCCATGGCCAGCTTTTCGCTGGTGGCCTCGGCGTGGAAGTCCACCAGTGTCACCTCCGCCTCACCCTTGCCCAGCAGGGCGTCGGCGGTGGTGAAGGGGTTCTCTCCCCCCCAGTGGAGGTCGCACCGGCCGATCAGGTTGATGACCCGAACGGAGAAGCCACCGCAGTCAAAGATGCCGCAGCCCCGGCCCGGTGCCCGGCCCGTGTAGTTGGCGGGCCGCAGCAGCCAGGGCACGTCCTCCAGAAAATCCCGGATCTGCATTTTTCCAAAGGTGTGGTTGCCCAGGGTCACCACGTCGGCCCCGGCGTCGTAGATCCGGCGGGCCTGGTCCGGCGTCAGTCCCACGCCGGAGGCGTTCTCCCCGTTGACCACGGTGAAGGCGATGTCCTTGTATCTTTGTAACGGTCGCAGGTGCCGCTCCAGGTGCCGCAGACCCGGCTCCCCCACCACGTCACCCACCGCCAGAATGTGAATCAGCATGCGTGCCTCCCCTTTCAACATTCTCACAAAAATCTGTATTTGTAAGGGAAATACAGGTCCCAAACAGATTCTAACAAGAGAGTATACCAAAAATACCACCGGTTGCAAAGCCGTCGTCAGAATTTTCCCTCACAGAGGGCTTGCCTTTTTAAACAGGTCTGCTTATAATAAATAAGCCAATAATAAGCGAAACTGATTACGTAGAACAGGAGGCGGCCCATGGCAGTAAAGCTGGAACTGTACCGTGTGTTCAAGGAGGTGGCCGAAACCGGCAACATCTCTGTGGCGGCCCGGAATCTCTATATCTCCCAGTCGGCGGTGAGCCAGTCCATCAAACAGTTGGAGACAGCGCTCCAGGCCCGGCTGTTTGCCCGCAGTCCCCGTGGCGTGACGCTGACCGGAGAGGGGCAGATGCTCTATCAGTATGTCCGCAGTGCCCTGGGGCTGATCGCCACCGGGGAGGACAAGTTGTCCCAGGCCCAGCAGCTTCTGCTGGGGACACTGGTCATCGGCGCCAGCGACACCGTCACCGGGTTGTTCCTCACTCCGTACCTGGAGGCCTTTCACCGCCTGCACCCCGGCATCCGGCTGAAGATCGTCAGTGGCCGCAGTGCCAAGGTGCTGGCCCTGCTGCGGTCCGGAGCGGTGGATATTGCCTTCGCCTCCTCTCCCTCGGATCCGGGGCTGAATACCTGGTCCTGCTTTGCCACCCACACTGCCTTTGTGGCTGGTTGCGGCTACCCGTGCGACTTCGACCATATCCACACCCGCCAGGAGATCGCCGACTTTCCTCTGATCCTCCTGGAGCGGAAGGCCAGCAGCCGGGTGTTTCTGGAGCAGGAGTTTTTGAAAGCCGGCATCACCCTGACCCCTGAGATCGAACTGAGCTCCCGCCAGCTTCTGGTGACCCTGGCCCGAATCGGTCTGGGCGTGGCCGGAGTAACGCTGGAGTTTGTGAAAAAGGACCTGGACGCCGGGGACATCCGGCTTCTGAAGGTGGATTTCGATATCCCCGCCCGCAGTGTGGACATGTGCACATTGCGGGACGTGTCCCCCACCGCCGCGGCCACCGCCTTCATGGAGATGGTCCGGTCGGGTACGCCAGGCTGAAAGGCATGGAAAAAGGCGGAGCCTCCGGCTCCGCCTTTTTGTTACAGGTCATTGATATTCATTTTGTCGATCTGGTCCTTTACCCGGAACTTCTCCCGGGCCGCCCAGTAGATGGCCAGCAGCACCAGCGTGGGGATGTTGCCGATCACCAGAGACGCCAGCGCCGCATTCCAGGGGAAAGTGCCGTCGGTGGAGGTCACATTCAGCACCAGCACCAGGGAATACAGAAATGTCAGCAACGGCAGAATCAGCCCCGGCCACTTGCTCTTTCGCCGGGAGAGAAAGATCTGCAACAGCACGCCGCCCACGATCAGCACCACGAACACGATCAGCATCACGGTCAGAACCCTCGTTGCAATCGCCATGTCAAGTCTCCTCCTTCATCCTGCGGTATTCGGTAATCAGAATTTTGGCCGTGTCGAAATCCAGCTTGTCATCTACCGCCAGACGCTTCACCAGCGACACATAGGGGTCCGCCTCGGCGCTCTCTGTCAGTTGGATCTTCTGGATCAGCCGGTCCAGCCGCAGCCGCACCGTGGGATAACTGACGCCGTACAGCGACGCCACCTCCTTCAGCGACCCGGAGGCCAGCAGAAACTTCTTGATGAAGGTCAGGTCCTCGTCCTCCAGCTCTGCCATCCACACCGGCATGGTAGCCATACACTCACGCCCCTTTCATAAAATTAATATAATCTTTAATTTTATGAAAGTCAACATTAATTTTTTATTTTAACAAAATTTATTAAGTCACAAAAAGACCGCCCTGCAGGGCGGTCTTTTTGTGGGAGGCGCAGCATCGCACCGGACAGGCAGCTCTACCGTCTCCGGGGTGATTGACTCTGGTGGGGCAACTGCCCATGGTGCTCGGGCAGTCAGGCCACCCACAGAGTATCCCGGACGGCGCTGTCGAAGTAGGCCACCGGGTTCTGGGGCTCTCCGTCCTGGAGCACCTCGAAGTGGAGATGGGGGCCTGTGGACATGCCGGAGGAGCCTACAGCGGCGATCATCTCTCCGGCGGAGACGGTGTCACCCTCCGCCAGCGTATCCAGGATGTCACGGCACTGGCCATACAGGGTCTCCAGTCCGCCGCCATGGTCCAGCACGATATAATTGCCCCGCTGGGTATCGAAGCCAATCTCTGTCACGGTGCCGTCCGCCGCCGCTAGGATGGGGGTGCCCTTCTCCGCCGGGATATCGATGCCGTAGTGGAATACCTGGCTCTGGCCCCCTGGCTGCCAACGGCCGCCGAAGGAATTGCTGGTGCGGACGGTATTGGCCCCCTGGACCGGCCAGAGAAAATAGCGCCCCTCGGTCTCGGACTCGGCATAGACGCCGTAAATGTATGCCTCGTTGTCTCCCGCCAGGGCCGGCAGCAGCGTCCCGCTGGGATTTCCGCTGTCCTCCACGTACCGCAGCCTGCCGGTGGAGAGGGTATAGGTCTTGCTCTGGGTGCTGTTGTCGGCAAAGGTGACCGTCACTGTCAGGTGGGCGCCGTCCAAGGTATCAATGCTCTCCTGGGACGCCGCTCTGGGGTCCGCTTCCCAGTCAGCCGCCTCCACGCCAGGCACCCAAAAGCCGTAGCGGACGTCCGGGTCGTAATCCTCGGCAGCGGAAGCTCCCAGCCGGGTCGTCTCCTGAACGGACCATGTCCCATCCTCCGTCTGGGTGAGATTGGGGCCCTCTTCCCCGTTTTCCTGGGCCTGCCGAATCTGGCGGATTTCCTCTTCTGTCAGATGCTCCCGGTTTTCCCAGCGGTACAGTTCACCCCGGTCAACGGAGAGAGCGACGCGCGCAATGCCTTCCCCAGTCACCTGAAACATACAGCCGGTATAGTAACCGGCACTTTCAGACCAATTCATCTCTCCGCCAAAACTGAAAGCCAGCCCTCCGTTGACGTTGGGCGCAATGCTCTCCCCGGTGTCGGCGGCGTAGGCCGTCAGGCCGAAGGAGAAGGCGGGAAGCGTGGTCACCGGTGTGCCGTCCTCTTCCGTCTCACTGCCTGCGTCCGGGTAGAAGGTCCAGGTGCCCAGCACCAGAGCCAAAGCGCAGGCAGCGCACACCGCTCCCCGGATCCACCAGCGAACCGGCCGGTGAGTCCGTTCTGCCGCAGGCTCCTCCCGGGCGGCGGCCAGCACCCGCTCATTGAGCCCGCCCGGCGGTTGGATATGGTCTGTCAACTTCTGATAGGGATTCTTCATCTTCACTGCCTCCCAGCAAATCTCTCAATTTCATACGGGCCCGGTGGAGCCGGGTGCGGACCGTGGCCGCCGGCACATCCAGCAGCCCGGCGATCTCGTCGGTGGAATACCCCTCCGCATAGTAAAGGTGCACCGGCATCCGCAGCTTCTCCGGCAACCGGGCCACCGCCTCCCACAGCTCCGCCGCCCCCTGGTCCAGGGCGGCGGCATCAGTCGCCTCCTCCAGC
>URXS01000139.1 GCA_900551885.1 uncultured Oscillibacter sp.
CTGGAGGACAACGACGACGTGCAGAACGTCTGGCACAACTGGAACAACGACTGAGTGTGTTCCAACCCGGAAGCAGAAAAGAGGAGCGGTTTCGGCCGTTCCTCTTTTTTCGTCTCTGGTCCATATAAATGAAACAAAACTTTTCTTTTGTGCAAAGAGCGCCGGATTTGGCGCGCACTGGCAGTCCCCATAGCTCTAACGATAACCATAACAATAACCCTTACTCTAACCCTTACCATAACCCTTACCCTCCCGGTAGAATCTTACAAGATTTTACCGGGAGTTGCACGCTTCCGTGCACCTAAGGCAGGGGAAGAGAGGTATTCATGGGAGGAGGGATGTTTCTTGCCAGAGGAACACAAAAAGAGTTTCATGCTGTATTTTGACAATTTCAAGAGCATCGCGGCCCTGTCTGCGGAGCAGCGGGGAGAGCTGTTGCTGCAACTGTTCCGGTACGCCATGGCAGAAGACAAGGCGCCCACGGACCCGGAGACGATTTTGGAGCAGTATCCGGTTTTGAACGGCGAGGGCCGCATGGCATACAGCTTCCTGGCCGAGACCATCCGCCGGGACACGGAAAAATGGAAGGATAAACAGCGGCGCTACCAGGCCGCCGCGGCCCGGCGGTGGGAGGAGCACGCCAGCTCACCGCCCAGCGGTGCCGGGAAGAGCGGAAGAATGCCGCAGTCAGACCCCAACGACGTGGCTTGGATGAAACCGTACATCGATCAGCGGGACAAATCGTAACTCGACTGCTGGTCGGTTGCCATTTTTGCCGTTCCGGGGTACACTTTGGGACAAGAGGTGATGGACATGAACAAGGAACGGCTGGGCACATTCATCGGCGACTGCCGCCGGGAACTGGGCCTGACCCAGCGGGAGCTGGCGGAGCGGCTCCATGTGACCGACAAGGCGGTCAGTAAGTGGGAGCGGGGCCTCAGCTACCCGGACGTGACGCTGCTGGAGCCCCTGGCAGCCGCCCTGGGGCTGGGCGTAGAGGAGCTGATGGCCTGCCGGCGGCAGGCCGTGTACGACGGAGAGGAGGACCCCATGAAGAATCTGCTGACCATTTCCAGCGACAGCCTGCGCCGTGAGCGGCGCCGGTCCTGGGGGCGCGTGGGGGCGGTGCTGGCCCTGGTGCTGGCCGCGGCCCTGGTGATCGGGTACAACGCCCTGTATGTGACGGAGACCCGGACCCAGGAGTTGCTGCTGAAGGAGACCGTGGACGGAGCCAACTACTTCTATGTGAAGGAGGGAGACCACCTGCTGAAACTCCGTTGCGAAGGGGACGTGGACTTTGACGGCACCGTGATGGAGGACGAGTACGGAGCGGTGCTGGTCTATGCGCTGGAGTGCCGCTGGAACCGGCTAACTTATGAGGGAACCGTCACCGCCTGTACTGATACTGGCATGCAGGCCATCGGCTCCATGATGGACCAGGTGGGCAGTTCCATGGGCCTGGATGTGAACCCGGAGACGGGGGACGCCCTGTTCGGCTACGAAAGCGCATCGTTTGAGTTTCGGGACATCTACCCCAATCCCACCGGAGACGGCTTTCTCTATTCCTACAACTTCTGGCGGGGAGACGGGGAGACCTGGAACGCGGAGCGGCTGCTGACGGTGAAGGACTGTCTGGCCTTTACCGTGGCGGACTGGGACGGCGACGGCGTCACGGAGCTGCTGGTCCGCACCCGCTGGGCGGAAAAGCCCTACACCGTCTACGATTACGTGGACGGGGCCATCACGGAGACCTGGCCGGACACCCTGGACCCGGAATTAGCTCAGGATCTGCTGACGGACGTTGAGCGGGAGGAGCAGTTCCGGGAGCAGTTGCGTCAAGAGGGGGCGGAACCGGCGGCGGAACGGGACGATTCCGGTGATTTCGCCTTGTAAACGGAGGGGAGGCTCACTATGGAACAGATAAATCCCAGCGATCTCTGGCGGATGTGGGTCTGCCTGGAGCAGAAGATCGTGTCCTTTCACGCCGAGGCTGGGTTCCGGCTGCTGGAGTTCCACAGCCGGGAGCTGTTCCTCCGGTGCGTGGACCGGTACACCGGGGCCCAATACCGGTATCAGTGAGTGGCGGATAAGGGGGCGTTGGGCGGCCCGTCCCGCGCGCAGAGTTCCCCCTGGGAAGTCCTTCATATAGGAAACAAGGCCCCGGCTGCCGTGAAGCAGCCGGGGCCCGTCCTTATGAGCACAGAGGACTGCCGATGGCGGGAAGGAAGGGTGTGTGCGGGAAACCCAGGAGGGGTTTCCTGCACGATTTTAATCAAAAGATTTTGGACGGTTTGCAAAAGCGTCCAAAATCGCCTCAGCCTGTTTAAACAGGCTGAGGCCCCGGCTGCCGTGAAGCAGCCGGGGTCGTATGCATGCGAGCAAAACTGTAAGCCGGGTTCTGTATTTGACAGTCATCTATCTAGACGCGCCGTTGCCGGCGTGTTCAAGCCACCTCCTGGAAGCGGCCGGGCCAGCCATGTGCTTCCTCCACGGTGTTGCTCCGGATAGAGTTTACAGCGACGGACACTTCCGAGCCGTCGGGTGCGCTCTTACCGCACCTTTCCACCCTTACCAGGGCGGCTGAGCCGCACTGGTAAGGGTGGAAAGGTGTTCCGGTCCCTGCGGGGCCGCCCGCCTGCGGCGGGTTTGATTGAAATCGTGAAGAGGGACCCTTCGTCCCTCTTCACACAACACCCCTGCGCCGTTCGGCCCGGAGGCGATTGCGCTGATGGGGAGAAGGAGGGCCCTTGGGCCCGGTCCCCGCCGCACCCAGGACAGCAGGTCCCGGACACCGCGTTTCAATCGTCGTTCACCATATTCCATTCTTGACCGGCACGGTTCAGCCGCTCTGGCGGTATATCTCTGTTGCACTTTTCCTGAAGTCGCCTTCGGCGGGCGTTACCCGTTATCCTTGCCCTGTGGAGCCCGGACTTTCCTCATGGACGGCCTTTCGGCCTGCCCACGCGACTGTCTGTCTTCCTCGCAAGGGCGATTATACCCGATGCGGCGAAGAAAGTCAACGCGGAAAATTTCCGGCTCTCGTTGTATTTTTGCCCGTTCTGTGGTATCATTTTCATCGTATGAGCCTCCGCAGGGCGGAGGGACAAAAGGAGCGATTCCATGGATCTCAACACCTATCTGAACGCCCTGCGGGGCAAGCGGGCGGCGGTGCTGGGCGTAGGCGTCAGCAACCGGCCGCTGATCGAGCTGCTGGTGGACCACGGCTACGCCGTCACCGCCCGGGACAAAAAAACCGATCTGGGCGACTTTGGCGCGGAGCTGGAGGCCAAGGGCGTGGCGCTGCGGCTGGGGGAGGACTACCTGGGGGACCTTACCGAGGACGTGATCTTCCGGACCCCGGGCCTGCGTCCGGACCTGCCGCCCATCGCCGCCGCCGTGGAGCGGGGCAGCGTGTTGACCTCTGAGATGGAGGCCTTTTTTGACGTGTGCCCCTGTTCCATGATCGCCGTCACCGGCAGCGACGGCAAGACCACCACCACCACCATCATCGCCGAGCTGCTGCGCCGGGCGGGGAGGACCGTCCACCTGGGCGGCAACATCGGCCACCCGCTGCTCTCCGAGGCCGGAAACATGGCACCCACAGACCTGGCGGTGCTAGAGCTGAGCTCCTTCCAGTTGATGACTATGAAAAAGAGCCCCCACATCGCCGTCATCACCAATCTCTCACCCAATCATCTGGACGTCCACAAGGACTACGCCGAGTATATTACTGCAAAGGAAAATATCTTTACACATCAGTCTGCTCAAGATATCGCCGTGTTCAACGCCGACAATACTGACACGGTCCGCTGTGCCGAAAAGGCCCCGGGCCGGGTGCGCTGGTTCTCCCGGAAGAAAGAGGTTGCCGACGGCGCCTTCCTCCGGGGCAGCGCCATCGTGGTCCGGGACGGGAGCGGTGAGCGGGTGGTGATGGACACCGCCGATATCCGTCTGCCCGGCGTCCACAACGTGGAGAACTACCTGGCGGCCATCACCGCCGTGGACGGCCTGGTGCCGGACGAGATCATCCGGGACTTCGCCCGGGAATTCGGCGGCGTGGAGCACCGGATCGAGCTGTTCCGGGAGCGCAACGGCGTCCGCTGGTACAACGACTCCATCGCCTCCAGCCCCAGCCGGACCATCGCCGGGCTGCGCAGCTTCCCGGAGAAGGTCATTCTCATCGCCGGCGGCAAGGACAAGGGCATCTCCTACGCCCCTCTGGGCCCGGTGGTCAATGACCACGTGAAGCTGCTGATCCTCTGCGGCGCCACTGCCGGCGTCATCCGCCAGGCGGTGGAGCAGGCGGACAACTACGATGGCCTGGAGATTTTGGATGTACCCGACTACCCCACCGCCGTCAGGACGGCAGACAGCCGGGCTCAGGCGGGGGACGTGGTCATCCTGTCCCCGGCCAGCACCTCCTTCGACCGGTTCGCCAACTTCATGGAGCGGGGCCGGGTCTTCAAGGAACTGGTGAACGCCCTGCCCTGAAAAAAATCGAGTTAGGGTCAAGTCGTTCCCGCATAGAATGGCGGGAAGGGGGGAACGATCATGGCCCTGGGCTTTCACTATTACCGCCACCGTCTGGCCCGGCTGCGGCTGGCGCGGCTGGCGGTGCTGACCGCTGTGGTGGCGGCCCTGACGGCGCTTTTGCTGGCGGCGGGGCAGATGAAGCCG
>URXS01000140.1 GCA_900551885.1 uncultured Oscillibacter sp.
GAGCGCATCCTTGGTAAGGATGAGGTCGGCGGTTCGAATCCGCCCAGCAGCTCCAGAAAACACCTGAAATCCTCGGATTTCGGGTGTTTTTTGTTGCAAATTTTCACTTTTCCGTGTGGGTCAAAATGTAGGTCAGCGACTTGACCCACACGCTGACCCACACGCGGAAAGGAAACAACGGACACAAGAGTGCCGGGCAGGAGGTTTGCGCCTCCTGCCCGTTTTTTCTCTCTGTCTTACATGACCTGCTCCATGAAATTGCCCATGGTCTGGGCGGCCTCGTCCTGCTTCTGCCGGGTGGCGTGGGTGTAGGTGCGCAGGGTGAACCCGGCGTCGAAGTGTCCCAGCATGGAGGACACAGTTTTCACGTCCACACCGTTTTGCAGGGCCGTGGTGGCGAAGGTGTGCCGGAGATCGTGGAACCTGAGATGCCCCAGTCCGGCGTCCTTCAAGATCTTCTTGTGGAGGTTCACCACGCTGTCCGGGTGGTACATCTCCCCAGTGAGAGGAGACGGAAACAGGTAGGGGCTGTCCGGGTGCTTGTCGTGCTCTTGGATCAGCAGCTCCACCGCCGTCTGCGGGATGGACACCAGGCGTACCGAATTCTCCGTCTTGGGTCGGGTCAGCTCCAGAGAACCGTCCGGGTTGCGAACATACTGTTTGCTGACGGAGATCGTCTTCTGCTGAATATCCAGGTCATCCCACCGCAGGGCCACCAGTTCCCCCTTCCGCAGGCCGCTGACCAGTTCCAGGTAGAACATGGGGAGCAGGCCCCGCCGCTCCGCCGCGTCCAGATAGGCTTTCATGTGCTCCGGCGGGAGGATCTTCATGTCCAGTTTTCGAGGCTTGGGTACGATACAGTCCTCGCAGGGGTTCCGGGGAATGAGCCGCTCCTTGACCGCCCGATCCATGGCGCAGTGGAGCATCAGATGGACGCTGTGGACGGTGGTGGTGCTCAGTCCCTTGTCCTGACTTTTGCCAACATGGATTCTGCCGCTCTCTAATAGCTCCTTATAGAGCTTTTGCAGGTGCCGGGTGGTCAGCTTTTTCAGCTTGATATTCCCGATGCGGGGAACCGTGTACTGCTCGATAATCAGTTCATAGCGGTTGGCCGTAGCGGTGCGGACATTGGGCTTGGCATAGAGTTCGTACCAGGTGCGCAGCCAGCTGGCTACGGTGTACTCATCTTCTGACTTCCTGGCCTCTATTCCCTGACACTCCTCCAGGGCTTTCTTCAGCTTTTCCTTGACCTCCGCCTGGGTCCTGCCCAGCACGTTCCTGATGATCCGCTTGCCGGTCTTGGCGTCATATCCGGCGGTGTACCGGCCCTCCCAGCGGCCGTCTTTCCGCTTGCGGATATTGCCCTCGCCGTTGGCCCGTTTCTTTGCCATGCAGCTCGCCTCCTTTGCAACGACACAACATACCGCAGAAGAAAGAGAATAGCCAGGGCCTGCGGCTACTGTTATCAGAAAGTTAAGAAAGAGCTGCCTCCTTGGCAGCCCTTTTTCTTTGTATAGCGTATCAATTTTTGGACTGGGGATGCCGCGATTTGGCTCTTTCTATGGCCCGCTTTTCCTCCTCGTCCTCGAAACAGTAGGGCTCGATCTCCCCAGCGATGCCCATGCCCAGCCGAAACCCGGCGATGAAGGATGCCAGGGACGTCTCCTCCCGCAGGTCGATCTCCAGATCCTGCGCACGGAGCAGCAGCTTCTGGTCCTGCCGGGCGATGTTCTCCCGGAGGGCATGGTAGGTGTCGTCCAACGCCCGTTCCAGCTCCGGGCGGTCCGGCTCCCGGCAGAACCATGCGTGCAGGGCCTGCATGTAGTCGTTCATGGTGTGTCGCCTCCTTGTCAGCGACAAAGCATATCACGACTTTCCAGCTATAGCCAGGGGACACGGCATCTATTATCAGAAAAGTAACAACTTAGCTGCCGAGGGCGCGGGTCTTATCGTTCTTTTTCGCCCTACAAGTTCCGCGGGCTTATTCGTGCTTAAATCGTTCAAATAGCCCAGGAACGCCCCGGCCATTCTCTGCGACTCTAAGGAGACAGCCGAATTCTACAGAGAAAAGCGTCATCGCCTCAGCTTCGCGTCCTGAACAACGCCCTTTCAAAACCCCGCAACTGCCCGCACTGCGGGCAGTTGTGAGAGAACCGGCGCCACAAAAGCGCCGGTTCTTTCTCCTGCTGCTCCTTTCGTCCCTCGGAAAGCGTCCAGGGGGGAGGAAACAGGCAGTCTCTGCACTGGCGGAACAGCGGCCCAAGACTGGCCCGAAACCGCCGGGAGGGGCAGGGATGCTGTCCCTCCCCGCAGGAGGGCACACAGCCGCTCACACGGCCAAACAGGGGGAGAACGCACAGGAGGACAACGGCATAGAAAATTCGTTTTTCTTTGTATTGCATATCAAGAGCTGACATGCGGCAGGAGCCGTGCCCTGCGTTCTTTCTGAAGATCGGCCCGCAGGCCACCCAAAGTGGGTCCGGGCTTCCGCCCGGATCGCCGGTCATCCGGCGGCGCCAAGTCCGACAAAGTCGGACAGGCGCTCTGCTTGCCCCACCTGGGGGATGGAATCGGCTATATCTCGGCTTCTGGGGCGTGTTTCAAAGACAGGATCTGCTCCAGCGTTGCGCCGATATCTCCCCTGACGCAGATGGATCGGTTTTGAATGGCTCCGGGGAGATACGCCTCCTCCTGGTTGATGCAGACATAGGTGGCTTTCCGGTTCTGCATAGTCATTTTCCAGAAAGAATACTTGATGATGAGTGGGGTGTTGCTGCCCACCCCCAGCTCCAGGAACAGGAGCCTCTGCCCCTGGTGGCGGCGGAGGAAATCCTCATACCGCCGGGCGGCGGCGTACCAGCCCTCGTCCTGGACGAAGGTGCCGTCGATCCGCAGGTTCATGGTCATGGGCCGGCCGCACCTGGGGCAGCGGGGGATCAGTTCTGTGGGAACTTTCATGTCTCGCTGCTCCGCCGCCATCCGGCGGACCGTCTCCTCGTTGTCATAGGCCTGCTGATGGCAGGGCTTGGAGCACTGCCACAGGCCGTAGTCCCCCTGGGTGTAAAAGAGGCGCCCCTTGTCAAAGCCCGCCAGCTGGAACTGGTGGTCCACGTTGGTGGTGAGGACGAAGTAGTCCTTGTCCTGCACCAGCTCCAGCAGCTGGTCATAGACCGGCTTGGGGGCCTTTTCATAGCGGTTTATTAGGATCTGCCGGCTCCACCAGGCCCAGTATTCCTCCAGACTCTGGAAGGGGTAAAAGCCGCCGGAGTACATATCCCGGATGCCGTATTTGGCCTGGAAGTCTCCAAAGGTCTGCCGGAACCGCTCCCCGGAGTAGGTCATCCCAGCAGAGGCGGACAGGCCCGCTCCCGCTCCGATGATAACCGCGTCCGCGCTCTCCAGCGCCTCCCGGAGCTGCTCAATCGGATTCGAGGAGACGGCGGTAGATTTCCGCGTCGATGTCCTTAAAAACATTGAAGATCACCCTTTCGATGGTGGCATTTCCCGTCAGAAATTCCCGGACGGTTTTCACGGCGATCTCCGCCGCCTCCCGGTTGGGGAAGTGGAATTCGCCGGTGGAGATGCAGCAGAAGGCCACGCTGCGAAGGCTGTGCTCCGCCACCAGCTCCAGGCAGGAGCGGTAGCAGGCGGCCAGCTCCTGCCGGTCTTTCCAGGTCACCCACCGGCCCACGATGGGTCCCACGGTGTGGAGCACATACCGGGCCGGCAGATTGTAGCCCCTTGTCAGCTTGGCCCGGCCATTGGGCTCCGGGTGCCCTTGGGCCGCCATGAGGCGGGCGCACTCATCCCGGAGCTGGAGGCCCGCCGCCGAGTGGATGGCGTTGTCGATGCACCCGTGGCAGGGGACAAAGCACCCCAGCAGGGCGGAGTTGTCCGCGTCCACAATGGCGTCGGCCTTCAGGCGGGTAATGTCCCCCTGCCAGACAGCCAGCCGGGGGTCGCTCCGGACGGTAGGCAGGGCCATGGCGTCCACCACGCCCTTTTCTTCCCGCTCGGCGGAGAGCAGCTCATTCTGCACTTTCAGGAACGCCGGGTCCAGGGGCATGGGAGGACGGACGTTCATCAGGGAGCGGAGGAGCCGCCGCTGGCTGGCGTCGTCGGCAGGGAACCGCTCCGCCTGCTCCCGGTACTGGGGCATCTCTTTCAGGAGTATGGTGTTTAGGGTTCTGATTTGTTCCAGGCGGGTCATAGGTGGCTCCTCTCATGTCAGGATCGGCGGTGAAGCCGCGCCGCTGAATTTGCAGTCGGTAAGCCGTTCCTCCGGCAGGAAACAGGTGCGCCGCTGCTGCTCCACCAGTCTGGCGACAAACTCTGTGGCGGGATGGCGCAGGAGTTCCTCCGGGGCATCGCACTGCTGGACCGTCCCCTGATCCAGCACCAGCACCCGACTGCTCAGCTTCAGCGCCTCAGCGATGTCGTGGGTGACGAACAGGACCGTGATGCCGCTCTCCCGGTGGATCTTTCGGATCTCCTCCTGGAGCTGGATACGGGTGATCTCGTCCACCGCCCCGAAGGGCTCGTCCATCAGCAGGAGCTCCGGCTCGGCGGCCGAGGCTCCCTATCGTTATGTATTGGTGGGTCAGCTGAAGG
>URXS01000141.1 GCA_900551885.1 uncultured Oscillibacter sp.
GGCTGGCCACCCGCGGCCATATCCAGCCGGTACTGGTGATAGAGGGAGATCAGCGCCAGCCACAGCACCCGGCAGAAAAACCCCTGCCCCACTGCCATCTGCCGCTCTTTCAGACTCCGCTCGGCGGTCCTGGCGGCGGGGGTCTCCTCCTCGGCGTCGCACTCGTCCAGCAGCAGGTAGTCGGTGGACACGCCGAACAGCCGGCTCACTGCCAGCACGTTGGCCGTGTCCGGCACCACCTCCCCCAGCTCCCAGCGGGAGATGGCCTGCCGGCTCACCGCCAGCTCCGCCGCCAGGGTCTCCTGGCTCATGCCCCGCTCCTTCCGCAGCCGGTACAGCTTTTCACCGAATCTCATAGGTGCAGACCTCCTCTATGTGGTTGGGCTCATTGTGGCATTTCTGCCGGAAAAAGGCCACCGCATCTGGGTGGAACCGCCGCAACCGGAAGTGGAATCCAGGAAAAAAGGCCCCATCGGGGCCTTTTTCTTTATCCATTCAGCCGGGAGAGCATCTCCTCCCGGGCGCCGGCGATATACTCGTCATAGGTGCACATCTTGTCGATCAGCTTGCCGTCCACCAGCTCCATGATCCGGTTGGCGATGGTCTGGACGAACTCGTGGTCGTGGCTGGCAAACAGGACCACGCCCTTGAAGTCGATCAGGCCGTTGTTGACGGCGGTGATGGACTCCAGGTCCAGGTGGTTGGTGGGCTGGTCCAGGATCAGCACGTTGGACCCGAACAGCATCATCCGGGACAGCATGCACCGGACCTTCTCACCGCCGGAGAGGACCTTCACAGGCTTGAACACGTCGTCGCCGGAGAACAGCATCCGGCCCAGGAAAGACCGCTTGAAGGACTCGGTGTTCTCCTCGGCGTTGTCCGCCGTGTACTGGCCCAGCCAATCCACCAGATTCAGGTCGCAGTCGTTGAAGAAGGCGGAGTTGTCCAGGGGGAAGTAGCTGGTGGTGATGGTGGTGCCCCACTTGAAGGTACCCTCGTCGGGCTCCAGCTCCTCCATGAGGATCTTGAAGAGGGTGGTCTTGGCGATCTCGTCCTCCCCCACGAAGGCGATCTTGTCCCCCTTGTTGACCCGGAAGGACACGTTGTCCAGCACCTTCCGGCCGTCCACGGTCTTGGAAAGGCCCTCCACCGCCAGAATCTCCTTGCCCGGCTCCCGGTCCATCTTGAAGCCCACGAAGGGATAGCGCCGGGAGGAGGCGGGCATCTCCTCCACCGTCAGCTTGTCCAGCAGCTTGCGCCGGGCCGTGGCCTGCTTGGACTTGGACTTGTTGGCGGAGAAGCGGGAGATGAACTCCTGCAATTCCTTGATCTTCTCTTCCTTCTTCTTGTTCTGGTCCTTGATCATCCGCTGCATCAACTGGCTGGACTGATACCAGAACTCGTAGTTGCCCACGTACATGCGGATGCCGCCGTAGTCCACGTCCACGATGCTGGTGCAGACGGTGTTGAGGAAGTGGCGGTCGTGGCTGACCACGATCACCAGGCTCTCGCACTCCATGAGGAAGTCCTCCAGCCACTCGATGGCCTGGATGTCCAGGTGGTTGGTGGGCTCGTCCAGGAGGATGATGTCGGGCTTGCCGAACAGGGCCTGGGCCAGCAGCACCTTCACCTTCTCCTTGGCGGTCAGGGTACTCATCTCGCTGTACAGGATGTCGTTGGACAATCCCAGGCCCTGGATCAGGCGGCTCACGTCGCTCTCGGCCTCCCAGCCGTCCATGTCGGCGAACTCCGCCTCCAGCTCGCTGGCCTGGACGCCGTCGGCGTCGGAGAAGTCCTCCTTCTCGTACAGGGCGTCCTTCTCCTTCATCACGTCGTAGAGGTGCTGATTGCCCATGATGACGGTGTCCAGCACCGTGTACTGGTCGTACTGGAAGTGGTCCTGCTTCAGGACGGACATGCGGTCCTCCTTGGAGATCACCACCTCGCCGGTGGTGGGCTCCAGGTCCCCGGAGAGGATGCGCAGGAAGGTGGTCTTGCCGGCGCCGTTGGCGCCGATGATGCCGTAGCAGTTGCCGGGGACGAACTTCAGGTCCACGTGCTTGAACAGGGTCTGCCCGGAGAAGTTCAGGGAGACGTCGTTGACAGTGATCATAGCGGTTCCTTTCTGATCGAAGTGATATTTCACAAAACGCCAGAACAGGCGCGGCACCGGAGGCGCCGCGTCTGTCCCGTTGTTGGATGATTATTCAGACAAAATGGCCTTGTGGTAGACCTTCTTGCCCTTTTTGATGACGGCGCCCTCGCCGCAGCAGTCCTTGCAGGAGAATTTGGCCTCGATGTCGCCCACCTTCTGTCCGCAGACGCTGACACCGCCCTGCTGGACCAGCCGCCGGGCCTCGCCCTTGGAAGCGCACAGGCCACACTTGACCAGCAGCGTCAGGATGTCGATCTCGCCCTCGGCGGTGAAGTCCTCCCGGCACAGCTTCGTGCAGGGCATGTCGGCGGAGTCTCCGCCGCCGCCGAACAGAGCCCGGGCAGCGGTCTGGGCCTTTTCGGCCTCCTCCTCGCCGTGGACCAGCTTGGTCAGCTCGTAGGCCAGGATCTCCTTGGCGGTGTTGAGCTGGGCGCCCTCCCAGCCGTCCATCTCGTCGATCTGCTCCAGGGGCAGGAAGGTCAGCATGCGGATGCACTTGAGCACGTCCGCGTCGCCCACGTTCCGCCAGTACTGGTAGAACTCGAAGGGAGAGGTCTTGTTGGGGTCCAGCCACACGGCGCCGGAGGCGGTCTTGCCCATCTTCTTGCCCTCGGAGTTGAGCAGCAGGGTGATGGTCATGGCGTAGGCGTCCTTGCCCAGCTTCCGGCGGATCAGCTCGGTGCCGCCCAGCATGTTGCTCCACTGGTCGTCGCCGCCGAACTGCATGTTGCAGCCCACGGTCTGGAACATGTGGTAGAAGTCGTAGGACTGCATGATCATATAGTTGAACTCCAGGAAGCTCAGGCCCTTCTCCATCCGCTGCTTGTAGCACTCGGCCCGCAGCATGTTGTTGACGGAGAAGCAGGCGCCCACCTCGCGGAGCAAGTCCACGTAGTTGAGCTTTAACAGCCAGTCGGCGTTGTTGAGCATCATGGCCTTGCCCTCGCCGAACTCGATGAACCGCTCCATCTGCTTTTTGAAGCAGTCACAGTTGTGCTGGATGGTCTCCACGGTCATCATCTTCCGCATGTCGGTGCGGCCGGAGGGGTCGCCGATCATGCCGGTGCCGCCGCCGATCAGGGCGATGGGCCGGTTGCCGGCCATCTGGAGCCGCTTCATCAGGCACAGCGCCATGAAGTGGCCCACATGGAGGGAGTCGGCGGTGGGGTCGAAGCCGATATAAAACACGGCTTTGCCGTTGTTGACCAGCTCCCGGATTTCTTCCTCGTCAGTGACCTGGGCGATGAGGCCCCGGGCCTTCAGTTCCTCGTAGATCTGCATCATGCGTCTCTCCTTTTTCTCTTTTGGCGTTCGCGGGACGGACGCCGGTAAAAACGCCCTCCGTCCCAGTGGGACAGAGGGCGAAAGAGCTTTCGCGGTACCACCTCTGATTCGCCGCCTCCTCGCGGAGGACAGCCTCATGCCGTGCCAACACACGGCGGCGCGGTAACGGGCGCTTCCGGAGCACGCCTACTGGGCCTGTGGCCGTTGGGGTGCCAGCTCCAAGGTGTATTCGCCGCCGTCCGCTCTCCCCCTTGCACCAAAACCGGGGGCTCTCTATGCAGCATCGTGGCGGGTACTCTTCCTCTTCCTCGCTGTATACGGGGAGGATTATAGCGGATTTCCGGCGGGATGTCAAGGGTTTCAGGACGCAAAGGGGCACTTCCCCTGGGGGAAATGGACGCCGCAGGTGGCCGGATGAGCGTCCTTCCACCGCCGGGCCTCCCGAAGAACGCCGCAGGAGTGGGCGAAGGCTCCGCCCGGACGCAGAGGACTGTTACAGCCCCTTCAGCTCCGCGACCTCTTCCTCCGTTAAGTACCGCCACTTCCCCGGCGGCAGGTCGCCCAGCTCCAGCGTGTGCTCCCGCACCCGCCGCAGCCGCTTCACCCCCAGATCGCACCGGGCGCACATGCGGCGGATCTGGCGGTTTTTTCCCTCGTGGATGGTGATCTCCAGCTCCGCCGTCTCCGCGCCCTCCCACAGGCACCGGACCTGGGCGGGGCGGATGGGCTCCCCCCGTAGGTCCCGGATGGCTGCTAATCTTTCCGCTGCGCCCCGCACCGGGCCGTAGACCTGGACGTGGTAGGTCTTGGAGACCTCATGGCTGGGGTGCAGCAAATGCTGGGTCAGAGCGCCGTCGTTGGTCAGCAGCAGCAATCCCTCGGAATCCAGGTCCAGCCGCCCCACCGGATACACCCGGACGCCGACTCCCGCCGTCAGCTCCGCCACCGTGGGGCGGCCCTGCTCGTCGGAGAGGGTGGTCACATACCCCCGGGGCTTGTTCAGCATCAGGTACACCTGTCTTTCCGGGCGCTTCAGCGGCGACCCGTCCACCCGGATGTCATCCCGGTCCAGGTCCGCCCGCTGGCCCAGCAGGGATTCGCCCTGGCTCTCCGCGCTGATGATGCGGCTGAGCCAGTAGAAGTCC
>URXS01000142.1 GCA_900551885.1 uncultured Oscillibacter sp.
GGGCCAGCCGCTTCCAAAGCCGCCCGCCCAGAGGCGTGGAAGCCAGGACCAGCACGATCAGCGTCAGGCCGTAGCTGCGCAGGCGGAAGCCGTCGGCCCCGCTCCAGAGGGGCCCGCCGCCAAAACAGGTGGCAAGGTAGCTGCCGCAGACGGTCAGGTCCTCCATGGCGAACAGGCCCCAGCCCACCAGCACCACCAGCAGCGTGTACAGATGCCGCACCGCCGCCGGCGTCCGCTCCAGAACCGAGCGGAACACATACTTCTCCAGAATCAGCCAGGCGGCGAAATAGAGGCCCCACAGCACGAAGTTCCAACTGGCCCCGTGCCAGAAGCCGGTACACAACCATACGATCAGGATGTTCCGCAGGGTTTTCGCCGTGCCGCCCCGGTTGCCCCCCAGGGGGATATACAGGTACTCCCGGAACCAGGTGGTCAGGGACATGTGCCACCGCCGCCAGAACTCCGTCACGGAGGCAGCGCAGTAGGGGTGATCGAAGTTCTCACAGAAGGTGAAACCGAAGATGCGTCCCAGGCCGATGGCCATGTCGGAGTAACCGGAGAAATCGAAGTAGATCTGGAAGCCGTAGGCCACCAGGCCCAGCCAGCCCGCCGTCACAGTCAGGGTCCCGGCTCCCTGGGCCGCCAGGCACTCGTCCCAGAGGGCCCCGATGGCATTGGCCAGCAGCACCTTCTTGGAAAGGCCCACGCAAAAGCGCCGGGCACCCAGGGCAAAATTCTCCGTGGAATGGACCCGGTGATTCAGCTCCGCCGCCACGGTCTTGTACCGGACGATGGGCCCGGCGATCAACTGGGGGAACATGGTGACGAAGGCGCCGAAGTCCACGATGTTCCGCTGCACCGGGGCGTCCCTGCGGTAGACGTCGATGGTGTAGCTCATGGTCTGGAAGGTGTAGAAGGAGATGCCGATGGGCAGCGGGATGCCCAGCAGGGGCACGGTGAGGCCGCCCAGTGTCACGCTCTGGGGAATCTGGATGCCGGTGAGCAGGTACAGGTTCTCCGCCAGGAAGGTCCCGTACTTGAAAAAGCCCAACAGCAGCAAATTGAAGATGACGGACTGGATCACGAACCACCGGGCCAGCTTGTCCCGGCTCCGGTACTTCTCCACCAGTATGCCGTGGGTGTAGTCAATCAGGATGGAGAGCACCATGATGGTGATGTACACCGGCTCTCCCCAGCCGTAGAAGATCAGGCTGACGATCAGCAGCACGAAATTGCGCCACCGCAGGGGCGACACAAAGTACACCAGCAGCGTCAGCGGCAGGTAGGCGAACAGAAAGGTGAGACTACTAAATACCATTGGGGCGCTCCTTCCCGCCCGTCAGGAAGGCCGCGGCTTTCGTCGCGGCCTCCGGGCGGTGTCGTTGTGTGATACGATCAGGCAAACTGCTCGTTGAAAGAGGTCTCCAGGTCCTCCTGGTACTCCGCCGAGGCGATCAGGGCCACGTAGGTCCCCTGTTGCAGCACCGTGGCCCGGCCCCAGGCCTCCATGGACTCGGGATACCAGGCGCCACCCTCGGCCTGGGCGTCGGCCCGGTCCTGCAAAATGGCGGCGGCCTTGGTGGCATCCTCCTCAGTCTCGCACTGGGCCAGCACCACCTCATTGACCACGGAGCTCATCATGGGCGCCTTGGCGATCAACTGCTTGGTGGCCAGGTCGGAAAGGCCCGGGTAATAGCCCTCCAGGGTCTCCCCCTCCAGGTTCATCATCAGCAGGTCGCCCTCCTGGCTGTTGGCCGCGTCCTCAGTCCAATGATACTCCTCCGCCCAGCCGTCGTAAAGAGCCTGCAGGTCCACATCGGTGGTCTCGGTGCCGGCGTTGTCGGTTCCTCCGCCGCAGGCGGACAGCAATCCTGCCGTCAGGGCCAGGGCCAGTAAAAGCGTTGTGATTCTTTTCATCATGTTCTCCTTTCGCGCGGTCAGCGCTTGCAATGTTTTCCGGGTATCCAGACGGAAGCAGCTCCAAAAAGGTTCCCCATCTGCTCCCAGTATTTCCGAAATTTTTTCTTTTAACGGTTTTTCTGCCGCCTGTCTTGCATTTACCACCAGACGGCGGTACCATAAAAAAGCGGGCCTGCCGGGTCCGCGACACGCGGGGCAAGTCCCCGGAGAGTGAGGAACGATATGTACAGTTTTCGCAATGATTACAGCGAGGGGGCCCACCCCAAGGTCCTGGAGGCCCTGACCGCCTCCAACCTGACCCAGACCGTGGGCTACGGCCTGGACCCCTTCTGTGAGGAAGCCGCCGGAACCATCCGCCGCCTGTGCGCCGCCCCGGAGGCCGCCGTCCACTTCCTGGTGGGCGGCACCCAGGTGAACCTCATCACCATCGCCGCCTGTCTGCGGCCCTACGAGGCGGCCATCGCCGCCCACACCGGCCATATCAACGTCCACGAGACCGGCGCCATCGAGGCCACCGGCCACAAGGTCTGCTCTGTCCCCTCCCCGGACGGCAAGCTGACACCGGCCCTGGTGGAAGCGGTGCTGGCCGAGCACAACGGCACGGAGCATATGGTGCTGCCCCGGCTGGTGTACATCTCCGACACCACAGAGATCGGCACCATTTACACCAAAGCGGAGTTGACGGCCCTGCGCCGCTGCTGTGACGACCACGGCCTCTTTCTCTATCTGGACGGCGCCCGGCTGGGCTCGGCCCTGACGGCGGAGGGCAATGATCTGACGCTGCCGGATCTGGCGTCCCTGACCGACGCCTTCACCATCGGCGGCACCAAGAACGGCGCCCTGTTCGGGGAGGCCCTGGTGCTTCCCCAACCCCGGGAGCACTTCCGCTGGCACATGAAGCAGCGGGGAGCCGTGCTGGCCAAGGGGCGGCTGCTGGGCGTGCAGTTCCAGGTGCTGCTCACAGACGGGTTGTACTTTGATCTGGCCCGCCACGCCAACGCCCTGGCCCTCCGGCTGCGGGACGGCATGACAGCCCTGGGCGTCCCCTTCCCGGTACCCTCCCCCTCCAACCAGCAGTTCCCGGTGTTGCCCAACGAGGTCATCGCCGCCCTGGAGGCAAAGGGATATGAATTTGAGACGGACTACCCGGTGGACCAGACCCACACCTGCGTCCGGTTCGTCACCAGTTGGGCCACGCCGGAGACGGCGGTGGAGGAACTCCTGGCGGATCTGGGCCAGATCCTGGGCCGGCATCCCGCCTGACGATGTTCCTGGAGAAGTGGAAAACCGCTTCTCCAGGATTTTTTTCGTGGGATTTCCCCTGCCGCCGTTGTATGATACCATAGAGAGACCACCACAGAGAGGAGGGCTGCCCATGGACGACCGTGCACTGCTGGAGTTGCTGGACCGGGACCACAACGCCGGCATGGAGGCCCTGCTGGGCCGCTACGCCCCTCTGCTGCGGTACGTGGTGGGCGGCGTTCTCCGGGACCGGCAGGACGCCGAGGACTGCTACTCCGAAGTAACGCTGCTCCTGTGGCGGCGGCTGTCGGACTACGACCCGGAGCGTGGCAGCCTCACCGCCTGGCTCACCGCCGTGGCCCGGAACACCGCTCTGAACCACCTGAAGGCCAGGCTCCGCCGGGAGCGGCACCTGGCGGAGCAGGAGACGGACACCCCCGCCCCGGACACCCCGGAGGACGCGCTTCTGCGCCGGGAGCGGACAGAGCGTCTGAATGCAGCCATCGGCCGCCTGGGCGAGACGGACCGTCAGCTCTTTTACCGCCGCTACTACTATTTACAGCCCGTGGCCCAGATCGCCGCGGAGATGGGCATGACGGAGCGGGCCGCCGAGGGCAGGCTCTACCGCCTGCGCCAGCGTCTGCGCCAGGAGTTGGGAGGTGATGCGCCGTGACTGACCGTTGGGATGATTTTGACTGCGCCCTGGCCACTTCCCTGTCCGAGCTGCCGCCGCCCGAGGAGACCGTCCGGACCGTGACCCCCTTCCGCTCCGCCATGGGCAAGGTGGTGGTGGGGCTGTGCCTGACTTGCTTCACCCTGGAGCTCTGGTACCTCCAGTACCTGCTGCCGGCCCTGGGCACCATTTTGACAGTCCTGGGCTTCCGCAGCCTGCGGAACAACAACCACTGGTTTAAATTCTGCTGGATTATCAGCATCTATGAAGCTATTTTACTTTACACTGTTTCCCTGCTGTCCGCCACACCTTTTCTGGAATCCCTGGCCCTGATTCCTCTGTGGCTCCGGGGAATCGCGGCCCTTGGAATGACCGTGCTGCGGTTTCTCTGCCTGTGGCGTGGCCTGGTCCGGGCCGCTGGAGAGGTGGGCCAGCCCCGGCAAACGGCGGCCCCGGCCCTGTGGGCCCTGGGGTGGTACGTGGTGCTGGTCCTGCTGGGCGTCCTCTGGCCTCACCCCGGCTGGGCGGTGGGTCTGGCCATGGGCATCGCCTTCGTGTGCATCGTTCGCTCATTGCTGCGGCTGGGCTGACGGCTGCCGCGATTCTTGGAG
>URXS01000143.1 GCA_900551885.1 uncultured Oscillibacter sp.
TGGCGAACTCCCAGTCGCGCTGGTCATGGCCGGGCACGCCCATGACGATGCCGGTGCCGTAGCCCATGAGGACGTAGTCAGAGACGAACAGAGGCACATGCTTGCCGCTGGCGGGGTTAACGGCCTCGATGCCCTCCAGGCGAACACCGGTCTTTTCCTTGTTCAGCTCACCCCGCTCAAAGTCGGACTTGTGGGCGGCCTCCTCCATATAGGCGGCCACGGCGTCCCAGTTCTTGATCTGGTCCTTCCACTGCTGCAGGTAAGGATGCTCGGGGGAGATGACCATGTAGGTCACACCGAACAGCGTATCGCAGCGGGTGGTGTAAACGGTCAGCTTGTCGCCGTTGGTGGCGGTGAAGTCCACCTCGGTACCCTCGGACCGGCCGATCCAGTTGCGCTGCTGGATCTTCACCCGGTTGATATAGTCCACGTCGTCCAGGTCGTCAATGAGCCGGTCGGCGTACTTGGTGATGGCCAGCATCCACTGGCTCTTCTCCTTGCGGATGACCTCACCGCCGCAGCGCTCGCAGACGCCCTCCACCACTTCCTCGTTGGCCAGGACGATCTTGCAGCTTGTGCACCAGTTGACAGGCATGGAGGCCTTGTAAGCCAGGCCCTTCTTGAACATCTGCAGGAAGATCCACTGGGTCCACTTATAGTAGCTGGGGTCGGTGGTATTCACCGTCCGGTCCCAGTCGAAGGAGTAGCCCAGCATGTGGAGCTGCTTGGAGAAATTCTCCACATTGTCGTGGGTCACCTTGGCGGGGTGGATGTGGTGCTGGACGGCATAGTTCTCCGTAGGCAGGCCGAAGGCATCGTAGCCGATGGGGAACAGGACATTGTAGCCCTGCATCCGCTTCTTGCGGCAGATGATATCCATGGCGGTAAAGGGCCGGGCATGGCCCACGTGGAGGCCCTGGCCGGAAGGATAGGGGAACTCGATGAGGCCGTAAAACTTCTCCCGTGTAGTGTCCCCGGTGACGGCGGCGAAGGGCTTCTCCTCCAACCACTTCTGCTGCCACTTTTTCTCAATGCTGGTAAAATCGTACTTCATATGCCTCTCCTCATTCCTGTGAATGGTTTTCTCTCTCATTGGATGTGGAATTTCCAGGGGATAAAAACGCGCCCCTGACCGCGCTTGGTCAGGGGCGTGGAAACGCGATACCACCCTGCTTCAGCCGCCCGTCGCCGGACGGCTCTCCATGGCCACATGGGCCGGGGCTGTAACGGGCCCTCCGCCCCACCCTACTGCACTCTTTCAGGCGGGAAACTCCGGGAACAGTCATCCACGGAACGCCCCCACCGGCTCGCAGCAGCCGCCGGCTCTCTGTAGGCGGGAAATTCCGTCTTTCTTCCCTTCAACGTCGTTAATGGCACCATTTTATGTGCATCGTCCCGTTTTGTCAAGTGAAACCTTTGAAAAAGCCGAGGATACCCGGGCTTTCAAACCACATCACATCGCAGCGCCTCCACTCTCCCGCGAAAAAACACCCCGGCCGGTGGGCCGGGGCGTTCGCATTCAGTCGGCAGTCAGCACGCCGCTCAGGTCCAGAGGCTTGCCGTCGTGCCACAACCGCTCCAGGGAGTAGAACTCCCGGGCCTCGGCAGAAAACACGTGGACCACCACGCAGCCGTAGTCCAGCAGGACCCAGGTGCCGTCCCGGTAGCCCTCCCGGCGGAGGGGGTCCTCCCCGGCCTGCTCCTTCATGGCCTGCTCCACCGCGCCGCACAGGGCATTGATCTGGGTGTTGGAGGTGCCGGTGGCGATGACGAAGTAATCCGCCAGGGTGGTCTGCTCCGTCACCTCAATGGCGCTGATCTCCTTGCCCTTCTTTTCATCCAGGGCCTTTGCCGCAATGATAGCCAGTTCTTTTGGTGTCATGGGCTTCTTTCCTTTCTAAACCGTTATGCCGTCGGCGGCGGCGCGATGATGACAAAGCCGCCATCTCCGGTGTTGGGATCTGTGGCTGTTCCCGTGTTGGGGTCCGTCGCCGTACCGGTATTGGGATCGGTAACTGTGCCGGTGTTGGGGTCCGTTACCGTGCCGGTGTTGGGATCGGTAACTGTGCCGGTATTGGGATCCGTTACCGTGCCGGTATTGGGGTCCGTTACCGTGCCGGTATTGGGGTCTGTTACCGTGCCGGTATTGGGGTCCGTCACCGTACCGGTGTTGGGGTCAATGGTCTCCCCGGTATCCGCGGGTTCCTCCGGCTCCTTGGGGACCCATAGAGACTTCCAGTAAGCCGTGGTGTTGGTGGCCGGGCCGTCCTCCACATGGCCGGTGGAGGAACTGACAGAACCGTTGGAATTCACCGTCATGATGTCCAGATCGCTTTTGGTGAAGACCTCCACATAGGGACTCAGCTCATTGTTGACCAGCTCCAGCAGGTCATTGGGATAGGGGGTCACATAGGACTGTACGGAATATCTTCCCAACATATTACTGACGGAGCGGCTGTAAGCGTATGCATTATAGTTGCCGGGCATGGTGACAAAATTCACATTCTCCACCTTCAGCCCGCCCTGGATGGCAGCCTTGGCGAACCAGAAAATGTTCTGAAGGCTCAGGTCCGTGGTCACATTCTTCTGGAACACCTCCACCAGCTCGTTGATCTTGGTGATGTTCTCCAGTTTCAGAAGCTGCTCCAGCACCGCTTTCAAAAAGGCCTGCTGGGTCCCGATGCGGCCGATGTCGCCGTCCTTATAGCCATTGGCGCCGTCCCGGAAGCGGACCACGCCCATAGCCTGCTCCCCGTTCAAAAGCTGATAGCCCTTGTCCAGATGGATGGACAGGTCCTGAAAGGGGTCGTCGTAATCCATATTCCGGGGTACATCAAACCAGACCCCGCCCATGGCATCCACGATCTGGCCCACGGCCTCCCACTCCACGACCACCTGAAAGTCCGGCTCAAAGCCCACCAGTTGAGAGATCTCCTTGTAGAGGTACTGGATGCCCCGGTCGCCCCCGCCGTAATAGCTATAGACGGAGTTGATCTTCTTGATGTCCCAGGGCACGTTGACCATGGTATCCCGGGGGATGGACATGACCGTGGCCTTCTGATTGGTCACGTCATAGCTGGCCAGCAACATGGTATCCGTGTTGCCGCCACCGCCTGTGTCCCGGCCCAGAATCAGGACTGTATAGTAGTCCTCGCTCTTCCGCTGGCCGTCGCTGCGGGGACGGGTGCCCTCACCCCAGTCGATCTCCTCCACTTCCTCCTCGGTATCCGGGTCCACGGTGGTGAGCAGTTCCTTCTCGGCGGTGATATCCGGTCGGACGAAGAGGCTCTGCCAGGCGGCCACTGCCACCACCCCCACCGCCAGCACCACAGCCAGGGCCAGCAGCAACTTCTGCTGCCGGGTCAGCCGGCTGGGTTTCTTGGGCTTCTTTTCCTTGGGGGTCTTGTCTGCCTTGCCGGATGCCAGGCGCTTTCCTGGCTGATGGCCGGACGCTTCCTCTTTCCGCATGGGCTCTGCCTCCTTATTCTCTCTGTTACGCAGCCGGGGCAGGATCAATGATCACGAAGCCGCTGTCCCCGGTTCCGGGGTCGGTGGTCGTGCTGCCGGTGCCGGGATCTGTGGTGCCGTCATCCGGCGTCACCGGCAGGCCGGTGTCCGGATCGACGGTGTTCCCGTTCTCATCCACCGTAGGCGTCTCCTCCTCCGGCTCCTCCGTGCTGGGCGTAGAGGTCGTCACCGGCGGACGGTCCGCCTGACTGTCCTCCACATGTCCGGTGGAGGAGCTGATGCTGCCGTCAGAGTTGACCGACATGATGTCCAGGTCGCTGAGGGTAAACACCTCGGTGTAGGGGCTGAGCTTGGTGTTCACCAATTCCAGCAGTTCGTCCGCGATGGGCACCACATAGGACTGATAGTTGTGGTAACTGCGGCTCCAGGCATCGACGTTGCGATGGGGCATGGTGACAAACTCCACATCCTCTGTGCGCAGTCCTCCCAGATATGCCGACTGGGCAAACCAGAGGATATTCTGGAAGGTCAGGTCCGTCTCCACATTGTCCTGAAACACCTGGATGAACTGCCGGATCTTGGGCACGTTCTCCACTTTCAGCAGCTGCTCCACCATGGCGGAGAGGAACGCCTGCTGGGTCTTGATGCGGCCCAGGTCTCCGTCGGGGTAGCCATAGTGCATATCGTTGTCGTGGCGGGAGGACCTCCATGGCATCCTCCCCAGAGAGCAGGCGGTAGCCTTTCTCCTGGTGGATGTGGAGATTTTGAAGGGGATCATCATAGTTCATATTTCGGGGCACATCGAACCAGACGCCGTCCATAGCATCCACGATCTGCCCAACAGCCTCCCATTCAACCACGACCTGGTAGTCCGGCTCAAAGCCCACCAGCTGGGAGATCTCCTTGTAG
>URXS01000144.1 GCA_900551885.1 uncultured Oscillibacter sp.
ACTCCATCAACTCCGAGCTGGAGGAGATGGGTGAGATCCAGGGCGCCAGCAAGGCCATGATCCTGCGGCGCATTACTATGCCTCTGGTACTGCCGGCCATGCTTTCGGCAATCATTCTGACCTTCTCCAAGGCCATCGGCACCTTCGGCGTCATCAACTACCTGGGCTCTCCGGTACAGTTCTACACCCTGTCCAGCCAACTGTACATGAACAGCAAGTCCCAGAACGACCAGACCGCCTTCGCCATGGCTATCATCATGATCCTCATCGCCTCCCTGGCCGTGTTCGTCAACCAGAAGCTCATCGGTGCCCGGAAGTCCTACGCCACCATCGGCGGCAAGGGTGGCCGTTCCACGCTGATCGGCTTGGGCCGTGTGGGTCGTCCCGTCATCACCCTGCTGCTGTTTATCTTCTTCGCGGTGGGCATCATCATGCCGATCGTGATCCTGATCCTGGAGAGCTGCATGTTGAAGGAGGGCGTCTACAGTCTGTCCAACTTCACGCTCCACTACTGGATCGGCGATCCCGACCCCAAGATCATGGAGGGCATGCCCGGCATCTTCAAGAATGACGACTTCATCAAGGCCCTGCTGAACTCTCTGCGGCTGACCCTGGTCAATGGTGTGTTCGGCACCATCTTCGGCCAGATGCTGGGCTATATCTGCGCCAAGGGCCGCGGCAAGCTCCACGGCAAACTGGTGGAACAGTTGGTATTCATCCCCTATCTGATCCCCTCCGTGGCCTTCGGCGGCATCTATCTGTCCATGTTCTCCAAGCCCCAGACCCTGTTCGGCGTGACTCTTGTCCCCGCCCTGTACGGGACCTTCGCCCTGCTGACGCTGGTGTCTGTGGTGAAGCACCTGCCCTTCGCGGCCCGCGCCGGCACCTCCAACATGCTGCAGATCAGCGGCGAGCTGGAGGAGGCTGCCACCATCGAGGGCGCCGGCTTCTTCCGCCGGTTCGTCAAGATCGTGGTGCCCCTGTCCAAAGGTGGTTTCATCTCCGGCTTCATGCTGATCTTCGTTTCCATCATGAAGGAACTGGATCTGATCATCCTGCTGATGACGCCCACCACCTCCACGCTGCCCTATCTGGCATTCCAGTATCAAAACGGCAACTCGCCCCAGGCGTCCAACTGCGTGGCGATTGTGATGTTCGCCATTGTGTTCCTGGTGTACGCCCTGGCCAACATCTTTGGTGATGCCGACCTGGCCAAGAGCATGGCAGGCTGAGGCAATCGGACATAGAAGAGAGGAGACAAGTGACATGAGCAAGATTGAACTGGTGCATGTTGATAAATACTATGGTAAAAACCATGTCCTGAAGGACCTGAACCTGACCATCGAGGACGGCGAGTTCATGACGCTGCTGGGTCCCTCCGGCTGCGGCAAGACCACCACGCTGCGTGTGGTCTCCGGCCTGGAGAAGCCTCAGAACGGCTTCATCTACATGGACGGCAAGGAGATCGTCAACGCCGCCGAGGCTTACTTCGCCCCGCCTTCCCAGCGGAATCTGAACCTGGTGTTCCAGTCCTACGCACTGTGGCCCCACATGACCGTGTACGAGAACGTGGCCTTCGGCCTGAAGATCCGCAAGACCCCCGCCGATCAAATCAAGAAGATGGTGGAAAGCGCCCTGGACCGTATGCAGATCGGTGAGTACGCCAAACGCTATCCCACGGAGCTGTCCGGCGGCCAGCAACAGCGTGTGGCCATCGCCCGCGCCATTGTGTCGGAGCCCCGTCTGCTGCTGCTGGATGAGCCCCTGTCCAACCTGGACGCCAAGCTGCGTGTGGATATGCGCTCCGAGCTGAAGCGCCTCCACCACGAGACCGGCAGCACCATTATTTACGTCACCCACGACCAAGTGGAGGCCCTGACCATGTCCACCCGCATCGCCCTGTTCCGCCATGGCGAGCTGGTGCAGGTGGCCCCGCCTCTGGATCTGTACGACAACCCCTGCAACCTCTATACCGCCGACTTCATCGGCAACCCCAGCATCAACTTCGTCAAGGTCAAGGGCAAGGCCGCTCAGGCCGGCCTGACTGTGGACGGCGTTCTGGGCACCATGAGCTTCCCCCGGGAGGACATGACCACCGATGCCCCCACCTCCGGCGACCTGGACATTACCTTGGGCGTCCGGCCTGAGCAGATCGTGATCTCCCGCCAGCGCACTGCGCCCGACCAGGTGGAGGGCAAGGTCTACTCCGGCATGCCCGCCGGATCCGAAACCCTGGTCAGCGTCCGGGTGGGCGACGCCATGCTGACGGTGAAAGAGCTGGGCTCCACCCACTACTCCGGCGACGAAACGGTATATCTCACCTTCAATCCCAAGAAGATCAACGTTTTCGATACCAACAGCGAAAAACTGATCAAGTATTCTCTGTAAGGAATCCCTTTGCGGCGGATGCCGCAGTGAAATCACTCATCACCCTGGAAGAAAAAGGAGGAAAAGGAACATGTTCAAGCACAAGAAATGGCTCAGTATCCTTTTGGCAGCGGTCATGCTGTTCTCCCTGACCGCCTGCGGCGGCGGAGACGACTCCGCCAGTGATACCGGCGATGCCGGTGACTCTGGTGATGCCACCGAGAGCACCCTGACCGCCTGGGAGGAGAGCGCCAACATCTACGCCACCGACGAAACCGATGAAGAACTGTACCAGCAGGCCATCGAAGAGGGCGGCACCGTGACCCTCTACTCCATCTCCTCCCGCTGCGGCAAAGTGGCAGAGGCGTTCATGGCCAAGTATCCCGAGCTGACCTGCGAGGCCTTCGACATCTCCACCAACGAGCTGCTGGAGAAGGTCACCCGCGAGCACGAGGCCGGCCAGTATGTGGCAGACGTGGTCCACATCAAGGACCAGGATGGCTCCCTGTACAACGAGTATGTGAAGAACAAGGTCTTCTACCTGTATCAGCCCGCCGACATCTTCGCCCACATCGATCCCAGCTACACCGCCACCGCCACCCCGCTGTACATTGAGCTGACCCAGCTCTTCTACAATGCCGAAGCCTATCCCGACGGCTCTCCCGTCACCAACATCTGGCAGTTGACCGAGCCCCAGTGGCAGGGCAAGATCATGATGCAGAACCCCCTGGACAACGTCTCCTGGGGCTCCTGGATCACCGGCTTCTGCGTGGGTGATGTGCCCGATCAGTTGGCCGCCGCCTATGAAGAGCTCTACGGCGAGGAGCTGGTCCTCTCTGATGGCTGCGCCAACGCCGGCTACGAGTTCCTCAAGCGCCTGCATGACAACAACCCCACTTACACCTCTTCTTCCGATGATATCGCCGAGGCTGTAGGTACCAAGGGTCAGACCGATCCTCCCATCGGCTTCTGCGCCTCCTCCAAGCTCCGCAAGAACGCGGACAACGACTGGGTCCTGGCTCCCGTGAACCTGTATCCCACCACCGGTATCCCCGCCATCAACACCCTGTACGTGGTGGAGGGCTGCCAGCATCCCGCCGCCGCCAAGCTGCTGATCCGCTTCATGATGGGCGGCATCGACGGCGACACCAGCGGCTACGATGAGTTCAACACTCTGGGCGGCTGGCCCGTCCGGGACGACATCGAGCCGGCCGAGGGTTCCGTGCCCTACGATGAGATGTATGTCTCCGACTTCGATCCCGATGAGATCTATGTGAACTACAACACCGTCCGCGACTTCTGGCAGATGCTGGGCTGATTTGCCTGCGGCCAAAAGCTGAATGATCCGTGGAGCGGCGGGCGGATAACCGCCTGCCGCTCCCATTTTGTTCGTTTCCTTTTTATGGCGTAAGGAGGGCCTATGGGTTTCTTTATTGACAAACACCACCGCAGAAAAAGTTCCATGTCTGTGACGGCCTTCTTTGCGGCCCTGGTTGACCTGTGTGTGTTCGGTGCCTTGTACTGGACGCTGTCGGAGCCCCTGTACCGCTCCGTAACCATAGGGGGTGAGACTGCCAGTACCGTGGTCCACGGTGTCATCATCGCCCTGCTGGGCACCGCTATTTGTTGTCTGCAGTTCCTGCTTCGTGACAAGAGAATCGCCCCCTACGGCTTCGCGGGGTTGGCGGTGGTCCTGGTCATGTTCTATATCGGAGCGGCTTTCCTGGATCAGGACGTACGGACCAATATGCTGTGGCTGATCACTCTGTTCGGTCTGCTGCCGGTCCTGGTGGGTAATGCCGTGGCTTGGTCCATCTTTGCCTTGCTCAAACACCGGAACCCGCAACTGGTTGCCCGGCGGAAAACCCTGCAGGAGGAGCTCCGGGAGGCTGC
>URXS01000145.1 GCA_900551885.1 uncultured Oscillibacter sp.
CCAGACCCGCCCCAGCAGCCCCGGCCGCGCGGTCTGCACCACGCAAAGCCCGCCCAGCAGCAGGATCAGCCCCTGCCAGTTTCCCGGTGGCAGGCCGCACACCCAGCAGATCCCAGCAAACAGCGCCGAGGATACCGCCAGGTGGATCGCCGTCCGGACCGCCACGGCAGCGCCGGTGCCCTCCATGGGCGGCACCGCCAATCCTGCGGACACGCCGAAGCCAAAGGCCAAAGCCAGTTCCAGGGCCAGCAGCGCCGGAACGGGCCAGCCCAGCGCCGCCAGTACCGCCGGGCGCACCAGCAGCAGGTCCCCCGGCACCACGCTGAGGCTGTTGAGCCAGGCCATCACCAGCAGTATCACCACCATGGCCCCCAGGCCCATGCCCACGCCCCAGGCCAGCCGCTGGCGGTTCAGGGTCGTATCCAACCATCGTTTCACAGGCCCAGCACCTCCTTGATTCTGCGCACATACCGTCGGGAAGCCCAGCACACAGTGCCGTCTGAGAGCGTCACCCGGATGGTGCCGGTGAGGGTCAGGTCCAGCGCCGTCACCTTTTTCAGATTCACGATCTCCGAGTGGGAGATGCGGGCAAACCGGTGGACTAAGAATTTCTGCTCCAGCTCGTAGAGCCGCTGACGCACCGTATAGGTGCCTCTATCGGTCTGAGCCAGCACCGCCTTGCCCTCCCCGTAGAACCGGAGGATCTCCGCTGCCGTCAGGGGGGGACCGCCTCTCCCTCCCGGAAGCCCAGAATCGTCTCCGGGTCCTCCCGGGACAACCGCTCCAGCAGCGCCTCCACCTCCGGCGTCATGGCAGGGGCGTGGATCTCCACCTGGACGCCGGTCTCCGCCGGGTCCAGCTTCACCTTGATCTCCACAGTTCTCCCCCCTTTATAGTCAGTATAGGGGATTTTCCCCCTGCCGTCCAGAGCGGGCGGACCATCGGCGGCGGAGGCGGGACAGACGGTCCGCTGCCCCTCTGCCCCACGGTTCGGCTTGTCATCTGCCTCAACATCTGCTACACTGGACTGGCCGGTTATCCGGCCAGTTCGTTTTTTGGGGAGGTTCCCATGGAGAAGACGTTGTATTTACCGGCAGCCACTTCCATGTTCGGCTTCAGCGTGGTGGGCTTTTCCGGCAGTCTCTGGCCCCTGCTGTGGGACTGGCTGATCCTCATAAACGTGGTTGCCTTTCTGGTGTTCGGTCTGGACAAGTGGAAGGCCAAGCGGAAAGCCAAAAACGAGGCTGTCCGCCGGGTGCCGGAGAAAGTACTGTTCCTGCTGGCGATTTTGGGCGGCAGCGTGGGCGCCCTGCTGGGGATGTGGGTATTTCACCACAAGACCCTCCTCAAGCGCTTCCGCTATGGGCTTCCGGCCATTTTGATTCTCCAGCTCCTGTTGGCGGCATGGATTGCCTGGCGGGTCCTGGCCCATTGACAAGATCAACAGAGCGGCGCCCGGGGCAGACGGCCCCGGGCGCCGTTTCTTTGTATTTACGCTTTATGCCGGCAGCACCCGCCGCAGCAGCGCCGCCGCCTGCTCCAGGGCCAGCCGGGTGGGGATGGTATAGTCCTCCTGCTCGATGCTCAAGGGTCCGTCATATCCGCAGTCCCTCAGCTTGGCCAGGAAGGAGCGCCACCAGGACTCGTCGTGGCCGGTGCCGGGCGTGACAAAATTCCAGGAGCGGGTAGCATACTCCAGCACCCCCTTGGTGTCCAGCAGGGTGTTGGGCCCGGCGGCGCGCTCCAGCCGCACGTCCTTGATATGGACGTGGTAAATGCACCCCTTCAGGGCCTCAGCCACCGCCAGCGGGTCCGCTCCCATCCAGAACAGGTGGCTGGGGTCCAGGTTCACACCCAGGATGTTCCCCACCTCGCCCCGCAGCCGCAGCAAGGTCTCGGTGCTGTACACCAACTGCCAGCCGTGGAATTCCAGGGCGATCCGCTCGATTCCGTGGTCGTTTGCCTTTCGGGCCAGTTCCTTCCAGGCGGGAATGGCCACCTGCCACTGGTATTTCAGAATTTCCAGCGTCTCTGGCGGCCAGGAGGTGACGATCCAGGTGGGGGTCCGGTCCTCCGGGCAGCCGCCGGGCAGGCCGCTCATCATCACCACGGTCTTCAGTCCCAATTGCTCCGCCAGGGTAAAGGTCTTTTCCGCCACAGCCCGGTCCCGTGCGCCCTTCTCCCCGGGGAAGAGGGGATTGCCGGAGCAGTTGAGGGCGGAGATCTCCAGGCCATTTTCCGCCAGAGTATCCATCAGATGCCGCCGCTCTCCGGCGTCCGCCGTCAGGGCGTCCAGGTTCACATGGGGCGCCGGGGACCAGTTGCCGCAGCCCAGCTCCACCTGCTCCAGCCCCAGGGAGCGGCACACCTTCGCCGCCTCCGCCAGGGACAACTCCGCCAGAGAATCCGTCACCATACCCAGTTTCATCAGAGGGTCGCCTCCTTATCTGTTCTCGCCGCCAGCATAGCACATTCCGTTCTTTTCCGCAATGGCGTAAGCGTTTTCCTTGACGGCGGCGCCAACTTGGAGTATGGTATGGGCAGAGGGAATTCCCCTAATTTCTGACAGGAGGCTGATACCCATGGGCTGCTTTTACTGCGACGAGCATCACGAGGGCCGGGAGGCCATCATGTTCAAGGTCGGCGAGATGAAGGCCGGCGTCCTCTATCTCTTCAAGGACCAGGCCCACAAGGGCCGCTGCGCCCTGGCGCTGAAGAATCACAAGAAGGAGCTGTGCGAGTGCGATCCCCAGGAACTGGCGGATTTCGCCCAGGATCTGGCCCGGGCTTCCGGCGCCATCAAGGAGCTGTGGGGCTGCACCAAGATCAACCTGGGCTCCTTTGGAGACACCAATCCCCATCTCCACTTCCACATCGTCCCCAAATATGAGGGCGGTTTCGAGTTCGGCGGCGCCTTCGCCATCACCAATCCGGAGCCGGTACTGCTCTCCGACGAGGAGTATCAGGAGATGATCGCCGCCCTGCGGGACAAGTTGGGCATGTAACACTGGCACCCAAGCCGGGGAGGGCCGTTCCTCCCCGGCTTTTTGACGGGAGCGGGCCCAAAGCCTTTACATACTTTTTACATTATGGCGGCTGTTCCTTTTTGGATTTTTGTGATATAATAAAATCGATTACCATAAAAATTTTTATTACTTTTCGAGAGGTGGTCGCCATATGAGGAAAACCAAGATCGTGTGCACTCTGGGTCCCTCCACAGACCGGGAGGGCGTCCTGCGGGAAATGCTGCTGGCCGGAATGAACGTGGCCCGCTTTAACTTCTCTCATGGATCTCACGAGGAGCACAAGGCCCGGCTGGATAAGCTGAAGGCCCTGCGGGAAGAGCTGAACCTGCCGGTGGCCGCCATGCTGGATACCAAGGGGCCGGAGGTCCGGCTGAAGACCTTTGCCGACGGCTCCGTGATGCTGCACGCCGGGCAGGAGTTCACCCTGACCACCGAGGATATCGTGGGTGACGAGAACCGCTGCTCCATCACCTACGCCGAGCTGCCCCAGGATGTGAAGACGGGAGACACCATTCTGCTGGATGACGGTCTGGTGCGACTGACCGTGCTGGACACCACCGCCACCGCCATCCGCTGCCGGGTAGAGAACGACGGTGTCATGAAAAACCGCAAGGGCGTCAACATTCCCGGTGTCCGCCTCTCTCTGCCCTACATGAGCCAGCGGGACCGGGAGGACATCCTCTTCGGTGCGGAGCAGGGCTTTGACTTCGTAGCCGCTAGCTTCGTCCGCACCGCCGCCGACGTGCGGGAGATCCGCCAACTGCTGGACAGCGTGGACTCCAAGATCCGCATCATTGCCAAGATCGAGAATCAGGACGGTGTCAACAACCTCTCCGAGATCCTCTCCGTGGCCGACGGCATTATGGTGGCCCGGGGCGACATGGGCGTGGAGATCGACTTTACGGAGATCCCCATTCTGCAAAAGCAGATGATCGCCCAGTGCGTGGCCTGCGGCAAGCCCGCCATCACCGCCACTCAGATGCTGGACTCCATGATGGAGCATCCCCGTCCCACCCGGGCGGAGATCACCGACGTGGCCAACGCCATCTATGACGGCACCTCCGCCATCATGCTCTCCGGCGAGACCGCCGCGGGCAAGTACCCGGTGGAGGCCGTGCAAACCATGGATGCCATCGCCCAGCGGACAGAAGGCGAGATCGACTACACCAAGCGGATGAAGGGTCTGGCCGGCA
>URXS01000146.1 GCA_900551885.1 uncultured Oscillibacter sp.
CGTCATCGGTGAAAACCTGCGTCATGCCGATCTTCTTACCTACGATCGCTTTCTTCATGATGTCGTACCTCCTGCATTAGTTATTGAGCTTGATTTCGATTTCGACGCCGGCAGGAAGATCCAGCTTCATCATGGCATCGACCGTGCGGGGATTGGGGTTGTGGATGTCGATCAAGCGCTTATGAGTGCGCATTTCGAACTGCTCACGGCTATCCTTGTACTTGTGGGGGGCACGCAGGATAGTGACGATCTCCTTCTCCGTCGGCAGTGGAATGGGGCCCGATACCTTCGCGCCCGTCCGCTTCGCGGTTTCCACGATCCGCTCGGAGGACTGATCGATCAGGTTGTGCTCGTAAGCCTTCAGCTTGATACGGATTTTCTGGTTGGCCATTTTCGTTCCTCCTTGATATTCGTCTCAAGTACACCGCGCCGGGTGTGTCCATCGGCCGCTTTTACTTGGGCGCAAGCCGTTCCGGGGTTTTAGCCCCTTCTCAGCAGCGCCCTTTCAGGCTGCCGTTGCACCGCTTCCGCAGTGTCTCAAGTCCGTCGCCCGATTGAACGAGCTGGTCCACGATAATTACCCGCCATGGCCATGGCGGCAAGCTGCCACACCGCCAGCCAGAAGAGGACCGCCCACAGGCGCGGCGTTGTCTTCTTCCGGTCCATGGGCGGTCACCTCCTTACAATCCGTATAATTTCCCGTCGAATTTACGCGCCGTAATAGAAATCATCCCCCGGCATGGCGCCGCCCACAGAGGAGGCATCGGCGTCAGCAAGGACCTGGAGATAGCCGGAGAGCTTGTCCTTCATCTCCGCGCCGGTGATGCAGACGATGTTGCAGTAAGGCAGGGCCTTCTCGGCCACCGCCGCCTCCACGATGTCGTAGGAGCCGATCAGCTCCGCCGCGTCGGCGGTGTTGGCGTTGACCCACTCCACGCTGGCGGCGTAGTCCGCCAGGAAGGCGTCCACGGCGGCGGGGTTGGCCTCCACCACCTCCCGCCGGGCCACGATGACACCGGTGAGGAGAGCGGAGCCGTTATCCAGAGCGTCCCACTGCTCCGTCAGGTCCAGGGCCACCCGCAATCCCTCGATCTTGCTCTGGGCCACGGTGACGAAGGGCTGGGGCAGCATGGCGATGGTGGCGGCGCCGGTGGCCAGGGCGCTGACGCACTCGGAGTGCTCGCTCTTCCAGTCGATGGTCACGTCGGTGTCCGGGTCCAGTCCGTTTTCAGAGAGCAGGTAGCGCAGGGCAAACTCCGGCGTGGAGTCCTTGCCGGAGGCCACGATGGTCTTGCCCTTCAGGTCCGCCATGGACTGCACGGCGTTGCCGTTCTCCACGATATAGAGCACGCCCAGGGTGTTCACCGCCAGGGTCACGATGTCCCCCTCGGTTTTTTGGTACAGCACCGCCGCCAGGTTGGCCGGCACGCAGGCCATGTCCAGCTCCCCCTTCATCAGCAGGGGGCTGACCTCGTCGGCGGAGGCCGCCAGGGTGAAGGTGTAGTCATTGACCAGGTCCGCGCCGCTCTCGGCGTCGCTCATCAGCTTCACCAGGCCCATGGCGGTGGGGCCCTTCAGGGCCGCGATGGCGTAGCTCTCTCCGGTGACAGGCTCCTCCGCCTGCTCCTCCGTTTGGGTCTGCTCCTCGGTCTCGGTTTCCTGGGTATCCGTTCCACCGCATCCGGCCAGGGCCAGTACCAGCGCCAGAACCAGTGTCAGAGACAGCAGCTTCTTCCAGTGTTTCATCCTTACTTCCTCGTTTCCTTTTGAATTCTCCCGGTGCCCTTACAGGGCGTCCTCCGGGGCGTAGACGGTCTTGGCGGTGACGCCCGCCAGCCTTCCCAGTTTGCCCGACAGGGCGGAGATTTCGTCGGCCGGGGCGTCCATGGCCACACTGATGATGCTGACCCCCCGGGCGTGGTAGGGCACCCCCATCCGCCCGATGATGCGGGAGGCGTACTGGTGCAGCAGGTCATTCAAGGCCGACACCGCCTCCACGTTTTTCACGATGATGGCCACCACCGCCACCCGTGTCTCCATGGCAACCGCTCCTTCCGGCAAACAGTAAGCGTCCCCTCCGCCGTTTTGGCGAAGGGGACGCGGACACAGCCATCCAGGCACGGCCGCAGCCGCGCTCTCTCCCCGTCTCACAGCTCGGAAACGACCTCGCCGCCAGAACGACAGACTCGCTTGTTGGGTCCTCCGGTCAGAGGCTCCTTCCCGGGGACGGGGAAATCATACCATGTTCAACGGTGGGCGTCAAGCCCTCAGCAGCGGCTGGCGGCGGCGGTGAGGGCCCGAATCTCCCTGGCCAACTCCGCCGTGGCGGCGCCGGAGGCCATCCGCCAGCGCCAGTTGCCCTCGGCCACGCCGGGAACGTTGATCCGTGCCTCGCTGCCCAGGGCCAGGTAATCCTGCATCTGGGCCACGAAGAGCGCCGCCATGCTGGTCTGGCCGGAGCGCAGCAGGGCGCGCCGGGCGCTCTCGCCGTCCTCCGCCCCCAGGTAGACCCTGGCGAAGGCCTTCTCCTGATCAGTGGCATGGGCATACCAGCCCAGGGCAGTGTCGTTGTCGTGGGTACCGGTGTAGCAGACGCAGTTTTGATTGGTGTAGTGGTGGGGTAGGTACGCGTTGTCGGGTCCGGAGAAGGCGAACTCCAGCACCTTCATGCCCGGCAGGCCCGACTCCTCCCGCAGCCGGTGGACGTCGTCGGTGAGAATACCCAGGTCCTCGGCGATGTAGGTGATCTGGGGGAACCAGCCCGTCAGCACCCGCAGTAGGTCCATGCCGGGCCCCTTCTCCCACTGGCCGGTCTTGGCGCTCTTGGCCCCGGCGGGAATGGCCCAATAGCTCTCAAAGGCCCGGAAGTGGTCCAGCCGCAGGGCGTCCACCCGTTTGGCGGCGCCCTCCACCCGGCGAATCCACCAGCCGAAGCCGTCGGCCTTCTGGGCCCTCCAGTCGTACAGAGGATTGCCCCAGAGCTGGCCCTCGGCGGAGAAGTAGTCCGGCGGGACCCCCGCCACCTTGGAAGGTCTCCCCTCTCCGTCCAGCAGGAACTCCTTCCGCTCCGCCCAGGCATCGGCACTGTCCAGGGATACGTAGATGGGCAGGTCCCCGATCAATCCCACGCCCAGGCTGTTGACGTATTGTTTCAGGGCCTCCCACTGGACCGCAAACCAATACTGGACGGCAGTGTGGAAGGCCACCTCTTCCGCCAGCACGCCCCGCCAGTGCTCCACGGCAGAGGGCTCGTGGCGGCGCAGGGCCTGGTCCGGCCACTGGTACCAGGGCTGCTGGCCAAAGTGGGCCTTGGCGGCCTGATACAGGGCGAACTCCCGGACCCAGGCGTTTTGATCGGCAAAGTTCCGGATGGCCTGGGCCTTCTCCCCGCTCAGGCGGGAAAAGGCGGTGCGCAGCAGGGTCTCCCGGCTTTCATACAGGGCGGCGTAGTCGATGGGGCCCTCCGGCACCTTTGCGCTTTCCAGATCATCCGAAGTCAGCAGGCCCTCCGTCGCCAGGGCTTCCAGGTCCAGCAGCAAGGGGTTCCCCGCAAAGGTGGACACGCTGGTATAGGGAGAATCCCCGGCCCCGGTGGGGCCCACCGGCAGGATCTGCCACCAGCGCTGGCCGGCGGCCTTCAAAAAGTCGGCAAAGGAGCGAGCCTCCTTGCCCAAAGTGCCGATGCCGTAGGGCCCCGGCAGGGAGAACACGGGCAGCAGAATGCCCGCGGAACGCTTCATTTCCAAAGTCTCAAACCCCTCTCGTAGATTTGTCGCAAATGACTGTTTTATTGTATGCGAAACCAGTCATTTTGTCAAGTCGCACAAATTCCTTGCATTTTAAGCGGGGGTTTTTGGACAATATATGGTGCCTTTAACCGATTTCCCTATGTTTTTCCCCTTCCGCAATCACTGGTTGACACAGTGGAAAGCCGCCGGTGATTGCGCCGGGGGCGGTTGTCTGGTATGCTGGGAGCAGACAAAGGAGGTGTCCCCATGGAGGAAGCGAAGACCCTGGGCGGCCGCATCCAGGCGGGCCGGAAGGCCGCCGGCCTCAGCCAGGAGGCCTTGGGGGAGCGGCTGGGGGTATCCCGGCAGGCGGTCAGCCGCTGGGA
>URXS01000147.1 GCA_900551885.1 uncultured Oscillibacter sp.
CCTTGGCCACGTCCCGCCCCTGGACCAGCACCCGGCCGGTGTCCGGCGTCAGCAGGCCGTTCACCAGCCGCAGGGCCGTGGTCTTGCCGCAGCCGGAGCGGCCAATGATGGTCAAAAACTCGCCGGGGCGGATATCCAGGGAGAGGTCCCGCAGGACCGCCTGGTCCCCAAAGGATTTGGAGACGTGCTCAAAGCGAATGATGGGCTCCATGACCTCACGCCTCCAGCAGGCCCTTCTCCGCCAGGAAGTCCCGGGCCACGTCCTGCTCGTCCAGGCCCTCCACCTCCACCTGGTAGTTGAGGGAGGCCATCTCCTGGTCGGTGAGGAGGCCGTCCATCTGCATGAGAATATCCTCCAGACCGGGGAACTTCTCCAAGGCGTCCTGCCGCACCACGGTGGAGCAGAAGTAGTTCACCTGCAGGTGCTTATCGTCCGCCAGGGTCACCAGGTCAGCGTCAGGGTTGGCCAGCTGGGCGTCGGTGGTGAAGGCGTTGGTCACGTCGATGTCGCCGCTGGCAAGGGCCTGGTATTTCAGGCCGATGTCGATGTCCACCACATCCCCGAAAGTAAGGCCATAGGTCTCGCACAGCATCCCGAAACCGTCCTCCCGCTCGATGTAGTCCGGATTGCCGCCGAAGGTCAGCTCCCCGGCCGCGGTGGCCAGGTCGCTGGTGTTCTCCAGGCCGTACTGCTCCGCCACGTCGGCGCGAACGGCCACGGTGAAGGTGTTGTTGAAGCCGTACAGCCCCACCCAGGTCATGCCGAAGTTCTCCTCATATTCCTGCTGGAGCTGGGTGAACATCTCGTCGTCATCCATGCCCTCGGCCTTGTGGTCCAGCACCATCACCCAGCCGCTGGAGGTGTACTCCGGGTACAGGTCAAACTCCCCGGCCTCCATGGCGGGCTGGATGTTGCTGGTGCCGCCGCCCACGCCCTTGGTGATCTCCACCTCATAGCCGGCTTCCTCGATGAGGAGACCCAGCATCTCGCCTAAAATGTACTGCTCGGTCATGGGTTTCGTGGCGATCCGCACCGGGCCCAGGTCGGAGGCGGCGTTGCCGGAGGTGGATTCCGCGCCGTTCCCGCCGCAGGCGGCCAGGGACAGCGTCATAGTCAGCGCCAGGGCGGCGGAGAGAAATTTCTTGAACATTTTCATGGAGATCAGGTTCCTTTCTGTTTGAAGTGGCGCTCCAGGGCCCCCAGGGCCAGGTCGCAGAGGATGGCCAGCAGGGCGATGAGGATGCTCCCCGCCGCCGTCATGGCCGGATCATAGATGGTGATGCCCCGGTAGATGGCCACCCCCAGACCTCCCGCCCCCACGAAGGAGGCGATGCCGGCCACGGAGATGGTCATGACCACCATGTTCCGCACCCCCGCTAGGATGACCCCGGCGGCCATGGGCAGCTTCACCCGGAGTAGGCTCTGCAGCTGGGTACTGCCCATGCCCTTGGCTGCCTCCAGGATGTCCGGGTCCAGGGAGGTGAGGCCCACATAGGTGTTGCGGACCATCGGCATGATGCCGTAGATGGTCAGGGCGATGACGGCGGTCTCGTTGCCGATCCCGCTGAAGGGAATCAGAATGCCCAGGAGGGAGATGGCGGGGATGGTATAGAGTACATTGCACACCCCCATCACCGGCGGGGCGATCCTGGGACACTGGGCGATGCCCACGCCGATCAGCAGGCCCAGTGTCCCGGCCATGGCGATGGCCGCCAAGGCCAGGCCGATGTGGGCCAGCAGCAGCTCGGCGAACCAGTTCGCCCGCTCCGCATACAGAGTGAAGATTTCTTGCAGCAGTTCCATGATGCTTACGGGTGCAGGCGGCGGATGGCACCCGCCGGACAGTGCTCCACGCAGCGGCCGCACTGGAGGCAGTGCTCCCAGCTGATGTGGTAGGGCGTGCCGGGGGTGACGCACTTCTGGGGGCAGACCTCCGCGCATTTCCCGCAGCCGACGCACTGGTCTGTGATCTCGAAGCCGTTGTGCTCCTCATCCTCTCCGCCGTAGGAGAAGGTCTCCCGGGAGATAGGGTAGTGGAGCAGATCAAACCACTCGCCGTGTCCCTCGTAGATGTGGAAGGCGTCCAGAATGTAGCGGCTCTCGCCGGGGTAGACCTCGTTCATGCCGGGGTTCTGCTCAAACACCTTGTCCACCCAGCTCTTATCCACGATCCGCAGCTTGCCGGTGAATTTCAGAGATTGACAGTCCGGACACATGGCGGCCAAGGCGATCTCACCGGTCTCCACCAGCTGCTTGTAGAAGGGCTTGCCCTTGGAGGTGACGATGTACATCCCGTCGTCCTCCGCCAGCATCACGTTGATGATCCGGGCCTGGGGATGGCTCTGGGCGTCCACCGTGGCGGCGGTGGCGATCTTCACCTGGCGGAACAGGTCAATGTATTTCTTGGCTTTCTCATTCATGGCAATTGCCTCCCTGCTTGGTTTTTCTGGCTCTATGGTAGCGCCGCTTTTCGTATTTGAAAAGTACGCACAATCTTGTGCTATAGGCACCAGTTGGTAACAATTAGACGGTTACCGCTTGGAAACAATTAGGCAGTTTCAAGGGGTTCCGACCTTGTCGTCTTCATAAAAATTTTTTGAAAGCGATTTCCGCGTCCCTTGACAAACATTTGGGAGGTACCATAAAATTAGGCTGTACAGAAAAATAGGGACGATTGAGCAAGGAGGAGATTTTATGGCGGCTGCGGCAAAAGAACTTCCGGCCTGTCCGGTGGAAACGACGCTGACGCTCATCAGCAGCAAGTGGAAGGTACTGATCGTGCGGGATCTGCTTGCCGGCACCAAGCGGTTTGGGGAGCTGCAGCGTTCGGTGGGAAACGTCAGCCAGAAGGTGCTCACCGCCCAGCTGCGGGAGATGGAGGAGGACGGCCTGGTGGACCGAAAGGTCTACCCGGAGGTGCCGCCCCGGGTGGAGTACTCCTTGACGGAGCTGGGCCGCAGCCTGGAGCCGGTACTGTCCGCCCTGTGGAACTGGGGAGAAACCTATCAGTCAAAGAACGCTGGATAAGCCTTTCTATCGTTTACTGCCCTCCAATTTCTGAGCGTTGGACAGGCGCACAACGAAACAGGGCGGTTGTAAAAAAACTGTAGTCATGGTATACTGACTGCGAGGTGAGGAGCGTGCGATTCCAGCCCTTTGTGTTTGATGGACAGGGTGAACAGATTCCCGTGACAATTGTGGCGATGACACCGCACGATGCTGAATCGACAAATACGGAATCAGTCTGGCAGACATCCTGGACCAGTGCGTTTTTGACAGATGAGAAATTTCAGAGATATGCGGCAAAAATCGGGGATGAGGTGATCGCTTTAGCGGCATATGAGATCCTTGAGGATGCTCTGGTCGTTCACATTGTGTACATGGAGGCACACCCAGAGTCCAATCCGACATTGGATGAAGGAAAGCCGAAGTATACGGGGATTGGACGGCTGATGATCGCCTACGGCATCAAGCTCTCCATCGACAACGGCCTGACCGGAGATGTCGTGTTGGAGGCGAAAACGACAGCCTTGGCAAAGCATTACGAGCAGGATTTTGGTGCCGTACGGCTTCCGATGTTCCAATCGTCTGCCCCCAGATATCTGATCGCAGACGAAGCTGCGAAGCGGATCTTTTTCACATATTTGACTTAAGGCGAGGAGGTGGCCTGTATGGATGATCAGAATACCAACCGTCCGACGTCTGATGCGGAGTGGTATTGCCGAAGAGATCCGGAGGAGGAGCGGTTCTATGCACTTTTCTTCCGGATGTGTCGGAAATACGATGTACGCTGGGCAAGCGCGACACCGAAAGAGCAGGCGTTTATCGAAGAGGTGACCCGGGTCACCTATGAGCGGGACAGGGCACAGCGCCTTGGCACGCCTTTGTCTGAAATTCGTCCATCCTTTGCCTCGTAGCTGGCTTTGACCCACACCGTGACCCACACGGGGAAACGAGCGGACGGAACCAATGGACGAAAGAGGGCCGGAGAGCGCGGCGCTCCGGATAAAAGAGAGCACAAAAGGCCTGGAAAGCAGCAAACCTCACCCTCCCAATCAGTTGGTAAGGATGAGGTCGGCGGTTCGAATCCGCCCAGCAGCTC
>URXS01000148.1 GCA_900551885.1 uncultured Oscillibacter sp.
TGGAGTTGCGGGGCGCCGCCCCGGTGCCGCCGTCATGGCCGGAGATCAGCACCACCTGGGCGCCGGCCTTGGCCACGCCTGCGGCAATGGTGCCCACGCCCGCCTCGCTGACCAGCTTTACGCTGATCCGTGCCTGGCGGTTGGCGTTTTTCAGGTCGTAGATCAGTTGAGCCAGATCCTCGATGGAGTAGATGTCGTGGTGGGGCGGGGGAGAGATCAGGCTGACGCCGGGGGTGGAGTACCGGGTCTTGGCGATCCAGGGATAGACCTTTTTGCCGGGCAGATGGCCGCCCTCACCGGGTTTTGCGCCCTGGGCCATTTTGATCTGAATTTCCTGGGCGCTGCATAGGTACTCGCTGGTGACGCCGAAGCGGCCGGAGGCCACCTGCTTGATGGCGGAACACCGCTCATCCCGCAGCCGCTCCCGGTCCTCGCCGCCCTCGCCGGAGTTGGATTTGCCGCCAATGCGGTTCATGGCGATGGCCATACACTCGTGGGCTTCCTGGGAGATGGAGCCGTAGCTCATGGCGCCGGTCTTGAAGCGATGGACGATGGATTCCACCGGTTCCACTTCCTCAATGGGAATGCCGCCGTTCTCATCGAACCGGAAGCCCAGCACGCCCCGCAGGGTGTGAGGCTTGTCGGCATTGTCCACCAGAGCGGTGTATTCCTTGAAGACGTCGTAACTCCCCTCCCGGGCCGCCTTCTGCAACAGCAGGATGGTCCGGGGGTTGTACATGTGATCCTCTTTGTCAGGACCGGAGCGCAGCTTGTAGGAGCCGGTGGAGTCCAGGGTGCTGTCATATCCTAGGCCCAGGGGATCGAAGGCCTGGTTGTGGTTCCACTCCACGCCCTCACCGATCTCCTCCAGGCCTACGCCGCCCACCCGGCTGACGGTGTTGGTGAAGTACTTGTCGATGACCGCCTTGCAGATGCCCACGCACTCGAAGATCTGTGCCGACTGGTAGGACTGAATGGTGGAAATGCCCATCTTGGAGGCGATCTTCACGATGCCGTGGAGGATGGCACGGTTGTAATCGTCCACCGCGGCCACCGGGTCCTTGTCCAGCAAGCCCACGGAGATCAGCTCCTCCACGCACTCCTGAGCGAGATACGGATTGATGGCCTGAGCGCCATAGCCCAGCAGGGTGGCGAAGTGGTGCACGTCCCGGGGCTCCGCGCTCTCCAGGATCATGGATACGGCGGTGCGCTTTTTGGTGCGCACCAGATACTGCTCCAGGGCACTGACCGCCAGCAGGGAGGGGATGGCCACGTGGTTTTCATCCACACCCCGGTCAGAGAGGATCAGAATGTTGGCGCCCTTTTTGTAGGCCCGGTCCACGTTGACGAACAGCCGGTCCAGGGCATTTTCCAGGGGAGACCCCTTGTAGTACAGCAGGGAGATGGTCTCCACATGGAAGCCGGGCTGGTCCATATAGCGGATCTTCATCAGGTCCACGGAGGTGAGAATGGGGTTGTGAATCTGCAAGACAGTGCAGTTTTCCGGCCGCTCCTCCAGCAGATTGCCGCCGGAGCCGGCGTAAACGGTGGTATCGGTGACGATCTCCTCCCGGATGGCGTCCATGGGCGGGTTGGTCACCTGGGCGAAGAGCTGCTTGAAGTAGTTGAACAGCGGCTGATGGTGTTCGCTGAGCACCGCCAGCGGCGTGTCCACACCCATGGCGGAGGTGGGCTCCGCACCGTCCCGGGCCATGGGGAGAATGGAGTCCTTGACCTCCTCGTAGGTGTAGCCAAAGGCCTTGTACAGCCGGTCCCGCAGCTCCTGGGAGTGGCGCTCCACCCGCCGGTTGGGGATGGGCAGGTCCTTCAGATACACCAGATGGGCGTCCAGCCACTCGCCATAGGGCTGGCGGGCGGCGCAATGACGCTTGACCTCTTCATCCTCCAGCAGACGGCCCTGCCGCAGGTCCGCCAGCAGCATCTTGCCGGGCTGGAGCCGGGATTTCTTCACGATGGATTCCGGCGGCAGGTCCAGTACGCCTACCTCCGAGGACAAAATCAGCCGGTCCTCCTTCGTCAGATACCACCGGCAGGGCCGCAGACCGTTGCGGTCCAGCACCGCGCCCACGGTGTCACCATCGGAAAAGACGATGGCCGCCGGGCCGTCCCAGGGCTCCATCATGGTGGCGTAGTAGTGATAGAAGTCCCGTTTTTCCCGGGGCATCCGGCGGTCGTTGGCCCAGGGCTCCGGGATGCACATCATCACCGCCCGGGGCAGCTCGATGCCGTTCATCAGCAGGAATTCCAGGGTGTTGTCCAGCATGGAGGAGTCGGAGCCGCTCTGGTCCACCACCGGCAGGATCTTGTCCATGTCCTCCTCCATGATGGGGGAGTGCATGGTCTCCTCCCGGGCCAGCATGCGGTCCACGTTGCCCCGGATGGTGTTGATCTCGCCGTTGTGGAGGATGTAGCGGTTGGGGTGGGCCCGCTCCCAGCTTGGATTGGTGTTGGTGGAAAAACGGGAATGGACCAGAGCCAGAGCGCTTTCGCAGTCCGGGTCCGTCAGGTCCGCGTAAAATTTGCGCAGTTGCCCCACCAGGAACATGCCCTTGTAGACAATGGTACGGCTGGAGAAGGAGGGAATATAGGTGTTGACATTGGACTGCTCAAACACTCGCCGGGCCACATACAGCTTCCGGTCAAAGTCCAGCCCCTGAGGGCAGTCTGCCGGCCGGCTGACAAAACACTGGAAAATGCTGGGCATGCAGTCTCTGGCCCGCTGGCCCAATACCTCCGGGTGCGTGGGGACCTGCCGCCAGCCCAAAAACTCCATGCCCTCCTTGGCCACGATGATCTCCAGCATCTTTTGGGCTTGCGCCCGCTTCAAGGGGTCCGTGGGGAAGAAGAACATACCCACGCCGTAGTCCCGGGGACCACCCAGGGTAATGCCCTCCGCTGCGGCTACCCGGACCATCAGCTTGTGGGGAATCTGCAGCATGAGGCCCACGCCGTCTCCGGTCTCACCGGAGGCGTCCTTTCCGGCCCGGTGCTCCAGCTTTTCCACGATCTTCAGCGCGTCGTCCACGATTCCGTAGGAGCAGCGTCCTTTCAAGTCCACCACTGCGCCGATGCCACAGGCGTCATGCTCAAAGTGTGGGTCGTACAGAGGATAGGTGCGTGTTTGTTCAGGTCCCGCCATTGGAACCCCTCCAATCTATTGAGTGTGTCGATTTCCGGCGAACAGGCCGCCGGTCAATATGTGTAGGTTTCGATGACCAGCCGGGCGGTTTGTTCCAGCCGCAGACCGGTGTCCATGCTGCGCTTTTGTAAAAAGCGATGGGCCTCCGACTCGCTCATACGGTTGACATCCATCAGCAGCTCCTTGGCCCGGCGGATCAGCTTTTGGGCCTCCTCCTGCCGCTGAGGCGGGGAGCGGCGGGCGTGTTCCCGCCGGAACCGCAAAAGCATGTCTACCGAGGCGTACAGGTCGGCCCGGCTGGCCGGGATGGGAAGCTTGTAAAGGTTTTCTCCCTGGCACAGGTCCAGGTTGGCAGCGGAGGCAATCACCAGTATCCCCGTGTCGGGACCCAGATTTTCCGCCAGCTCGGCGGCGGTCATGTCCCGCAGCCGAAAGCTGCAAACCACGGCGGCACCTTCCAGCTTGTGGACTGCCCGAATTACATCGGCGCCGGAGAAAAAGCAGCCCGCTACGGCGTAGCCTCCGTTTTCCAGCAGCCGCAGGATGCGGCGCTGGGCCTCCTCGTGGGCGAAGGCCGCCACAATCCGGTCCATGGAACCGCACCCCCTTTCCGCTTCGTTCCGGTCCGCAAAAGCGGCCGGTCAGATCAATAGGTGACCAGATACTTCTCCAGCTCCCATTGGGAGACCTGTGTCCGGTATTCCTCCCACTCCCGCCGCTTGCCGGTGAGGTACTGGGCGGCCACATGGGGGCCCAGAGCGGCGGTGATGGTTTTGTCGGCCTCCAGAGCAACCAGGGCATCTCCCAGGGAACTGGGCAGCAGGGGTACCCCCTGGGCCACCAGAGCGGCGGGAGACATTTCGTAGAGGTTTTCCGTGATCTCCGGCGGTGGTGTCAACTGGCGGCGGATGCCGTCCAGACCCGCCGTCAGGCAGGCGG
>URXS01000149.1 GCA_900551885.1 uncultured Oscillibacter sp.
GCGGGGCCATCACCACCGCCACGGCCCAGCAGGTGGCCACAGTATTTTTCGTGGACCTGCTGGTGCGGCTGATCGACCAGGTTCTGCTGCCCATGGTGTATCTCTACATCGGGGTGGTGACGGCGGCGGCCTGCCTGCCGGAAAACCGGCTGGGGGCCCTGGCCGACGGCCTGAAAAAGCTGGTCACCTGGCTTTTGACCGGCACGGTGCTGGCCTTCACCTTATATTTATCGGTGGTGCGGGTCATCACCGGCTCCGCTGACGCCGTGACGGTGAAGGTGGCCAAGGCCGCCATCTCCGGCGTGGTGCCGGTGGTGGGCAGCATCATCTCCGACGCCTCGGAGACAGTGCTGGCCGGGGCCGGGATGCTGAAGAACACCATCGGCGTTTTCGGTACATTGGCGATTCTGGCGGCCTGCGCCTATCCCTTTTTGCAGTTGGGGGTCCAGTACCTGCTCTATAAGCTGACCGCCTTTTTGGCCGGGGTGGTGGGGGCGCCGGGATTGTGCAAGCTGATCGACGGCCTGGGGGGCGCCTTCGGGCTGATCCTGGGCATGACCGGAAGCTGCGCGGTGCTGCTGCTGGTGTCGGTTCTGGCCTCCGTGGGGGCGGTGACGCCATGATGGAAGCATTGGGAAAGTGGCTGCTGTCGGTGTCGGCCACGGCTCTGGCGGTGTCGGTGCTGCAAACGCTGATCCCGGAGGACGGTATCCGCCGGGTGGCCACCTTCACAGGGGGCCTTCTGCTGCTGGCGGTGCTGCTGCGGCCGGTGCTGGGGGCGGATCTGAGTGCCCTGACAGTCAGCTTGGAGGACTGGACGGAGCAGGTGGAGCAGCGGACGGCAGAGCTGGAGCAGGCTCAGACAAACGCGCTGGCCGAGGGCATAGAAGAGCGGACAGCGGCATATATATCGGACAAAGCGGCCACCCTGGGCCTGACGGTGACGGCCCGAGTGGAGACGGAGACGGGGGAGGACGGGATTCCCATTCCCTCCGCCGTGGAAGTGGACGGCCCGCGGTCCCCGGAGCTGGAGACATACATCGCCCAGGAGCTGGGGATTCCCCCGGAGAGGCAGGTTTGGAATGGACAGGACGACAAAAATTGAAGGAGTGCGAAAGGCATGGGACAAGTACAAGTACGTGGCGCTGGTGGCACTGGCGGGAGCGGTGCTGCTGCTGTGGCCGGAGGGCGATTCCGGTCCGGCGGCGGAAAGCGGCTCCTCCGGTCTGACGGCGCAAGTGCGGGACGTGGAGACGGAGATGGAGGACATCCTCTCCAAGATCAGCGGTGTGGGACAGGTGCAGGTGATGCTGACGGCGGACAGCGACGGGCAGCGCCAACTGGCCCGGAACGAAGAGGAATCCTGGGAGGGCTCCGACGGCTCGTCCGGTTCCCGCACCAGCGAGACGGTGGTGGTGGACGACGGACAGGGGGAGACGCCGGTGGTGACCCGGACCTGGTATCCCACCTACCGGGGGGCTCTGGTGGTGTGCCAGGGCGGAGACCAGGCGGCGGTGCGCCTGGCGGTGACGGAGGCGGTGATGGCGCTGACGGGCCTTCCCGCAGACTGCGTCACAGTGGCAAAATGGCAGTGATTATCTGGAGGAGGAAAGGACCCATGAGAGGAAACTGGAAACGGAACGCCGTGCTGTTGACCATGGCGGTGCTGGTGTGCGCCGCGGCGGCGCTGAACTGGAAATACTCCGCCCAGGAGGGCACGGACGCGGCGGAAGAGGCCGGCACCAAAATTCTGGGGGAGGCGGCCCTGGTCTCCGGCGGCGAGGGCAGCGAGGACGCCATGGATGAGACGGCGGTCTACACCGGCGGCGACTACTTCGCCTCCGCCCGGCTGACCCGGCAGCAGGCACGGGACAACGCCATCTCCCTTTTGCAGGAGGCGGCGGAGCAGGAAAACGCCGACCAGACCGTGGCCAATGAGGCCTCGGAGGGCATCCAGGTCCTGGCCTCCTACACGCTGAAGGAGGCCCAGATCGAGAACCTGGTCACCGCCAAGGGCTACGCCGACTGCGTGGCCTTCATGGGGGAGGACAGCATCAGCGTGGTGGTGTCCACCGACACCGGGGAGCTGACGGCGGAGGACGTGGCCAAGGTCATGGACATCGCCGTCACCGAGAGCGGCTATCCCGCCAGCGCCATCAAAGTCATGGCCGCAAATTAGCAGTTGTATTTTTTCAAGAGACATGGTAGAATATTGATTCGGAAAACATCCGTTTTACAAAGGAGACCAATGGGTAAGGAGAATCATACGATGGGCGAGAGCAGAGAGTATATGACGCTGCCGGAGGAAAACGGGAGCATCAACATTTCCGAGGAGGTCATCGCCGCCATCGCCGTGGGCGCCGTCCGGGATGTGGAGGGCGTGTCCGGCATGATGACCAACCTGGGCGGCAGTGTCACCGATCTGGTGAACAACAAGCGCAACGCCCAGAAGGGCGCCAAGGGCGTGAAGATCGACATGACCGGCACGGCTTTGACCCTGGACGTGTATCTCACCGTCCAGTACGGCCACCCCATCCCCGAGGTGGCGGAGAATGCCCAGAAGGCCGTCATCAACGCGGTGGAGGCCATGACCGGCTGCTCCGTGGGAGCGGTCAACGTCCATGTGGGCGGCGTGACGCTGGCCTGAGGCCCGGTTTCACAGACGAGTATAGAGAAACGAGTGTAAGTTTATGGTACGGAACACCGCGCGGGAGATCGCCGTGCATCTTTCCTATGAGCTCAGCTTCACCGACAAGAGCGTGGAGGAGCTGCTGGACCAGCGCCTGACGCCGGAGACCTTCCAGACCCTCTCCGGTGAAGACGCCATCTATCAGGAGGCGCCGGGCCCCAAGCAGGCGGAGTATATCCGCCGCCTGGTCCGGGGCGTGGCGGAGCACGGGCCGGAGCTGGACGGCTATATCGCAAAATACGCCAAGGGCTGGAACTTCGCCCGCATTCCCCTGGTGGCCTCCGCCATCATGCGGGTGGCCATGTATGAGATCCTCTACATGCCGGAGATTCCCAACGGCGCCGCTATCAACGAGGCCGTGGAGATCGCCAAGAAGTATGAGACGCCGGAGACGGTGAAATTCATCAACGGCATCCTGGGCACCTTCGTGCGGCAGGAGATCTCGGAATAAGAAGCGACACGAGGCAGAGCGGGAGCGGTGGCAGCCGCCGCCCGCTCTGCGCTTTTTGCACACCAGAGAAGGGAGGGACCGGCCATGGAGCAGCATGTTTTTTCCGTCACCGAGGTGAACAACCTGGTCAAGAGCCTGCTGGACGAGGTGCCGCCTCTGCGGGACGTGTACGTCCGTGGGGAGCTGTCCAACTACAAGATCTATCCCTCCGGCCACCACTACTTCACATTGAAGGACCCGGAGGGGGCCCTGCGGTGCGTCATGTTCCGGGGACAGGCCTCCCATCTGCGGTTCCGGCCGGAGAACGGCATGCAGGTCATCGCCCGGGGCCGGATCAGCGTGTTTCCCCGAGACGGGGCCTATCAGCTCTACTGCAATACCCTGACGCCCGAGGGGGCCGGGGACCTGGCGGTGGCCTTCGAGCAGCTCAAGGCCCGGCTGTACGCCGAGGGCCTGTTCGACCCGAACCACAAAAAGCCCCTGCCGCCCTATCCGGAGAAGATCGCCATCGTCACCTCCTCCGCCGGGGCGGCGGTCCACGACATGATCCGCATCCTGCGGCGGCGGTACCCCATCGCCAAGGTGATTTTGCTGCCGGTGCGGGTCCAGGGCGCCGAGGCCCCGCCGGAGATCGCCGGGGCCATCCGGTACGCCGACAAGTGGAAGATCGGCGACGTGATCATCACCGGCCGGGGCGGCGGGTCCATGGAGGACCTGTGGGCCTTCAACGACGAGCGGGTGGCCCGGGCCATCTACGCCTGTGAGACGCCCATCATCTCCGCCGTGGGCCATGAGCCGGACGTGACCATCTCCGACTTTGTGGCGGACGCCCGGGCCTCCACCCCCTCCAACGCGGCGGAGATCGCTGTGCCGGATCAGGGAGAGCTGCTGCGGTGGCTCCAGGGCGCCGGGCAGCGGATGGCCCAGGCGGAGGGCGGGCGGCTGGCG
>URXS01000150.1 GCA_900551885.1 uncultured Oscillibacter sp.
CCGGGCAGCGGTCCAGTCCCTGTACGGCCAGCGCATCAGTATGACCGCCTCCCGGGCGGAGCGGCTGCGGAGCTGCCACTTCGCCTACTTCATGGAGTACGGTCTCCGGGCAAAACCCCGCCGGGCGGCGGCCTTTGATGCGCCCCAGATCGGCACCTTCCTCCACTATCTGCTGGAGAACGTCACTCGGGAGGTGCTGGCCATGGGCGGCTTCGCCGCCGTGGAGGAGGAGACCCTCCACGCCCTGACGGCCCAGTATATCGAACGCTACGCCAGGGAGGAGTTACAGGGCCTCCAGGACCGGACGGCCCGGTTCCGCTATCTCTTTGCCCGGCTGCGGACCACCGCATATGCCATTGTGGAGCAGATCGCCCGGGAAATGCGCTGTTCGGACTTCGTGCCCCTGGCTTTCGAGCTGACCTTCGGTGACCGGGGGGAGCTGCCGGCAGTGTCCATCAGCGAGCCTGACGGCGAGCTGCGGATCGGCGGCAAGGTGGACCGGGTGGACGGCTGGGTCAAGGACGGCAAGCTGTATCTGCGGGTGGTGGACTACAAGTCCGGCAAGAAGGCCTTTGACCTGTCCGCGGTGAAGATGGGCCTGGACATCCAGATGCTGCTGTACCTCTTCGCCCTGGAGAAGGAGGGCAAAAACTATTTCGGCAAGGACATCGAGCCCGCCGGGGTGCTGTATTTCCCGGCCAGAAACGATCTTTTGACGGCGGAGCGGAACATCACCCCCGAAAAGCTCCAGAGCGAGCGGGACAAGCAGCTTCGCCGCACCGGACTGCTGCTGGCGGAGCCGGAGGTGCTGAAGGCCATGGAGCACGAGGCTCTGGAGTCCCCCCGGTACCTGCCGGTGCGGGTGGGGCGGGACGGCCAACTGTCCGGAAGCCTGGCCTCTGCCGCCCAGTTGGGCAAGCTGGGCCAGTATGTGGATAAGCTGCTGACCCAGATCGGCCGGGAGGTCCGGGAGGGCAACATCGACGCGGACCCCTGCTGCCACAGTGAGGAGGACAGCTACTGCCGCTTCTGCGACTGGGCGGAGGCCTGCCATTTCCAGGACGGCCGGGACCGGGACCGCCTGCGCTGGATTCTGCCGGTGAAGCCGGAGGATTTCTGGCGGACCGTGGAAGAGGAGACGGCGCCGCCGGAGACGGAGCAGCCGTGACAGCGGTATGACAGATTTCAGATCACAACCGGGAAGGGAGGAAGTCCCATGGCAAAGGTAAAACTGACCGAGCAGCAGCTCTCCGCGGTGGAGGACCGGGGCGGAGCCCTGCTGGTATCCGCCGCCGCCGGCTCCGGCAAGACCAAGGTACTGGTGGAGCGGCTGTTCCGATACGTGACGGAGGAGCACTGCAATCTGGATGACTTCCTCATCATCACCTATACCCGGGCCGCCGCGGCGGAGCTGCGGGGCAAGATCGCCACGGAGCTGAATAAGCGCCTGGGGGAAGACCCCGGCGACGCGCGGCTCCGGCGGCAGCTTCTGCGGGTCTATCAGGCGGACATCAAGACCGTGGACGCCTTTTGCACGGCCCTGCTGCGGGAGAACACCCACCTGCTGGCCCGGGAGGGAGACCGGCATGCCCTGACGCCGGATTTCCGGGTCCTGGACGAGTCCGACGCTCAGCTTTTGCGGCGGCGGGTGCTGGGCCGGGAGCTGGAGGAATTTTATGTAAACTTAGACGCAGGCGGCGCCCTGCTGGCGGACACCCTGGGCGCCGGACGGGACGACAGCCGCCTGGAGGAGCTGGTGCTGGAGCTGTACGAAAAGCTCCAGAGCCACGCCTCCCCGGAGGGCTGGCTGGCCAGGAGCCGGGAGGATTGGGCAAATCTGCCCGATTCCTTTGACAGCACCCCCTATGCCTCGGAGCTGCTGGCGCTGGTGGGCCGCCGTGCGGCCCACTGGGCGGCGCTGCTGCGGTCCGGAGCGGACCGGACGGCGGGGGACGAGGCGCTGGAGCGGGGCTACGGCGAAAAGTTCCGCACGGCTGCCGATTGCTTTGATGCTCTGGCAAAGGCGGAGACCTGGGAGGCGGCCCGTGCCGCCAACGACGCCGTGCAGTTTCCCCGGCTGACCACCCCCAAGGGCCGGAAGGATGACCCGGACGTGGCGGCGCTGAAGCAGGTCTGGGAGAGCTGCAAGGAGGGCTGGAAGAAGCTGGGGGAGTCCTTGGCCGTCAGCGGGGAGGAGGCCATGGAGGACCTACGGGCCGTGGCCCCGGCCATGGTGGCCCTGCTGGACCTGACGGAGCAGTTCGCGGAGCGGTACCGCCAGGAGAAGCTGCGGATGAACGCCGCGGATTTTTCCGACCAGGAGCATCTGGCCCTGGGGCTGCTGGTGGGACCCGACGGGGCCCCCACGGAGCTGGGCCGGCAGGTGGCGGGCCGGTACGTGGAGATCCTGGTGGATGAGTACCAGGACACCAACGAGGTGCAAAACGCCATTTTCCAGGCGGTTTCCCGGGAGGGGAAGAACCTCTTCACCGTAGGCGATGTGAAGCAGAGCATCTACCGCTTCCGGCTGGCGGACCCCACCATTTTCCTGGACAAGTACAGCCGCTACAGGTTCCGGGGCCAGGCCGCCCAGGGAGAGCCCAGGAAGCTGCTGCTGTCGAAAAACTTCCGCTCCCGGCAGGAGGTGCTGGACGGGGCCAACTTCGTCTTTTCCAACATTATCTCCACCCAGATGGGGGAGATGGAATACGGCGACGACGAGGCGCTGCACTTCGGCGCGGAATACTACCCGGAGGCGGAGGGCTGCGAGACGGAGTTCCATCTCATCGCCGCCCGGCCCAAGGGGGCGGAGGAGGAGCGGCCCGTGCGCAAACTCACCGCCGAGGCCCGCTTCGTGGCGGAGCGTATTCGCCGGTTGCTGGATGAGCCCTTCCCGGTCACCGGGGAGGACGGCGTCCGCCGTCCCTGCCGGCCCGAGGATGTGGTGATCTTGCTGCGGTCCCCCGGCAGCCGGGGCGCCGCCTACGCCCAGGCCCTGGCGGAGCGGGACATCCCCTGCGCTTTCCAGGAGAGCGGCGACTTCTTCCACACTATGGAGATCTCCGTCATGTTGGCCCTGTTGGAGATCGTGGACAACCCCCGCCAGGACGTGCCGCTGATCTGCGTGCTGCGCTCGCCGGTGTTCGGCTTCACGCCGGACCGGCTGGCCCAGGTCCGGGGCCAGGATCGGGCCGGAGATTTCTATGACGCCGTCTGTGCCGACCAGGGGGAGGACTGCCGGTCCTTCCTGGCCACGTTGGAGGACCTGCGCCGGGCCAGCCGGGACATGAGCGTCCACCAGTTGGTCTGGTACATCTACGACAGGCTGAATGTCCTGGGCGTCTTCGGCGCCATGGACGACGGCCCCCAGCGCCGGGAAAACCTGATCGCCCTCAGCGGCCAGGCGGAGCGGTTCGAGGCAGGAGGCTGCAAGGGCCTGTTCGCCTTTGTGACGCAGCTCCGGCGGCTGCTGGACCAGGACCAGGCGCCGCCTACCAAGGGACCCTCGGCGGTCTCCGGCGTGCGGCTCATGAGCATCCACAAGTCCAAGGGCCTGGAGTTCCCGGTGGTGATCCTGGCGGACCTGGACCACGCGTTCTCCCGCCAGGACTTCGACACGGCGGTGCTGGTGCATCCCACGTTGGGCCTGGGACCCCGGCGGGTGGACCTGGAGCGGGGCATCCAGTATCCCACCCTGGCCCGGCTGGCCCTCCAGGAGAAGCTGCGGCGGGAGAATCTGGCGGAGGAGCAGCGGATTTTATACGTGGCCATGACCCGGCCCAAGGAAAAGCTGATCCTGGTGGACGCGGTGTACCACGCGCCGGGCAGATTGAAAAAGCTCTGCGCCGTGGCCGCCTGTCCGGCCCTGCCGGAGGCGGTGGCCGAGGGCCGCAGCATGGGGGACTGGATTTTGCTGCCCCTGCTGTGCCGCCCGGAGGCCGCGCCCCTGCGGGCCCTGGCAGAGACGGAGATCGATCAGCTGTATATCGGAAATGACAGTCCCCGG
>URXS01000151.1 GCA_900551885.1 uncultured Oscillibacter sp.
TGTGACCGGCCGGAGGACCTGGCCACTGCCTACGCCGAGGCCAAGGCGGAAGCCCAGGCCTGCTTTGGCAACGACGAGATGTATCTGGAGAAGCTGGTGCTGCGGCCCCGGCACATTGAGTTCCAGGTGCTGGCGGACCGGTTCGGCCATGTGATCCATCTGGGTGATCGGGATTGCTCCGTCCAACGCCGCAACCAGAAGCTGATCGAGGAGGCCCCCGCCTGGTGTCTGACACCGGAGCTGCGGGCCAAAATGGGCGAGGCCGCCGTGAAGGCGGCCCGGGCCGTGGGCTACGAGAATGCCGGCACGGTGGAATTTCTGCTGGACCCGGACATGGAACACTTCTACTTCATGGAGATGAACACCCGCATCCAGGTGGAGCACGGCGTCACGGAGCTGGTGACCGGGGTGGACCTGGTACGTCAGCAGCTACGCATCGCCTCCGGCCTTCCCCTGCGGCTGCGGCAGGAGGATGTGGTCCTGCGGGGCCACGCCATCGAGTGCCGCATCAATGCCGAGGACCCGTCTCAGGACTTCCGTCCCTGCCCGGGCAGGGTGGACTTTCTCCACTTCCCCGGCGGTCCCGGCGTACGGGTGGACTCCTGCCTGTACAGCGGCTGTGAGCTCTCCCCCTATTACGATTCCATGGCCGCCAAAATTCTGGCTCAGGGGGACACCCGGATGCAGGCCATCCGCCGGATGCGCCGCTGTCTGGAGGAATTCACCCTGGAGGGCTTCCCCACCAACGCGGAGCTCTCCTATCAGATCCTGTACCATCCGGATTTTATTCTGGGCAACTGTACCACGGCGTTTCTGGATGAAAACCTGCGCTTGCTGCTGGACTTCAACCGCAAGCTGGATGAAAGCGAGGGGAAGGCATGAACAGCGTCTTTGCCAAGCGCCGGGCCCGGCTGCTGGCCATGAAGGCCATCCGGGACAACCATATTTCCGGCGAAAAGGCCGTCACCTGCCCCAAGTGCGGACAGGACAGTGACCGCAAGACCGTGGCAGAGCACCTGTCGGTGTGCCCCAAATGTGGCTATCACTTCCCCATCGGCGCCTACTACCGCCTCAGCACCATCCTGGACCCCGGTTCCTTCAAAGAGCTGTTTGCCCGGTATCCGGCGGGGGACCCTCTGTCCTTCCCCGGCTATCGGGCCAAGCTGGACGCCGCCCAGCGCAAGACCGGCCTGAACGAGGCCGTGGTCACCGCCGCCGGAACCATCGGCGGCATCAAGTGTGTGGTGGGCGTGCTGGACAGCCGCTTCTTCATGGGCTCCATGAGTGCCGCCGTAGGGGAAAAGATCACCCTGGCCATTGAATATGCCGCCAAGAACCGTCTGCCCCTGATCCTGTTTGCCGCCAGCGGCGGCGCCCGGATGCAGGAGGGCATTCTCTCCCTGATGCAGATGGCCAAGACCAGCGCGGCCCTGGCCCGGTTTTCCGAAAAGGGTCTGCTGTATATCTCCGTTCTGACCGACCCCACCACCGGCGGGGTCACCGCCAGCTTCGCCTCCCTGGGCGACATCATCCTGGCCGAACCCGGCGCCCTGATCGGCTTTGCCGGTCCCCGGGTCATTCAGCAGACCATCGGGCAGACGCTGCCGGAGGGGTTCCAGCGGGCGGAGTTCCAGATGGAGCACGGCTTCGTGGACGCCGTGGTGCCCCGGGCGCAGATGCGTGAGACCCTGAGCCAGCTTTTGCGCCTGCACGGAAAGGGGGGCCGCGCATGAGCACCGCTTTGACTGCCGCAGAGCGGGTGGCCATTGCCCGCCACCCCCAGCGGCCCAATATCAGCGACTATATCGGTGCCCTGTTCACCGACTTTTTCGAATGCAAGGGCGACCGCCTCTGCGGCGAGGACGCCGCGATTCTGGGGGGCGTGGCATTGTTCCACGGCCGTCCCGTCACCGTCATCGGCACCCGCAAGGGCAAGACTCTGGAGGAAAATCTCCAGTGCAACTTCGGCATGCCCAATCCCGAGGGCTACCGCAAGGCCCTGCGGCTGATGCGTCAGGCAGAGAAGTTCCGCCGCCCCATTATCACCTTTATCGACACCTCCGGCGCCTATCCCGGCCTGGAGGCCGAGGCCCGGGGCCAGGGCGAGGCCATCGCCCGGAACCTGATGGAAATGAGCCGTCTCACCGTGCCTGTGGTGGCTGTCATCACTGGTGAGGGCAACAGCGGCGGGGCCCTGGCTCTGGGCGTGGGCAACCGGGTCCTGATGCTGGAGAACGCCGTCTACGCCATTCTCTCCCCGGAGGGCTTCGCCTCCATTTTGTGGAAGGATGCTTCCCGGCATGCCGAGGCCTGCGAGCTGATGAAGCTGACGGCCCCGGACCTGAAGGCCCTGGGCGTCATCGACGACATCATCTCGGAGCCGGAGGGCGGCGCCCACCTATCTCCCGCCATCACCTTCCGACAGGTGGACCGTGCGCTGGTCCGGCATCTGTCGGAGCTGTCCAAGGAGAGCGGTGCCGCCCTGGCCGCCCAGAGATATCAGAAATTCAGAAAGATGGGAGCGGCGGCTCCCAAGGAGGAGCTATGAGCGGAATCAAGATCAAGGGGACTGGCCGTTTCGTCCCCGCTAAGGCCATTACCAATGAGTACCTGTCCACCATTGTGGACACCAGCGACGAGTGGATCACCTCCCGCACCGGTATCAAGACCCGCTTCCACTGCACCACGGAGACCCACACCGACATGTGCGTGGGCGCCGCCCGGCAGGCACTGGAAAACGCGGGAATCAAGCCCGAGGAGATCGGCGCCTGCGTGGTGGCCACCTTCTCCGCCGACTATCTGTCTCCCTCTGCCGGCTGCATGCTGCAGCGGGAGTTGGGTCTGCCCCACGACACCGTGTGCTTCGACCTGAACGCCGCCTGCAGCGGCTTCCTGTTCGCCCTGCACACCATGGAGTGCCTATTGGCCGCCGCTCCCCGGAAGTACGGCCTGGTGCTGGGCGCCGAGATGCTCAGCCGCTTTATCAACTGGGAGGACCGGGGCACCTGCGTCCTCTTCGGTGACGGCGCCGGTGCCGTGGTGGTGGAGTGGCGGGAGGACTATCCTTCCATCCACGCTTTGCTTGGCTGCCACGGCGACCCGAACATGCTGGGCGTCACCGGCGCGGAAAAGCCTGCGCCCGCCCGGATCTTCATGCACGGACAGCCCACCTTCAAGTTCGCTGTCCAGGCAGTGCCCTACTGCATCGACCAGGTGCTGGAGCGCTCCGGCAAGACCATGGACGACGTGGACTTCTTCGTCTTCCACCAGGCCAATGCCCGGATCATCGACCTGGCGGTGCGGAAGTACCACATTCCCCCGGAGAAGTACTACAAGAACATTCAGAAATACGGCAACACCTCCGCCGCCAGTATCCCCCTGGTCATCAGCGAGCTCCACGACCTGGGCAAGGTGGGCCCCGGCTCCCGGATCCTGGTGGTGGGCTTCGGCGGCGGCCTGACCTGGGGCGGCGCCCTGATCGAGTTTGCGTAAGGAAGTGCAGATATGAAAAAGCTCAATGAGATCCTGGGGACCAAGTACCCCATCATTCAGGGCGGCATGGCCAACATCGCCACCGGCGAATTTGCCGCCGCCTGCTCCAACGCCGGCGCTCTGGGCATGATCGCCACCGGCGGCTGGGACGGCGATCGCCTCCGTCAGGAGATCCGCCGGGCCAAGGAGCTGACGGACAAGCCCTTCGGCGTGAACCTGATGCTGATGAGCCCCCATGCCGACGACATCGCCCAGATCATTCTGGAGGAGGGCGTGAAGGTGGTCACCACCGGCGCCGGCAACCCCGGAAAATACATCACCGCCTGGAAAGAGGCCGGCATCAAGGTGCTGCCGGTGGTGGCGGCGGCAGTCCTGGCCAAGCGCCTGGAGCGCTACGGCGTGGACGCCATCATCGCCGAGGGCACTGAATCTGGCGGCCACGTAGGCGAGATGACCACCATGGCCCTGGTGCCCCAGGTGATCGACGCCGTCAGCGTTCC
>URXS01000152.1 GCA_900551885.1 uncultured Oscillibacter sp.
ACCGCCGTACCGGGGCGGTGGGGCACCACCATTTTTACGATCTGCCGGACTTCCTCAACCCCGGCGACTGCCTGATCCTCAATGACTCCCGGGTCTTGCCGGCGCGCCTCTTGGGCCAGCGTCTGCCCGGCGGCGGCGCCTGCGAGGTGCTGCTGCTGACGGACAAGGGGGACAAGGTCTGGGAGTGCCTGGTGCGCCCGGGCCGGAAGCTGCGCAAGGGCACCCGCCTGACCTTCGGCGAGGGCACCCTGACGGCGGAGATCGTGGACGAGCTGGAGGAGGGCAACCGCCTGGTCCGCTTCGACTACGACGGCATCTTTCTGGAGACCCTGGAAAAACTGGGCAAGATGCCCCTGCCGCCCTACATCAAGGAGGAGCTCCAGGACCAGGAGCGGTACCAGACCGTCTACTCCAAGGTCCTGGGCAGCGCCGCCGCTCCCACGGCGGGGCTCCACTTCACTCCGGAGCTGCTGGAGAAGATCGCCGCCAAGGGGGTGGGCATCGGCTACGTGACCCTCCACGTGGGCCTGGGCACCTTCCGGCCTGTGAAGGAGGACAACATTGAGGACCATCCCATGCACAGCGAGTACTGCACCATTTCCCAGGAGACGGCGGACCTGATCAACCGCACCCGGGAGGGTGGCGGCCGCTGCATCTGCGTGGGCACCACCTCCTGCCGGACCCTGGAGTCCTGGGCGGCGGAGGACGGCCACATGGAGGCCAAATCCGGATGGACGGATATCTATATCTACCCCGGCTACAAGTTCAAGGTGATGGACGGCCTGGTGACCAATTTCCACCTGCCGGAGTCCACCCTCATCATGCTGGTGTCCGCCTTCGCCGGGCGGGAGCACGTGCTGGCGGCCTACGAGGAGGCGGTGCGGGAGAAGTACCGGTTCTTCTCCTTTGGCGACGCCATGTTCCTGGCCTGAGGGGCCGCAGAAAAATAAAAGAGTAAGAGAGAGTCATCTATGTTTGAAGTCATCCAAAAAGAGGGACGGGCCCGGCGGGGCCGGTTCTCCTGCGCCCACGGCGGCGTGGTCCAGACCCCGGTGTTCATGAACGTGGGCACCCAGGCGGCCATCAAGGGCGGCGTCAGCGCCCTGGACCTGAAAGAGGTGGGCTGCCAGATCGAGCTGAGCAACACCTACCACCTGCACCTGCGGCCCGGCGACCACATCGTCCGGCAGATGGGCGGCCTCCACAAGTTCATGCACTGGGACGGCCCCATCCTGACGGACTCCGGTGGGTTCCAGGTGTTCTCCCTGGCCTCCCTGCGGAAGATCAAGGAGGAGGGCGTCACTTTCGCCTCCCACATCGACGGCCACAAGATCTTCATGGGACCGGAGGAGTCCATGCGGATCCAGTCCAACCTGGGCAGCGACATCGCCATGGCCTTTGACGAGTGCGTGGAGAACCCCGCCACCTACGAGTACGCCAAGGCCAGTTGTGAGCGCACCGCCCGGTGGCTGGAGCGGTGCAAGGCCGAGCACGACCGACTGAATGCCCTGCCGGACACGGTGAATCCTGCACAGATGCTCTTCGGCATCAACCAGGGGGCCACCTTCGCCGACCTGCGGGTGTGGCACATGCAGGAGATCGCAAAACTTGACTGCGACGGCTACGCCATCGGTGGCCTTGCCGTGGGGGAGCCGGCAGAGGTGATGTACCAGATCATTGACGCCGTGGAGCCCTATATGCCGGCGGACAAGCCCCGGTATCTCATGGGCGTGGGCACTCCCAGCAACATCATCGAGGCCGTCAGCCGGGGCGTGGACTTCTTCGACTGCGTCATGCCCTCCCGCAACGGCCGCCACGGCAAGCTCTTCACCTGGGAGGGGACCGTCAACATCCTCAATGAGAAGTACGCCACCGATGACCGGCCCATCAGCGAAAGCTGCGGCTGCCCGGTGTGCCGGAATCACTCCCGGGCCTACCTGCGGCACCTGTTCAAGGCCGACGAGGTGCTGGCCCTTCGCCTGGCGGTGCTGCACAACCTCTGGTTCTACAATGAGCTGATGGCGAAGATCCGCACCGCCATTGAGGAGGGGACCTTCCAGGCCTTCCGGACCCAGTACAGCGGGCAGTTGGAGCGCCGGGCCTGAGCGTAAAAGAAAGTGCTTGCAAATACGGGGATATTTGGTATAATAATTCCATTCCGACTATAAGAAAAAAGGAGCTTCGCGTATTATGACTTACGAATCCCTCATTATGCTGGTGGTCCTGATCGCCGTGTTCTACTTCCTGCTGATCCGGCCCGAGAACAAGCGCAAGAAGCAGGCTCAGGCCATGCGTGACAGTTTGAAGAAAGGCGATGTGATCACCACCATTGGCGGCATCATCGGCAAGATCGTCATGGTCAACGGTGACACCCTGGTCATCGAGACCAGCGAGGACCGGGTCCGTCTGGAGATCACCAAGTGGGCCATCTCCACCACTGGCGTCCAGGCTTCTACCGAGCCTACCAAGGAGAAAAAGAAGAAAGAAGAAGAGGACAAGCCCGCCGAGGAGCCTGCCCAGGAGGCCGCTCAGCCTGCTGAAGACCCGGTGGACGAGATTCCCGCCCCCGAGGAAGAGCAGAAGTAATTTCTCCTTTCCGAAAAAGAGCCTCATAAAATCGCCCTCCCCCGTCATATGCTCCATTGAAGAGCATTGGACGAGGGAGGGCTTCATTTATGTCAAAAGGGAAGAGAGCGGCCTGGGTGCCGCTGCCTCAGGGGATCGGGCTGGCCCTGGGGATCTATCTGCTGGCCCAGCCCCTGCTGGCGCTGCTGGCGGTGAAGGGCGTTCTGGGGGAGAGCCAGACCTTCCCGGCGGTGGCTGCCGCCTGCGCCCTGGGCACGCTGATCGGGGCGCTGTTCTGCGCCGCCAGGTGTCCCTGGGGCACACTGATCAGCGGTCTGGGTTGTGGGGCCGGGGTGGCGGCAATCCTGGCAGTGGTGGCACTGCTGTGCTGGCAGGAGGTGGCCTGGACGGGCCGGGGCGGCGTGATCTTGCTGTGCGCCCTGGGCGCCGGCTTTCTGGGGGGACTGCTGGGCCGGAAGGGCGGCAAACGGACCCGGAAGCGGGTTAGGCGGAAGTGACAACCTCTTGTGCAAATCACCGAAATTTTCAGATAACCCCTATTTTTCCTACGGCAGGGGGGGGGAGCGGTGACCATAAACGAAACATGACGGCGGCGGCAAATATGGGACGCCGCCGTCGTTATGTCTACAAGATGTTGCCCCTTTTCCGGCAGGGGAGGGGGCACCTTTTTACTCTCGTTTCTATAGTTAACATAACATAGTTAACATAAGATTTTGTCATAAATCACAAAAAAGAGAAAATTCCAGTAAATTCCTTGAAAATTCAGGGGATTTGCACTATATTAGAACAAAGCAAGGTTTACGTTAACCATTTCATAAATCCGCTGCCTGGCTCATAGGATGGAGCGAGGTGAGGCGGATTGAACGGAAACAGACGGAGCAAGTACCCCCTGTTTCCGGCACCCTCACTGCCTCGCCTGCTCCTGCTGGCCCTGTTTTTCCTGGCCGGCGTGATTTTGGGACAGGTTCTGGCGGGACGGGTGCCGGCGGAGACCGGGACGGAGCTGAACAGGTACCTGGAGGACTATGTCCAGTTAAATGGGCAGACGGGGCGGTCCGCCACCGCGGCTTTGTCCGCGGTGGTCATCTATTTTCGCTATCCGCTGCTGGCATTCCTGCTGGGATTTGCCTCCATCGGGGTGGTGTTGCTGCCCTGTGTGACGGTGGCCTACGGCTTCTTCCTGTCCTTTTCGGTGTGCTGCTTCACGGCGGCCTTCGGACCCGACGGGGTGCTGCTGGCCCTGGCCGTCTTCGGCCTGCGCTGCGCGGTGACGCTGCCTTGCTACTTCCTGCTGGCGGTCCCCTCCTGGGGGACTTCCGCGGCCCTGGCGGCCGTCTCCTTTGGGAAGGGACGGCGCTGCGCCCCGGTCACCTATGGTCGGGCCTGCTGGCTGCGGCTGGGCC
>URXS01000153.1 GCA_900551885.1 uncultured Oscillibacter sp.
GCACCGCCAGGGTCCCGGCCTCGCCGTGGAAGTCCTCCCACCGGAGGCCGCACAGCTCCCCCTTCCGCAGGCCCGTAGTCAGCTCCGTGTAGAAGAAGGGATACCAGACCGGGTCCGCTTGGACCGTTTGGAGGAACCGCTCCGTCTCGGCCCTGGTCAGGACCCGCCGGGTCCGGTCCTCCATCCGTGGAAGGGCGGCCCCCTCCGTGGGGTTTCTGGCAATCAGGTGAGCCTGGGCCGCCGCTTTCAGGGCGGAGTGGAGCATGGCGTGGATGCGCCGGACCATGGTGCCGGAGAGCCGGTGGCCCATCTGGGGATGATCATGGATCCGGCCATGCTCCAGCAGGTCCGTGTAGAGCTTCTGGATGTCCGCAGGGGTCAGGCCGGAGATCACGCGGTCTCCCAGCCAGGGAACGATATAGCGCTCCACGTAGGTGCGGTAGCTCCTGCGGGTGCTCTCCTGCATCGTCCCCGCCGCATACGTCTCCAGCCAGCATTCCAGCCACTGGGCCAGGGTCATCCGGCTCTCCTCCGTCAAATCTGCACCCCGGTAGGCGTCCATGTCCCGGTGGAGCTTTTCCAGCATCTCCTTCTGGGTGTTGCCGGAGACATAGTGGAAGATGGAATCGCCGTTTTCCTTGTGGCCTACCACGATGCGGCCCTCCCAGCGCCCGCTCTCCCGCCGGCGGATCATGCCGTCCCCGGAAGGTCTGCGCTTTCCCATGGACTACACCTCCTCCGCCCGATGGCAGACCCGTTTTTCTTCCTCGTCCTCGAAGGAGTACAGTCCGCCTGCCTCCAGCTCCCGTGCCAGTCCCCAGGCCAGTTTGAATCCGGCCATGAAGCTGGCAAGGGAGATCTCCTCCCGCAGCAGGTTCTGTGCGTCCACCAGCCGCAGCAGCTTCCGTCGCTCCGGTTTTGTGAGGAACTCCCGCAGTTCCTGCCGGAGCTCCTCGATCTCATCTCGCACGTCTGCACACTCGGGTTCCCGGAAGAACCGCTGGTGCAGTGCCTGCATGTAGTCGTTCATGTGTATCGCCTCCTGTCAGCGACACACAATACCGGAACGCGCGGCAAATAGCCAGGGCTTTTGACCACAGTTCAGAAAGAATTATCATTTGCGGCAGTCCGGGCGGCGGGGCTCTACTATTGTTTACGGCGGCGCAGAATTTGCGGGGGTGGACCTAGGGGGCTCCAACAACAAGGAAGGACCCGGAGCCAAATGGCTCCGGGTCCTTCCTTCGCATGGCCGCTCAGGCCGTCAGGATGGTATAGCCCATGAAACGGTAGTTTTTATCCAGAAGCAGCACATAGGCCCAGATGGTCTTGCCGCCGCTTTGGGGCGTGAGCTGGTCCAGGTCGTCTACAGGCTTGCAGAAGCGCTCCTTTCCCGCGGACTGCTCCCGGCTCCACAATCCGTACTGCTGCACCGTTTGGGAAAAGTCGCCGTTGTCGCTGAGGTAGAAGCCGTCGATGCACCAGACCGCGCCGCTCTTGGGCACCTGCTCCGGGGCGATGTACTTGGGCAGGGCAGTCCGATCAAAGGCCTGCTTCTGCTGGGTATAGAGGCTGGAGAAGTCATAGTCGCACAGAATGATGTTCATGCGCCAGGTGTTCCCGCCCACATGGCTGGGCTCACCGAAAAAATAGCCGCAGAGGGTGGTGGGGCCGCCGTAGAGCAGCAAGACCCGGAACGGAGCTTTCCCTCCCTGGACGGAGAACCGCCCGGAGGTCTGCTGCATGGACTGCGCTCCGTCCGAGGCCACCAGCCAGGCCATCTGGTCGCTGACCTTTAGATACTCCCCCACGCCGCCAAGATCCGGCATTCCCCGGAACTCCATGGACCGGGTCTGCGGCACCACCTGCTACATCTGCTCTAGCGTCAGGGGGCAGTACTCCCCCTCCGCCGTCAGGTCCAGCGCCGCATCGGTATGGAGCCCGGAGGGGAATGTGAAGTGCATCCCCGCCACCCGCTCCCCGTCGGTGACAGTCACGTAGCCCATGTACTGCCCGGACGCATCCAGCAGAAGATAGTCGTGTAGCGACTCCTCCGTGGCCCATCGGGCCGCGTTGGGAAGGTCGGTGATGGGGCGGCGGAACCGGCTGATATAGGGAGACGTGGCCCGGCTCCACAGGCTCTGGAGCTGCAAACGATGGTTGAACGAATCCCCACCGTACAGTTGTTCCACCGGCTCGATATACCAGACCGCGCCGCAGGAGGCGATATTATCCTGGGAGATCTCCGGCATCTGGGGCGCGGCGGTGTAGCCTGCGGCCTGCTCTTCATAAAGGGCGGTGAAGTCATAGTTGCACAGGGTAATCTCCATGCGCCACTGGCCCCCGCCCAGGTCCTCCGGGGCGCCCACGAAGTAGCCGCACAGGGTGGTGAAGTCTCTGTAGAGCAGCAAGGTGAAGATGTGGTCCGCCGAGAGGTTCCAGGTGGCGGAGGAGTGTCCGCCCCGCTCCCGGCCCTGGGATGCCACCAGCCAGGCCATGTGAAGGCTGTCGGTCACATAGGCCTTCACGTCGCCGCTTAGGTCCGGCACAAAGCCCTCGAAGTTGAAAAAGTCCATCTCCGGCACGATCTGCCGCAGCTTCTCCTCCGTAAACTCGCAGTTTCCGTCGCTGTTCTCCTCCACGATCAGCTCCACAGTGCCAAGGGGCGTAAGCTCCGTGTTGGCAGCCTGACCGCCTCCTCCTGTGGAGTCCATCATGGTGTAGCCCAGAAGCTGATAGTCCTCATCCAGAAGCAGGTAGGCCCGCCACCGGTCGTCCCGGGGAAGCCGGTCTCTCAGCCGGTCCAGGCCGCGGCTGTGCTGCTCCACATAGGGTGAGGTGTACTGGGCCCAGAGGTGATAGGCCTGGGCATCCCCGGGCAGCAGGGTAGGGCCCCGGCCGGTGTTGTAGCCCTCCAGGAAGTACGCCGCGCCGGAGTCCAAAATGTCCTCCGGGGCGATGTAGTTAGCAAAGGTCTCCTCCTGCTGAGCTTCAAAGTTGGAGAGCTGCTGCTCATAGAGCGCCGTGAAGTCGTAGTCGCACAACGTCACCTCCATCTGCCACAGTCCGTCCCCTGCCTCTTGCGGCACGCCTACGGCGTGGCCCATCAGGTGAAAGTTGCTGTCATAGAGCAGCAGGCACAGGGGACTATCGGGGTCACGGTCGGCGTCAAAGGAGCCCCACTCATTTTCGGAGCCGTACGCTCCCCGGCTGGTCACCAGCATGGCCATCTGGAAGCTGTTGATGAGATAGGGATCGATGTCGTCCCCCATGTCAGGCACACCGTCCAGGTTGAGATACTCCACTCCCGGGATCTGCTGGCGGACCAGCTCCGGCGTGACGATGCACACGCCCTCATCGTCCTCCTCTACGGTAAAGAGCACGGTCTCCCCGTCGCCGGGGGCGGTGACATGGAGCACCCGGACTCCGGTGATGCCAATGTCAGCATCAGTCCCCCCCAGCAGCCGGGGCAGGAGCAGGATCCCAACCGCCGCCAGCAAGACCACCACGGCGGCGATCCCCAGCGCCTTCTTCCCCTTCCGGCGGGGCTTGGCCGCTGGGATGGGCGTTGTCTCTCTCTGCGCCGCCGGTGCCTGTTCGGGCGCCAAAGTCCCGGCGTCTTCTCCGTCCGCCGGGGCAGGGGCCTCCCGGAGCTCTGCGCTGGGCACCTCCAGGGGCTCCGGAACGGTCTCCCGGGCAGTCAGAGGCTTCGGTACCTCTTGGGGCGTCTCTGCCGGAGCAGAGCCACGGTGGATCCGGGCCTTGAGGCCGGAGAGCTTCTGCTGGGCGGCCTCCTTGCGGGCTTCAGCCTGGGCCCGGGCTTCCTCCCGGCGCTGAGCTTCCTCCCGGGCCAGGCGCTCCTGCTCCTCCGCCCGCTCCCGGCACACCTGACGGAGCCCATCGGCGGAGGCCA
>URXS01000154.1 GCA_900551885.1 uncultured Oscillibacter sp.
TGGGCAACGTGTTTGAGGCGGTGCTGGCCGGGGAGGAGGCGGAGGCCGTGGCCGCCATCAAACGGACCCTGCTGCGCCGGGGCGCCATGGGGGCAGCCATGAGCGGTTCCGGCCCCACGGTGTTCGGTATCTTCCCCAACCGCGCCGCCGCCAGAGGCGTCTATGGGGACCTGATTGCCCGGTATCCCCAGACCTATCTGGTGTCGCCGGTGAAAAAATTCCGGGAATTGGAATAAAATCCGCCGAATCCGTCCATGCTTGGGAACAAGACCCCTGCGGGGGCCTACATAGCAAAGGATGGATTCGGCATGAAAACGAAACAACAACACGCAGCCGGGCGGAAGCTGCTCCGGCTGGAAGTGGCTCTTTTGATTGGCCTGGCCGTGGCCCTGGCCTGGGGTGCCTGGTCCCTGGGGACCCAGCGGACATTGGCGGACCGGGTGGTGCGGCTCCATGTGCTGGCAAACTCCGATTCCGAGGCGGATCAGGCCTTGAAGCTGACGGTGCGGGACCGGATCCTGGAGGTGGCGGAGCCCCTGCTGGAGACCGCCTCCGACCGGGAGGAGGCCAGGACCGCGCTGGAGACGGCCCTGCCGGAGCTGGAGCAGGCGGCGGAGGAGACGATTGCCGCCGCCGGATATGACTACGGCGTCACCGCCCGCCTGGAGGAGACAGAGTTCCCCACCCGGGAATACGACGGATTCGCCCTGCCCGCCGGGGAATACCTGGCACTACGGGTGGTCATCGGCGCCGGAGAAGGCCAGAATTGGTGGTGCGTGGTGTTCCCGCCCCTGTGCGCCGCGGCGTCGGAGGACGTACCGGCGGTGGCTGTGGCGGCGGGGCTGACGGAGGACCAGGTGTCTCTGATCACCGAGGAGGACCAGGGCTACGAGTTGAAATTCAAAGCGGTGGAGTGGTGGAACAGCCTGCGGCAGAAGCTGGAGGGCTGACTGCTCTGAAATGCAAAAAAACGGCAGACCCGATCGGGTCTGCCGTTTCCACGTTCAGGCGGCCAGATGGAACCACAGGGGGACAGACAAAATGACGATCACGCCGCACAGTGTCACGGTGATGACAAAGGCAAGAGGGTGCTGTGTCCTGAAGTCGTTCATGAGGGGGTCTCCTTTGAATTATGTAAACTCGCTTACCGGGCCAGATAGGCCCCAATGTCAAAGTCCAGCAGGGGGGTGTTTCCTTTCAGGTACAGGGGGTGGTGAGGCTGGCCGGATTTCAGCAGGGGTCCGGCAGTGAACCATCTGGCCCCTGCAGCCCGGCCGTCGGCGGCAAAGTCCCGCATGCAGTCCATGAGATAGTTCCGCTTCAAAATGATGTTGCCCCAGGCGGCCCACACCGCCGGATGCTCCGAAAGGGACAGCAGGTACCGGAAGCCCTTGCGGTTCTCCTCGTGAAGAGCCGGGTTCAGCGTGGGCTCCATGTCATCGGGCCGGGTGGCCCGCTGGGCGTAGACATTGAACATCAGGAAGCTGTCGTACCCGTTGGCTAGGGCGATCCGCTGGGCGGACTGGAGGGTGGGGTCCAAGTCGTCCGGTGCGGCGGTGGAGGGGTTGATGCCCACGCAGATCAGCGGCTTCCGGCCCCGGGTGCCCAGGATGTAACGGTACTCGGAGTATCGGTTGGGCACGTAGAGCCAGCGGTTTACGTCGTAATCGGGGCTGGGCTCCAGAGCGGCGGCCAGGGCCTGGTCAAAGGGCTCCAGGGTCAGATCGCCGGTAGGCCCCAGGGGAATGTGCATGGGAGGTCCTCCTCTCAGGCGGGCGGACCCGCCGGTGTTTTCCCCATTGTACCACGATGCCTGCCACCGCGCATCCCCTTTTTTCGACTGTCCGAAAAAAAGAGGGTGCACGGGGTGGGTGGGATATGCTACAATATCCTCTGAACAAAACCGGAGGGGAGGAATTGCCGTGCTGACCATTCTCATGGGCCGGGCCAAGACGGGAAAATCGGACTGGGTCCTGGAGCGCATCCGGGCCCAGGGAGACCGGGGCCGCCAGATCCTGCTGGTACCGGAACACGCCTCCCACCAGGCGGAGGTGGACCTGTGCCGCTTCTGCGGCGACACCGCCAGCCGTCACGCGGAGGTCCTCAGCTTCCGGAGACTGTGCGAGCGGGTGCTGGCCCTCACTGGTGGCGCCGCCCAGGTGACGCTGGACGCCGGTGGCAAGTTGCTGACGCTGCAAAAGGCCCTGGGCGAGGTGGCCCCGTCCCTGCGGGTCTATCGCCGGCCCTCCCGGAAGGCGGCCTTTTTGCAGCAGTTGCTGGACCTGTTCGACGAGCTGCGCAGCTATGAGGTGACTCCCGCTGTTCTGGACGCCCAGGCCCGGGAGATGGAGACCGGGGCAACCCGGGACAAGCTGCTGGACCTGAGCTTGCTGTACGCCGCCTACGAGGCCCGGCTGCTGCGGCCAGGGCTGGACGCCCGGGACCGGATGAGCAAGCTGTGCGATCATCTGGAGGAGTCCGCCTATGCCGCCGGGAAAGAGGTGTATCTGGACGGCTTCACCTACTTCACCGCCCAGGAGCGGCGGGTGCTGGAGATCCTGCTGCGGCAGGCTCGGAGCGTGACGGTGACCCTTCTGGGGGAGCCAGACAGCCGGGAGGAGATGTTTGAGGCGTCCCTGCGCACCAGGGAGCAGTTGCAGCGCTTGGCGGAGCGGGCCGGGCGGCCCTGGCAGATCATTACCCTCACCGGCGGAGACGATTCCGCCCTGAGCCATCTGGAGCGCCACTTCTTCGGCACGCTGGAGCCATACCAGGGGGACTGGGGCGGCGCGATCCGCATCCGGGAGGCGGACACCGCCTTCTCCGAGGTGGAACAGACGGCGGCGGACATCCGACGGTTGACGGCTGCGGGAGCGTGCCGCTACCGGGACATCACCGTGGCCGCCGCCTCCATGACGGACTACGAGGGCATCATCCAGGCGGTGTTCCCCCGCTACGGCATCCCCGTGTATCTCAGCCGCCGCAGCGACATGCTGGAAAAGCCGGTGTGGAGCCTGGTAACCGGGGTACTGTCGTCCCTGGAGGATGGCTTTGAGTACGAGGACATGTTCCGCTGGCTGAAAACGGGTCTTGCGGGCCTCTCGGCGGAGGAGTGTGACCTGCTGGAAAACTACGTTCTCAAGTGGGAGATCCACGGTCAGATGTGGCTGCGGGACCAGGACTGGGCCGACAATCCCGACGGCTACGGCGCTCCCTGGGACGAACACCGTCAGGCCCGGCTGGACCGGGTGAACGAGCTGCGCCGCCGTGTGCGGGAGCCCCTGCTGCGGTTGTGGGAAGGCATGAAAACCGGAGAAACAGCGGGGGAGAAAGTCGATTTCCTTTACAGCTTTTTGGAGGAACTGGGGCTGCAAACAGCTCTGGAGGAGCAGATGCGCACCCAGGCAGAGGCTGGCCGCCTCCAGGAGGCGGAGGAGACCGCCCAGCTCTGGGAGATCCTGTGCGGCATCCTGGGCCAGTTCGTAGAAATCCTGGGGGAAGAGCCCATGGGCCTGGAGGAGTTCAGCCGCCTTGTGCGGCAGGTGGCCTCCCAATACAGTGTGGGCACCATTCCGGTCTCTCTGGACCAGGTCAGCGTCAGCGGCATCGACCGCAACGACCGCCACACCGCCCAGTACCTGTTCCTGCTGGGGGCCAATGACCATGTGCTGCCGGCTGTGGGACAGAGCGGCGGCATCCTCAACGAGGACGACCGGGAGGCCCTGGCCCTGCGGGGCATCCGCCTGGCCCCCAGCGGTATGGACCAGATGGGCATTCAACTGCAAAACCTCTACGCCGCCCTGGCAAAACCGCTTCGGGGCCTCACCGTCAGCTACCCGGTCAGTGATGTGACCGGCGCGGAGCTGCGGCC
>URXS01000155.1 GCA_900551885.1 uncultured Oscillibacter sp.
TCGCCCTTCTGGAAGCGGTAGATCTGCTTTTCCGTCTCGCCGCCGCCCTTGGCCAGCAGTACCTCCGCAGACTCGATGACGGGGGTGTCCAGGGGGGTGAAGCCGTACAGGGAATAGGTCTTGCGGAGGATCTCCATCATGCGCTCCATCTGCTGCTGGGGCGCCGGGAGAAGCTCCATGAAGCCGGACAACGTCCGGGGGGTCATCTTTGCCATGGTACATGTACTCCTTTACATTGTTAACAGTGGTCCCGGACCGCTGTCCGGGGAAAAATAAACGCTCTCGTCCCCTTCCTTTGGGACGAGAGCGAACACTTCGCTTCGTGGTGCCACCCAAGTTCAAGGTCCCCATGGGACCTCCTTTTGCCTCCTTTGGTACGGGGAGGGTGCCGTGGGCGTCTCCGCCCCCGCTCCGCCGCTGTCCTTCCTCCAGACTGGCCGGAACGCTCTCAGCGATGCGTCCCTCTCTGTGGGGCCGGTGGGTTGGAGTACTGCTGCGGCATCCGCGCGGATAGGAAAGGGCTGTGCTCAGGCGATGGGTTTCGTGGAGGGGTTGACGATGCAGCGCCAGTCCAGGTCGCCCCGGGCCAGGCCCAGCACCAGCATCTCCGCCGTGGCGATGTTGCTGGCGAAGGGGATGTTGTTCTGATCGCACAGGCGGGAGATGTAGGACACGTCTCCGGCCATGCTCTCGTTGGTGGGATCGTTGAAAAACAGCACCATGTCGAACTCGTTATAGGCGATCCGGGCGCCGATCTGCTGGCTGCCGCCGTGGGCATAGGACAGGAAGCAGTGGACGTTGAGGCCCGTGGCCTCTGCTACCATGTGTCCGGTGGTGTTGGTGGCGTATAGATGATGCCGGGAGAGAATGCCGGCGTAAGCGGTGCAAAACTGTACCATCAGGTCCTTTTTGTTGTCGTGGGACATCAGGGCAATATTCATGCAGGGGCTCCTTTCTATTTAATCCGCAGCAGGGGGACCCGCTCCCCCTGGATACGTCTGGCGATATTTCGATAAGCGGCAGCGGCGGGGGTGGGCTCCGCCAGCAAAATGGGCAGGCCCCGGTCCAGACACAGGGGCAGGGCGTCATCCTCCGGTACCACGCCCAGCAAGGGCAGGCCGGCCTTGTCAATGGCGTCGTCGATGGTGGCGTGGAGCTGGCGCAGCAGCTTCTGCCGCACCCGGTTCACCACCAGGTGCAGGGATCCGTTGGGAAAGCGGTGCAGCTCCATGACGGTGCGCTGGGCGTCCCGCAGGGAGGAGGCGTCGGAATTGGTGACCACCACACAGCGGTCCGCGCCGCACACGGCCAGGCGGAATCCACCGCCCAGACCGGCAGGCGCGTCCAGCAGACAGTAGTCATATCGCTTCCGTACCTCCGCCAGCAGGTCCTTCATCTGGGTTTCCGTCACCGGGCGGCCCCGGCTGCGGACCGGCGCTGTCAACAGATACAGCCCCGGCAGCTTGGGGTGCTCCACCACGGCGGAGTCCAGAGCGCAGCGTCCCTGGGCCACGTCGGAGAAATCCATGAGGGTCCGGTCACTGAGGCCCAGGGCCAGATCCAGGTTCCGCAGGCCCGTGTCGCAGTCCAGACACAGCACCCGCTGCTTCCGCAGCGCCAGAGCGGCCCCGACGCCGGCGGTGAATGAGGTCTTGCCGGTTCCGCCTTTGCCCGATACCACGGCAATACACTGTCCTGACCGCTCCACGGCGAGGCCTCCTCTCTCATGAATGCTTCTGAAATCTATTATAAGGGATTCTTCTTGATTTTTGCAAATACTCTGGGGTATTTTTCCGGGGTTTTGCGAAATTTTTTTATGAAAATCAAGCGATGGCGCACGTCGGTGCCGGGAATGTCATAGTCCCGGACGGCTTCCACCCGCCCGCCCAGGGTCTCCAGGGCGTGCCGGGCGCTGTCAATCTCCGGACCGCTGTCCACGGATTTCATGGCCAGAAAATACCCGCCGGGCTTCACCAGAGGCAGGCACAGCTCCGCCAGGACCGGCAGCGCCGCCACCGCCCGGGAGGTGACGATGTCAAAGGATTCCCGCCGGTCAGCGGCAAACTCCTCTGCCCGGCCGTGGACACACTCCACGTCCTCCAGGCCCAGCTCCCGGCACACGCTCTCCAGGAACCGCACCCGCTTGCCCTGGGCGTCCAGCAGTGTCAGGCGGATGGAGGGCTCCACGATCTTCAGCGGCAGCCCGGGAAAGCCGGCGCCGGTGCCCACATCCGCTACGGACTTGTTTTGAAAATCCGCCAGCGTCAGCAGGGCGGCACTGTCCAGAAAGTGCAGGGCCGCCACGTCTGCCGGGTCAGTAATGGCCGTCAGGTTCATGACCTGGTTGGTCTCCAACAGCAGCTCCCCGTAGCGGGCCAGGGGAGCCGCTGCCGCCTCCGGCAGACCCAGGGTGTTCAGCCCCTGCCGCAGCAGGGCTTCCATCTGCTCCATTACGTCCGCTCCTTCAAAAGATCCCGGATCTCCGTCAGCAGCACTTCCTCCTGAGAGGGCTTCGGCGGCGCCGCCGGGGCCTCCTCCTTCTTCCGGTGAAGGCGGTTGACTGCCTTCACCAGGCAGAATACGGCAAAGGCCATGATGAGAAAATTCAAAACGGCGTTGAGAAAGCTGCCCAGCATCACCTCTCCGCCGCCGGGCACCGAGAAGGACAGATTGGACAGGGCGCTGTTGCCGCCGGCGAAAATCCCCAGGATGGGGTTGATGATGTCGTTCACCAGGGAGTTGGTGATGGCGCTGAAGGAGCCGCCGATGATGACGCCCACCGCCAGGTCCAGCACATTGCCTCTGGCGATGAACTGTCTGAATTCCGCGATAAAGCCTTTGGTTTTGGACATAGACTGCATTTGCCTTTCTTCAGGTTCTCCCCATGTCCGTTGACCCGGAAATGGGGGATTTCGCAAACCCTTGGGCCCCAAGGGTTTGCGCCGGCAGACCGGAATGGAGCCGCTGGAGCGGCGTCAAACGGGCCGGATATGGGTCCGGAGGTGCTCCAGAGGCTGGAAACTAAATATACAAATAGCGATATTATTCAATATTAATACAAATCGTATTATATCAGGTTCCTCTGCCGTTTTTCACGGATTTTCGTGGGTCCTTATTTTTGGGGCACCAGCTTCTCCGTGCCGCCCATGTAGGGCCGCAGGACTTCGGGAATCACCACGGTGCCGTCGGAGCGGAGGTTGTTCTCCAGGAAGGCGATCAGCATCCGGGGCGGTGCCACGCAGGTATTGTTGAGGGTGTGGCAGAGCTGCATTTTGCCGTTTTCGTCCTTGTAGCGGATGCGCAGCCGCCGGGCCTGGGCGTCGCCCAGGTTGGAGCAGGAGCAGACCTCGAAATACTTCTGCTGCCGGGGGCTCCAGGCCTCGATATCGCAGGACTTCACCTTCAGGTCGGCCAGGTCGCCGGAGCAGCACTCCAACTGCCGGACGGGAATGTCCATGGAGCGGAACAGCTCCACGGAGTAGCGCCACAGCTTTTCATACCAGTCCTTGGACTCCTCGGGCTTGCAGACCACGATCATCTCCTGCTTTTCAAACTGGTGGATGCGGTAGACGCCCCGCTCCTCGATGCCATGTGCCCCTTTCTCCTTACGGAAGCAGGGGGAGTAGGAGGTCAGGGTCTGGGGGAGCTTTTCCGCCGGAATGATCTGGTCGATGAAGCGGCCGATCATGGAGTGCTCGGAGGTGCCGATCAGGTACAGGTCCTCGCCCTCGATCTTGTACATCATGGCGTCCATGTC
>URXS01000156.1 GCA_900551885.1 uncultured Oscillibacter sp.
CGCCTTCGCGGCGCTGCTGGCCGGTGCCGCGGCGGAGGTGGACGACCCCATCCGCCGCCGGGTGCTGGAGCAGATCCTCTACCACCTGGGCCGCTGGGTGTACCTGGTGGACGCGGCGGACGACCTGAAGGAGGACGCCGCCTCCGGCAACTACAACCCGGTGGCGCTGCGCTTCGGCCTGACCGGCGGGGGCTGGACGCCGGAAGCCCGGCGGGAATTCACCGCCACATTGGACCACTCCATCCACATGATGACCACCGCCTACGAGCTGTGGGACTTCGGTGTATGGGGCCCGCTGTTGGAGGGGACGCTGTATGAGAGCCTCTTCCAGGTGGGCCGGGCGGTGCTGGACGGCAATTTCCGGGCCATTGCCCGGGGAAGATACAAAGAGAAACACAAGAATGTTGAGGAATCCACATGAACGATCCCTATAAAGTACTGGGTGTGCCGGAGACGGCAACAGACGCGGAAGTGAAAAAAGCCTATCTGAACCTGGCCAGAAAGTACCACCCGGACAATTACCACGACAATCCCCTGGCGGACCTGGCCCAGGAGAAGATGAAGGAGATCAACGCCGCCTATGAGCAGATCACCCGGGAGCGGGGCAGCAAGGGCGGCGGTTCGTCCGCGTCGTCTTCCTCCTCCGGCTATGGCGGCAGTGCCTACGGCAGCGGCTATGGCGGCTCTTACGGCGGCTACGGCGGGAGCTACGGTTCCTACAGCGGCTCCAGCTCCGTGCTGCAGCAGGTGCGCATGGCCATCTCCACCGGGGACCTGTCCCGGGCGGAGGCGCTGCTGGCCAATTACAGCGACCACAACGCCGAGTGGAACTTCCTGCGGGGGGCGGTGTGCTACCGCCGGGGCTGGATGGACGAGGCCCTGCGCTACTACCAGACCGCCTGCCAGATGGACCCCAGCAACGCCGAGTACCGACGGGCCCTGGACTATATGGAGCACGCCGGGGAGACCGCCTATCACCCGGAAGGCCGCCCCTTCGGAACGGATTTCTGCACGGCAAACCCCTGTTTGACGCTGTGCTGTGTCTATGCCCTGTGCAACGGCGGCGGATACTACTTCTGCTGCTGAGCGCCGGGAAGGGAGGAAATAAACATGATCAAAAGTATGACTGGCTACGGCCGGGCCCGGCAGACCCTCCACAAGCGGGACATCACCGTGGAAGTCCGCTCCGTCAACAACCGGTATCTGGACTGCACCGTGAAGATGCCCCGGATGTATTCCTTCGCCGAGGACGCGGTGAAGCAGGTGGTGCAAAAGCGTGTGTCCCGGGGCAAGGTGGACGTGTTCGTCACGGTGGACGCCTCCGCCGCCGACGTGGCCAAGGTCACCGTCAACCGGGAGCTGGCTGCCCAGTACGCCGCCGCGTTGGGAGAGCTGGCAGAGGTCTGCGGTACCGAGGCCCATGTGACACCGGAGCAGCTCGCCCGGTTCCCGGACGTGCTGACCGTCACCAAGGCCGACGAGGACCTGGAGACCGTGAGCAGCGACCTGTGCGCCGTACTGGAGGAGGCCCTGACGGCATATAACGATATGCGCGCCGTGGAGGGGGCGAAGCTGGCCGAGGACATCGGCAGCCGCCTGGACACCATCGAGGCCTATACCGGACAGGTGGAGGAGCGCTCCCCCCAGACCGTGGCGGAGTACCGGGCCAAGCTGACCGCCCGGATGCAGGAGGTGCTGCAAAGCGCCACCGTGGACCCCCAGCGGATTTTGATGGAGGCCGCCATCTACGCCGACAAGGTGGCCGTGGACGAGGAGACGGTGCGGCTGCGCAGTCACGTCTCCCAGCTTCGGACCATGCTGGAGAGCGACGAGCCCATGGGCCGGAAGATGGACTTCCTCATCCAGGAGGTCAACCGGGAGTCCAATACCATCGGCTCCAAGTGCTCCGACGTGGCCATCGCCCAGGTGGTGGTGGGCCTGAAGGCCGAGGTGGAGAAGATGCGCGAGCAGGTGCAGAATGTGGAGTGAGGCGATTATGAAGCTCATCAACATCGGCTTTGGCAGCCTGGTCTCCGCCCAGCGGGTGGTGGCGGTGGTGGCCCCGGATTCGGCCCCCATCAAGCGCATGGTCCAGGAGTCCCGGGAGCGGGGCATGCTGATCGACGCCACCTACGGCCGCAAGACCGCCTCCATCTTCATCATGGACAGCGACCATGTGATCTTATCGGCCCTGCCGCCGGAGCGGTTCGGCCAGCGGCTGGCGGAGACATCCGCCGCAGAGGAAGGGGATTGAAGCAATGCGAAAAGGGAAGACTTTCATCATCTCCGGTCCCTCCGGCGTGGGCAAGAGCACCGTGCTCGCCGCCCTGCTGGAGTCCCGGGAGAATGTATATTTCTCCGTCTCCGCCACCACACGGGAGGCCCGTCCCGGCGAGGTGGACGGCGTCCACTACCACTTCCTGGATGTGGACACCTTCCGCCAGTGGATCGCCAAGGACGAATTCCTGGAGTACGCGGAGTACGTGGGCAATTTCTACGGCACCCCCAAGAAGTTTGTGGACGCCGCCATGAATCAGGGCAAGGACGTGATCCTGGACATCGAGGTCCAGGGCGCCATCCAGGTGACCAGCAAGCGGCCCGATGCGGTGCGGATCTTCATCGCGCCGCCCAGTTGGGCGGAGCTGGAGCGCCGGCTCACCGAGCGGGGCACCGACAGCCCCGACAAGGTGCAAAAGCGCCTCCTGCGGGCCAAGGTGGAGTTCCAGACGGCCCACACCTACGATTATTTCGTCATCAACGACACGGTGGAAAAGGCCGTGGGCGAGCTGAACGCCATCATGACGGCGGAGCACTGCAAGCCCAAGGAGCGGATGGATATCATCAATGGCCGGTGACGGCCCCTTTCCCCCGGTTTTTAAAAATACAATGGCCTGAACAGGCAGAAATGGATGTGTTGTGTTATGATGCTGTATCCCGCAATGAACAAGTTGACCTCCTATATCCCCAACCGGTACATGCTGGTGAACGTGGTGGCCCGCCGGGCCCGCCAGATCGCCGACGCCGCCGACGCGGCCGGGGAGCCCCTGGATGAGAAGCCCGTCACCATGGCCATCAACGAGGTGGCCGAGGGCCGGCTGGACGCCAGAGGCATGGATCTGACCATCGAGGAGGACTGAGACACCGGGAGGGCGAGGCATGGAGACCGCTGTCATCGTGAAGGTCGCGGTCAGCGCCGCGCCCTATTCCATTGATAAGCCTTACGACTACCTGGTGCCGGAGCCGTGGCTGGAGTTGGCCGTCCCCGGCGTCCGGGCCACCGTCCCCTTCGGACGGGGCAACCGGACCAGCGAGGGACTGATCCTGGCCCGGGGCCAGGGGGAAAAGCTCCCCGGCCTCAAGCCCTTGACGGCGGTGCTGGACCCCCAGCCCGTGCTGGACGCCGACGGCATCGCCGCCGCCATCGCCCGGGGGCTATCCGCGTGGGACTTTGAGGTGCGCACTGCGTCGGATTTCAAGCGGATAGCCGACGAAATCGCGGAATACGACCCGCATCTTGTTCTGCTCGACATCACACTTCCCTTCTACAACGGATTCTACTGGTGCAGCGAACTTCGCCGTAATAGCAGGGTCCCGGTGGTGTTCATATCCTCGGCGGCGGACAACATGAACATCGTAATGGCGATGAACATGGGCGGCGACGATTTCATCGCGAAGCCCTTCGACATGTCGGTGCTGACCGCGAAGATACAGGCGCTGCTACGGCGGACCTACG
>URXS01000157.1 GCA_900551885.1 uncultured Oscillibacter sp.
GGCGCTGATGAACAGGGGCACCAGGATAGGCACCAGGGCCTTGGCCCGCTGGAAGATATTGCCGGATTCAAAGTCCGCGCCCCGGGCCTTCTGGGCGGACATGATCTTGTCCGTCTCCTCGATGAGGGTGGGGATGAAGCGCAGGGCGATGGACATCATCATGGCCAGCTCGTGGACGGGCAGACGCAGCTTCTTCAGGGGGGACAGCAGGCTCTCCAGTCCGTCCGTCAGGGAGATGGGGCTGGTGGTGTAGGTCAGCAGGAAGGTGCCCATGATGAGCATCACGATCCGCAGCACCATGAAGATGGCGGAGCGCAGACCCTCCTGGGAGATATGGCTCAGCAGCCAGCCGGCGCCCAGGGGGGTACCGCTGGTGAAGAACAGGTTCATAATGGCCGTGAAGGCCACGATGACCCAGATGGGCTTCAGGCCTCGGGTCAGGGACCGGAAGGGCACCCGGGAGACGATGATGCACAGGGCCAGCAGCGCCGCCACGATGGCGTAGGTCACCACCCCCTGGGCGTTGAACAGGGCCACAATGTACAGGATCACCGCCAGGAGCTTGGTGCGGGGGTCCAGCCGGTGGATGAAGGTATTGCCCGGGAAAAACTGGCCCAGGGTGATATCTCTCAGCATACGCCCGCCTCCCCTCTTATGGAGAGCAGGGCCTGCTCCAGCTCGTCCACGGTGTAGACCGCGGCGTCAATGTTCAGGCCCATGCGGCGCAGGGCCAGGGCGATCTTGGTGGCCTGGGGCACGTCCAGGCCCACCTCCTCCAGGTCGGAGGCCCGCCGGAATACCTGGCGGGGCGTGCCGTCCATATACACATGACTGCCCCGCAGCACCAGGATGCGGTCCACGTTGCAGGCGATCTCCTCCATGCTGTGGCTCACCAGGATAACGGTGGTGCCGCGCTTGCGGTGATAGGCCCGGATCTGGGCCAGAATGGCCTCCCGGCCCCGGGGCAGGGTCAGCCAGGGGAAGTCCAGCAGGGCCAGGTCCACACTTTTTCCACCGGTCAGCTCCGCCAGCGCGGAGCAGCCCACGGTACAGTCTCCGGTCAGCAGCACCCGGTAACCCTGCCATTCCAGCAGGCAGCCATAGTGGGGCACATGGATGTACTGGGTACTCTCATGGGGAAGACGGTGAAAATGCAGCGTCAATTCCCCCACGGAGGCGGACATGGCGGTTCCCTCCAGGGGGACCTGATCGGGAAAGACCTTTTCCGGAAGGAAAATCTCTGCCTGCGGCCACCGCTGCCGGGCGGCGGCCAGCAGGGAACGGGAGAAGTGGTCAGCGTGGCAGTGGCTGTGGAAGATGACATCCGGGGCGGCAAAAGCCGGATTGCGCTCCATTTCCGCCAGCAGGGCGGGAGAGAGGGTGGAAAACCCGGGCAGCTTTTCCTGGTGCAGGGCGTCGTACCACACCCGGAAGGGACCCAGGGCCAGAGCCCCGCCGGTGTTGGCGGAGAAGGTAAAGGTACAATGGGACATGGATGGTTCCTCACTTACATTATAATAAATAATACGCAATACGATTTGAAACCGCAAAACGATAAAATCGCCGCCAGTGCGGCAGCGAATCCAGTATACCACATCGTCTGTCGTCCGGAAAGCCCTTCCGCACCGGATTTCAGATTGCCAGAGACCGGCGGGAATGGTATGATGGAAAGCAGAAAAGCGGGGCGGTCCTGGGAGTCCGCCGGATAAAGGAGGAACGTGCAATATGGCAAACGAGACGCGGCCCGGCCAAGCTGGAGCATCAAAAGCGATTCTAGTGGTGGGCGGTGGTCCCGGCGGCTACGTGGCCGCTCTCCGGGCGGCCCAGTTGGGAGCCAAGGTTACCGTTATTGAGAAGGATAAACTGGGCGGTACCTGCCTGAACGTGGGCTGTATTCCCACCAAGTGCCTGCTGCGCAGCGCGGAACTGCTGGAGGATCTCCGGTCCCAGGGGGCGGAGCTGGGCGTGAAGGTGGCCGGCGCAGAAGTGGATTTCCCCCAGGTGATGGCCCACAAAAACGCTGTGTCCAAAAAGCTGACCGGCGGCATCGCCACGTTGCTCAAAGGAGCCGGGGTGGTTCGTGTGGAAGGCGAGGCTCACTTCACCGCGCCAAAGACCCTGGAGGTCACCAGACCCGACGGCACCCGGGAGACCCTGACTGCCGACGCCGTGATCGTGGCCACCGGCTCCGTCAATGCGGTGCCTCCGATTCCCGGCCTGGCAGAGAATCCCAACTGCATCGACTCCACCGGCGCCCTGAGCCTGGAGCGTCTGCCGGAGAGCATGGTGGTGGTGGGTGGCGGCGTCATCGGCCTGGAGCTGGCCTGCGCCTATGCCGCGTTCGGCACGAAAATCACGGTGGTGGAGGCTCTGGACCACATCCTGCCCATGCTGGACGGAGAGGTGACCCGCCTGGCCCAGACCCAGCTTCGCCGTCTGGGTATCGACCTGCGGCTCCAGTGCCCGGTGCAGTCCGTGGAGGCGTCTGACGTGGGCGCCAGGGTGGTCTGCCGGGACAAGAAGGGCGAGACCGTGGTCTTTGAGGCGGAGAAAGTGCTGGTGGCGGTGGGCCGGAAGGCCAACACCGCCGCCCTGGACCTGGAGGCCGGCGGCATCGCCCACGACCGGGGCCGCATCATCGTCAACGACAGAATGGAGACCAGCGTCCCGGGCGTATACGCCATCGGCGACTGCGTGCTGGGCCGGGCCCAGCTTGCCCACACCGCCAGCGCCATGGGCGAGGTGGCGGCGGAGAACATCTGTGGCTTGCAGGCCGTGTACGACGAGTCCACCAACCCCACCTGCGTCTACATCCTGCCGGAGGTCGCCGCCGTGGGCCTGACGGAGGAAGCTGCCAAAGAGCGGGGCATGGATTATCAGGTGGGCAAATTTCCCCTGGCGGCCAACGGCAAGGCTTTGATTTTAAACGGCGGTAAGGGACTGGTGAAAATCGTGGCGGAGGCGGCCACCGGCCGCGTCCTGGGGATGCATATTCTGGGCCCCCGGGCTTCCGACCTGATCGCCGAGGGCGCCCTGGCCCTGCGGCTGGGCGCCACTGTGGAGGACCTGATTTCCACCATCCACTCCCACCCCACCGTCTCCGAGGCGGTACGGGAGGCGGCGCTGAACGTTGAAAAGCGAGCTCTCCACGCCCGGAACTGATTTTTGCGTTATGGAAACCGGACTGTTACAGTCCGGTTTCCGTGTTTTATTGGATTTGTTGCACATTTTCGTGCACGTAAACGCTATATATAAGAGGAAGGACAGGCTTCATGTCCAAAAAAACGAAAATCATGCATGGGTTTTGTTACGGCTCTGTTACAAATGGGCCGCGCCTCTTGCATTTAAAAAACCCCTCTGATAAAATCCATCATGAACAATCGAGTTGTCCGATTCCAGAAGCCCGGCGCAGATACGGGTAAACGGCTAGCCACGGTATGTGTGCCGTGTGAAATGGAGGGGGACCGCCCGGGCGTTCAAACAAAACGCCGGAAAAGGAGCAAAATCAGAAAAGCAGGTGAATCCCTAGGTGGTGTTTGGGGATGTATACGCCTCGTTTGATGATTTCCACAACTTTTTCGGCAAATTTAAAAGGAGGAAAATCCACCATGAAGAAGTTCCTTTCTCTGGTTCTGGCTCTGGTG
>URXS01000158.1 GCA_900551885.1 uncultured Oscillibacter sp.
GCCGGAATCCGGCGAACTGCCGGGGCATGGCGGAGATCAGGTGCCGGGTCACCAGCACGCTCTCCAGGCACAGAGGCCCCACCGCGTCCGGGGTCATGGCGGCATTGCCCAGGCCGATCACCAGCACGCTGCCCTCCGCCGGCAGGAGCTGCTTGAGCTGGCTGCCCACCGCCCGGACCGCCCGCTCGAAAAAGTCCGCCTTCCGCTGCCAGAAGGTGGTCAGGTCAACGGTGAGATAGCTGCCCACCGGCTTGCCCAGGGCCTCCTCTCCCCGGTGGTCCAGGATGTCCACCCGGGTGACCGGATAGCCCTCCTGTCGGGTCTTGGTGGCCTTCACGCCACTGAGCCGGCTGGTCCGTTCTGCCGACTCCTGCCACAATTCCCGGGCCTCCAGGGCCAGATCCGTGCGTTTTTGAAACAAAATCCGCCGCCTCCCAACACAAAATCTTGTGGTTACGCCCCTAGGTTTTGCGTTCGGCCATACAATATACAAAATTTGAACAGAAAATGTGAAAAAAGTCTTGCTTTTTGGAAACTTCCCTGTTAAAATATCATTCTGCACGGTGGGAAATTCCGCCGGATGATTTTGCCAAAGGGAGGTGTTTGGTTTGCCGAATATTAAGTCTGCCAAGAAGCGCGTTCTGATCGCCGAGGCGAGAAACGCCCGCAACAAGGCCACGAAGTCCGAACTGAAGACCGCCATCAAGAAGTTCGAGGCTGCTGCCGCAGAAGGCAATCGCACCGAGGCCGATGGCGCGTACAAGGTTGCTGTGAAGAAAGTCGACCAGGCTGTTGCCAAGGGCGTTCTGCACAAGAACACGGCCGCTCATCGCAAGAGCGCCATGACCCTGAAGCTCAACAAGATCGGCTGATGGTAGGGACTCAAAAGGACATCCGTTTCGGATGTCCTTTTTTGCTGCCCAAAAGCCCCTGGTCACAGGGAAATTTCACACTCTGGCCCTTTTCTTTTGGAAAAACCGTGGTAGAATGGCGGTATATCAACGATACGAGGTGTTTTCATGCCCATTTTCGATACCCACGCCCACTATGATTCCGGCTCCTTCAACGCCGACCGGGAGGCGGTCTTGGCCGCCCTGCCGGAGGCTGGAGTGGGCCTTGTGGTGGACCCGGGCTGCGACGTGCCGTCTTCCCGGGCGGTGGTGGCCCTGGCGGAGCAGTTTCCCCACGTCTACGCCGCCGTGGGCATCCACCCGGAGGACTGCGCCGGCTGTACCGATGATGATTTCGACACCATCCGCACCCTGTGCGCCCATGAGAAGGTGGTGGCCATCGGGGAGATCGGCCTGGACTACTACTGGAAGGAAAATCCCCCCAGGGAATTTCAGGAGCAGGTGTTCCGCCGCCAGATCGAGCTGGCGCTGGAGCTGGACCTGCCCATCATCGTCCACGACCGGGAGGCCCACGGGGACAGTCTGCGGATCGTGCTGGACTACCCGGGGCTCCGGGGGGTGTTCCACTGCTTCTCCGGCAGCCCGGAGATGGCGGCGGAGCTCCTCAAGCGGGGCTGGTACCTGGGCTTCGACGGGCCCATTACCTATAAAAACGCCAAACGGGCGCCGGAGGTGGCCGCCGTCACCCCCCTAGACCGGATGGTGATCGAGACCGACGCCCCCTACATGACCCCGGTGCCCTTCCGGGGCAAGCGGAACGACAGCCGCTTATTGCCCTACGTGGCGGAAAAACTGGCGGAGTGGAAGGGCGTCACCACGGAGGAGATGATCGACATCACCTGGCGCAATGGTTTGCGCCTGTTTGGCCTGGAGGAACGGGAGAAAACGGTATGAAAAACTTGCTTGCCGCTTCTTTGATCTGCCTGCTTCTGGCGGGCTGCTCCGCCGCTCCGGCGGTGGATGCGGAGGACCCCGCTGAGAAAACCGCCTCTGAGACAGCTTCCGCCTTCCTGCCGGAGACGGAGGACCCGCCCACCCTCTCCGTTCCCGCCGTGGTGGCGGAGGGGCAGCCCTGGACGGAAGACGGGGAACTGCCCACGGTGCCCCGGGAGCTGCGGGGATGGGATCAGGAGGCGGAGCCGGTGGCCCTGCTGGACTGGACGGAGGACGCGGCCCTCTACGGCCTGGCCGGCCAGACTGACCGGCTCCTGCTTCAGTGGGGAGATACCCTGGCGGAATTCGACTGGCCCTACCGGACCCCGCATGCGCTGAATCCCCAGATCTGGCAGGTGGTGTACAACGACTTCGTGGCGCAGGTCGTGGTCTGTTATTACGGCACCGGCACGGGAGTCGCTGTGGAGCAGCTTCACATCGTGGAGAAAAACCAGGACGGCACCCTGACGGATTATTGTCTGCCGGAGGGAGACCTTTGCGGCCAGCAACTGACCCAGGCGCTCCGGCTGGAGACTGTGGGGGGCCGGACCTTTGCGGTTCTGGGCCGGGAACTGCTGGAGATCACGGACCTGATAGAGGACCAGGCCCCGCCCCAGGGGCTGATGGCCGGAAGCATCGTACAGTTTGATGTGGACCCCCACGATACATATGGGGTCCCCATCCGCTTCCACGGCAGCGCCTGGCTGGAGGGTGAGGACTACCCGCCCACGGTCTGGTATGCGGCGAACATCTCCGCCTGCGTCCGGTTTGAAAATGGTGTATTTACCCTGTCCGACCTCCATCTGGACGGGATCGAGGAATAAAAGGAGTGATTTTTATGGAAAAAGGCTTTACCATCACCTATGAGTACGGGGACAACCTGTATGTGAACCCCACCAACCGCTGCAACTTCAACTGCGAGTTCTGCCTGCGCCACAACCAGAGCTCCGGCGGCAGCATTTACACCCACAACCTGTGGCTGAAGCGGGAGCCCACGAAGGAGGAGCTGCTGGCGTCCATCGAGAGCTGGGACCTGACCAAGTACAAGCAGTTGGTGTTCGTGGGCTTCGGCGAGCCCACCTACCGGTTCGACGACATCTGCTGGGTCATCGACCAGATGAAGGCCAAGGGCGAGAAGATCTTCACCCGCATGGACACCAACGGCACCGGCAGTCTCATCAACGGCCGGGACATCGCCCCGGAGTTTGAAGGCCGGTTCGACATGGTGTCCGTGTCATTGAACACCGACACGGCGGAGAAGTACAATGCCCTGTGCCACCCCCAGCAGGAGAACGCTTACCAGGCCATGAAGGACTTCACCAAGGAGGTCCGCAAATATGTGCCCACCGTCATGATGACCGTGGTGGACACCATTCCCAAGGAGGAGATCGAATCCTGCCGGAAGATCTGCGAGGAGGAGATCGGCGCCACCTACCGGGTCCGGGAATACATCGCCGACTGACCGGCAGAGAAAAGCGGACCACCCCATCTGAAAGGAGGAGCGGCCCTTGAACAAGCGGGGACGGAAGTCGGCGGAGCGGTTCCGCCGCCAGTTCGGCACCGTGCCGGACGTGCATTATTTTCCCGAGGATATGGTCCACATCCGGTCCTACTTTGATTTCCGCCGGGACCAGGGGCGGGACCCCTTTTTGCTGGACGAGATCACCTGGAACGACCTGGAGGGGGACGATCTGTTCCGCCGCGTCAACCCGGGCCTCACCACCTCCGGGGAGCAGTACCTCTACTACATGCTCCGCAGCCCCGCTCAGGACAAGGCGACCTACG
>URXS01000159.1 GCA_900551885.1 uncultured Oscillibacter sp.
GCAGCCAACGGAGACATCCCTCTGGACCTGACAGAGGGGGACTACTGCTTCGGCCGGCGCCCTGCCGCCTACGCTCTGTGCTATTTCCGCTCCGATCAGGTCTTCCGCAAACGCGGGGCCCGGGTGGCCCTGCGGCTGGAGGTGGCCCCGGTGATCACCGATCTCAACGGAGAAGAACCCCATTACCAGTTCACCCAGCGCATCATTGACAAGAGGGATGCGGTGGCGGTGGTACCGGATGACGTGTATGTGGCCCAGGTGGCCTGGGAGTACTTCAACGGTCTGGGCTGGCGGCCCCTGACGGTGTCCGGTAGCCGCAACCCTTTCTCCTGTAAACAGGAAGGCCCCCTGGAGCTGACCTTCGACGTGCCCGCCGACCTGACCCAGGCCGAGGTCAACGCCCAGCCGGGCTGGTACATTCGGGCCCGGGTGGTCCATGTGGAAAACGAGTTCTCCATGACCCCCCGGTGGGTGGTTCCCTTTTTAAAGGGAGCGGCGTGCACCTGGGCCTATGACCGGGGTCTCCCGGTCCAGCGTCTGGCGTCAGAGAACAACGGCGGTACGGTCTGCCTGGAGAATGTGGAAGATGTGCAGCACCTGGCCTTCCCCGCCCTGGAAGGGCTGGAGGAGCACCCCAGGGCCATGTACTTCTGCTTTGACCGCTCTCCCCACGCCATGCCGCTGTCCATCTTCTTTGATATGGCGGGACGGGTGAACCTGGAGGACAAGGTGCGCTTTGAGGCCTGGAACGGCACCCGGTTCGAGGCGGTCCGCACCGTGGACCTGACCCACAATCTGCTCCATCCCGGCGTCATGCTGCTCTATCTTCCCAGGCCCCTGCCTGTCCATACTCTGTTCGGCACGGAGGGCTATTGGCTACGGCTGTCCCGCAGCTCCTATCTGAATAACCCCGGCGGCTGGCCCCGGGTAAACGCCATTCACCTCAACACGGTGGAGGCCTTCCAGCGGGAACGGGCCCAGGAGGAGCGGTTTTCGGTCAGTGCCTACGAGGCGGGAAAGGCCCTCTCCCTGCTCCACCGGCCTGTGCTGGAGGCCCAGGTGTGGGTGGACGAGATCGGCGGACTGACGGTGTCTGAAGCGGAAGCCCTGGCCCAGTCCATGCCCGAGCGGGTGGAGCTGGAGCGGGAGGATCGGGTCCTCACCCACTGCTGGGTACGCTGGCAGCGGCGGGACCATTTGGCCCTGGCCGGGCCGGAGGAGCGCTGTTACAGCCTGGACCCCTATGACGGAACGCTGACCTTCGGCGACGGCATCCACGGGCGGGTGCCCCCCCAGGGGGCGGAGAACCTGCAGGTCCGCTACTGCTATGGCGGCGGCAGCCGGGGCAATCGGCCCGCCGGAACGGTGACGGAGCCGGTGGGCGCTCTGCCCCGCATCAGCCAGGTGATAAACCTGACCCCCATGAGCGGCGGCACTGACCGCCTGACCCCGGAGAAGGTGGACGCCACCGGCAGCGGGCAGCCGGAGCCCGGGACTTTGAGGAGATCGTCTACCAGGACTTCCCCCAGGCCCGGCACGTGAAGTGCTTCCCCGGTCGGAATGCCGCCGGGGACTACGCTCCCGGCCATGTGAGCGTGGTGGTGGAGGGATGCGATCTGGACAGCCAGCGGGTCACCGAGGATCTGTGCCAGCGGATCTACGAGGCGTTGTCCCAGCAGTGCGACTGCGTCATGGCTGCCCAGGGCCGGCTCCACGTGGTGGCCTCCACCGTCATCACCATCAGCAGCACGGTGACGGTGGAGATGGTCGACCCGGACCAGGGGGCCGCCACCCAGCAGGCCATCTCCCGGCGGCTGGAGAAACTGATCAACGAACACTGGCGGGAGCGGGACATCGGCGACCAGATCCGCATCGCCCAGGTGTGGCAGACGGTGCGGGACACCCCCAATGTGCGCCTGGTGCGCAGCATCCTGCTGGAGGGCCGGTTCGACCAGGCCGGGGTTCCCCGGATGGTCCCCCTGGAGGAGGATGGCATCCTCCCCTACGCCACCGTGAAAAGCGGCCTGCATCTGGTGCAGGTGGAATAAGTATCGAAAAAGATGAGGGAGGGATGGCCCATGCTGAACGCCCGGAATCTGGACGACCAGACTTATGAGGAAATTGTCAAAGCGGCGGAGGGCCGCCTGCCCTGGCTGTGTCCCGTGTGGACGGACCACAATGCCCACGACCCAGGCATCACCATTCTGGAGCTAATGGCCTGGTACAAGGAAATGCAGCAATACCACATGAACCAGTTCACCGATGCCCTGCGGTGCAAGCTGCTGAAGCTGGCGGGGATCTCTCTGCAGCCGGCGGCTCCCGCCCGGTGCCCGGTGGAGCTGGGGCCGGAGGGCCCCGCCTACCTGGCCGGGGAGCGGCTGACCACCCGGGAGGGTATTCCCTTCGAGCTGGCCCAGTCCATCCCGGCCCGACGGGCGGCCATTGCCCGCATTCAGGTGATTCAGGGCCCACGCCGCATAGACGTGGGGGAGCTGCTGGGAGACCGGCACGTCACCTTCCAGCCCTTCGGAGAGGAAAACGGGAGTTCCTCGCAACTTCAGATCGGCTTTTCCCGGTTGGGAGAGGGCGATCTGCGCCTGTGGTTCGACGTGGATCCCCCCACCGGAGCAGCCCGCAATCCTTTCGCCTCTCCGGATCAGGCACCCCGGCAGATCCGCTGGACCTGCTTGGGGACGGAGGCCACCACATTGGTGGAGGACCAGACCCACGCCCTCAGTGTCAGCGGCTACGTAATCCTCCGGCCAGAGGGCGACTGGCCCGCCGGGGCGGAGGGGCTCCACTGGCTGGTTCTCACCCTGGAGGACCCGGGGTGCGAGGAGCCGGTGCGGCTGTCCGGCCTGTCCGCCGGGCGCTGGCCCGCCGTGCAGCAGGAGACCTGGGCAGAGAGCCATTTTTTCCAAGCCCCTGCCCGAAGCGACTGGACCGTGTGTCTGCCGGATGCCCTGGTCCGGGACGGAGAGCTGGCGGTCTTTGTCCGAACGCTCTCCCGCTGGGAACAGACTGGACTGTGGCAGGCCGCGGGCACACTGGAAGGCCGGCTGCTTCAGATCGACACCACCTCCGCCGTCCAGGACGGGGCGGACAACGTACTGGTGATCGCCCTGGACGGCGCACACAGCAGCCGTCTGCTCTTTGACGCCAAGGGCCTTCCTGGAGAGACCTTCTTTCTGGACCTGGAGGGGCGCATCGCTCTGACTGAAACCTTCACCCTACTGTGCGAAACCCTGGACCGGGACGGCCAGGTCCGCCCCGCCCTGTGGCGGTGTGTAGACGACCTGTATGCCTGCGGCCCTCGGGACCGGGTGTTTACCTACGACCCCGTCCGGGAGACCATCACCTTCGGCGACGGGGAGCACGGTGCCCTTCTCCACCGGGGTGAGGGGGCGGTGCTGGCGGCCAGCCTGACCCTGACTCAGGGAGACGGAGGCAATATTCCTGGCGGAACGGAGCTGACCTTTCAGACAGACGGCCTGACCGTCCGCAGCCAGGCCGCCCGGGGCGGCAGGGCCCGTGAGACGGCGGCCCAGGCCCAGGACCGTCTGCTGCGGGAGTTGAGCTGCACCCGCAAATGTGTCTCTCAGGCCGA
>URXS01000160.1 GCA_900551885.1 uncultured Oscillibacter sp.
AGGCGGCCATCCGCGCCCGGACCGAGCGCACCTATCACCAGGCGCTGCGGATTCTGCGGGGCAACCCCACCGCCCGCAGCTCCGGGCGGCTGGCTGAGGCCCTGGAGTCCCTGCGGAAGCTGACGGACCCCCGGGAGGACAAGGAATCATGAGACGACAAAAGCGGCATCTTTTTGGGATGCCGCTTTTGTCCTTTCAGCGGAATATATTCGGCGCGATGCCTTGTCCGGCGCCTGTTCATCCGCCCCGCAGTACAGCGGTCAGTTCTTCACAGAGGGCGGAGGCCGCTCCGCTTCCAAAGTAGCCTGTCCGGACCACCTGTCCATGCAGAAACAGCTTCCCGTTGCCGTTGTGGACCGTCAGGCCGTTTCCCTGGGGGTCATAGATTTCCACCGTGACGCTGCCGATCCCCTGGATGCCAGTTTCCCCGGAAAGAGAATCCCAACAGAGATGGTAGGCATACCGGCTCAAAATCACCCGAAGCGCTGCCGCTTCCGGTGAACCTGCCTCTATGGCATATTCCTCGATATTGTGATAGGGCTGGGAGCTCATGTCCACCACCTCCGCCCCGCTGGTGATGATGGCGGCGGACAGGTCGCTTTCCCAATCCATGGCCGTCCCCAGTGACCGGGGCCACAGCATCCAGGCGGCAAAGGCCATCACAGCCGTCACCAACAGCAAAAGTGAGCCTCGAAAAATTTTCTCCCGCATACGCCGTCTCCTCAGTGTTTTCCTCCAGTATAGCAGATCTGGGGGAAGCCATGTGAAAAGACTGTGTAAAATCCGGCTTGCCGGTTACAGACCGGAGAGGTCAAAGGCGGGGGTGTACTCCTCTCTGGCGGAGGTGCGCTCCTGGGTATAGCCGTCGGTGATGCCGCAGTTTTCCATGTACTGCACCGCCGCCCGGTACTCCGCCCTCGTCACCTGGCGGGCGAGATTCCCCACCGCGCCGGGCTGGGGGGTGTACTGGCTCATGAGGGAGAACAGTACTTGTCCAGGCCGGAAGGCCTCCGCCACCCAATCGATGCAGCGGCGGGTATTCTCCAGCTCTCCCGGCAGCAGCAGATGGCGGATCAGCACGCCCCGCTTCAGTTGGCCGTTTTCCATCACATAGGGTCCTGTCTGGCGAACCATCTCCAAAATGGCGGCCTTGGTCCAGTCAAAGTAGTCCACAGCACCAGAGTATTGCTTCGCCGGCTCCGGCAGAGCGTATTTCAGGTCCGGCAGGTATATCTGCACCTTTCCCTCCAGCAGCCGCAATGTCTCCGGTTTCTCATAGCCGCCGCAGTTCCAAACCACCGGAACCGGCCAGGGCGCATCCCCCAGTGCCTCGGCGATGGCGAGGGTGAAGTGGGTGGGGGTTACCAGGTCCAAACAGGCGGCACCCTGGTCCACCAGGGACTGGAACACGGCCCGCAGCTCCGGTACGGTCAGGGTCTTGCCGAAGCCCTCCTGGGAGATGACGCCGTTCTGACAGAAGCGGCAGCGGAGATTACAGCCAGAGAAAAACACGCAGCCCGCCCCACGGGCTCCCACAAGGCAAGGCTCCTCCCACTGGTGCAGCATCGCTTGGGCGGCCGCCGGCAGCGACGGCATGGCGCACAGGCCGCCGGCCTTCGTTTCCGTCCGCTCTGCGCCGCAGTTCCGGGGACAAAGTCGGCAGATCATAGGCTGTCCACATGGAAGTCCGGCCCCAGGTCTCCGGCCATCCAGTGCTTGCGGCACAGGCCGATGTACTGGTCGTTGGCCCCCAGGACCACCTGCTGGCCCTCCTTGAGGACCTTGCCGGTCCGGTCGAAGCGGGCGTTGAAGGTGGCCTTCCGTCCGCACCAGCACACGGTCTTGACCTCCTCCAGCTTGTCGGCCATGACCAGCAGGGCCTCGCTGCCGGGGAACAGGTCCCCCTTGAAGTCTGCCCGCAATCCGTAGCAGATCACCGGGATGCCCAGATCATCCACCAGGCCCACCAGGTACATGACCTCTTCCTTTGTCAGGAACTGGGCCTCGTCCACAATGACGCAGGCGTTCTGCTGCAGCTCCATGATAGAGAGCTTTTGCATCTCATCAAAGTAGATGCAGGGGTAGGTGAGCCCGATCCGGGAGACCACCACATGGTCCCCGTCCCGGGTGTCGATCCGGGGCTTTACCAGTAGGGCCTTCTGTCCCCGCTCCTCGTAGTTGAAGCGGGTCATCAGGGCGTTGGCGGTTTTGCTGGAGCCCATGGCTCCGTATTTGAAATAGAGTTGTGCCATTGGTCAGTTTTCTCCCTCTTCCTTGTTTGCCTGTTCCGCCTGAGGCGGTGTGTCCCAATGGGACGGAGATGGCGGGTCCGGCAGGTCCACCACCAGTTTCCGGCAGTCCTTGCAGTACCAGGCGGTCTTGTAGCTGCCGATCAGGGGATTTCCTTCATCCAGAAAGTCCCAATTGTCATCCGAGAAACCGCTGGAAAACAGTCCCGGCCGCTTTTCCCCCAGGTAGACACCCCTGGCACCCCAGAGATACCGGGGTGCCATTTCTTTTCCGCACCAGGGGCAGGAAATGGGTTCCGGCGGTATTTCTCGCTGGGCTTTTTTCTCTTTTCGGGCCTCGTTCCAGGCCCGGAGGTCCTCCAGAAGGCTGGTGTCCGGATCCCGTTCATCTTCATCCGGGAGCGGTACTGTCCGGCGCTGCTTCTCCGGATCGATGTCCCAGGGGTCCTCGCTCTTTTTCCAAAAGGCCATGGTCAATCCTCCTTATCCGGTTCTTCATCCTCCCGGGCCTGCCGGACGTGGTCGGAAAACAGCGCCCCGGTCCGCCGGGGCAGGAAGGAGATGGGCGCTGGCGTCTCGTGACCGTGGTAGTAGCACCACAGCCACCGCAGGCACCAGATCAGCTTGCGCACCAGCAGTGCCAGCAGCGCGATGCCCAGCAGATTGATCAGTTCCATGCGCTTTGCCCCCTTATGGGTCCTTGTCCTTGGGGTCGTCCTTCACGTCCTCGTAGTCCACGGTGTAGACCGGGCCGTTGAATTTGGGCTCCTTGGGCGGCTTCTGCCCGCCGCCGGAGCCGCCGCCCCTGCTGTTCCGGCGCACCAGCCAGATCACCAGCAGAATCAGCAGAATCGGTATGGCCAGCCGCAGCACGATAAAGAGCAGACGAAACAGCATCAGCGGCAGTCCCACCAACAGTCCCATCGTTTCCATTCCTTTCCGGGCCGCTAGAGCGGCCGTGTTTATTGATTTATCTCCGCCCCACCCAATCGCTCCATGGCTTGGGCGTAATACCGGGCAAAGGCGGAGGGGACCGCCCGGGCCGCGAGGCCCGCGCCGTCCACCCATTCCCAGTCCGGCGGGCCGTGGCCGGCAGCCTCCAGGGCATAGCCGGTCATGTGCCACTCCACATGGGTGAAGATGTGCTTTGCCCACAGGCGGCTGCGCCAGGCTTTGGGC
>URXS01000161.1 GCA_900551885.1 uncultured Oscillibacter sp.
GGCGCCGCCGGCCAGCAGAGTGCCGGTACCGCCGGGCAGCTCCTTTTTCAGTGCCAGTTTCACAATCACCAGCAAGATCAGCGCCGCACCCACACAGCGGCTGACCGTGTCCGCCGGCAGCAGGGAAAAGCCGAAGGCTCCCAGGGCAGCCAGAGGCAGGGAAGTCAGGGAGAACAGGGCCACCTCCCGCCAGCGGATCTGGCTCCAGCCGGTGGTCATCCGGGCGATATTGCCGATCAGTTGGGCCACCGTCAACACCGGGACCGCCGTCCGGGCGCCCACGCAGGCGGAGGCCACCGGTAACAGCAGCAGGGACCCGCCGAAGCCCGCCGCGCCGGACACCATGGCGGCGATAAAGCTGCCGGCCAACAGGATGAAAAGCTCCAAAAGGACTGCCTCCCAATATGAACAGGAGGGAGAGAACGGACTCTCCCATCTGAAATGATTATAGATAAGAAAGATACAGAAGGCAAGCAAAGTACGCCCGCTCAGACCACTGGCCGGACTCCGGCGTCCTTCCTGGGGCGGACCGGGCAGCCGAATGCGGCAAAGCCCGTCACCCCAGGGGATGACGGGCTTTGCGTATGGATGGGCTGGCGTCAGCAGTCCGGGTGCTGGATGCGCTCCTTGACCGTCTGTGCCTCCGTCTCACCGATCAGCAGGCGGACCAGCTCAATGCCCAGATCGATGGCAAAGCCCAGACCCCGGGCGGTGGTGAAGGGGCCGTCGGTGACCACACCCTGCGTGGTCCAGTGGGCGCAGGGTACCTTCTCCCGCCAGGTGGGATAGCTGGTGGCGGTCCGGCCCTCCAGCAGCCCCAGACCGCCCAGCACACTGGGGGCGGCACAGATGGCGGCGATCCGGTCGCCCCGTCCGGCAGCCTCCTTCAGCAGGGCGGCAAGCCCCGGGTGGGCTGTCAGGTTCTCCACGCCCTTGCCGCCGCCGGGCAGGAACAGGGTATCTCCGGCCTGGAAATCCGTCTCCTCAAAGAGGCGGTCCGCCAGGACCGTGATGTTGTGGGAGCCAGTGACCTCCCGGCGGCCCATGATGGATACCATTTCCACCTGGATGCCGCCCCGGCGGGCAATGTCCACCACCGCCAGGCACTCCACCTCTTCCATTCCATCTGCCAAAAAGGCATAGAGCTTGTTCATATAGGTCCTCCTTCCGGGCCGGACGCAGCTCCAGCCCACATTCATTCACGGCTTCATCTTACACCAAATTGGGGAAAAAGACCAGCCTCCCGCACTCACCGCAGGGACAGCACCACTGTGGCGGCGATATCCAGTACGAAGAGCACCGCCAAAACCCGGAATGCGCCCAGGCGAAATTTGGGGCTCATGGCGCCTACCAGCCGTTCAAACAGGGGTTGCAGCACCAGCAGGAACAACAGTCCTCCCAGACCGAAGCGGATGGAGGGGGACAGGGCGATGCGGCCCTGGAAGTTGATGCCGTAGTCCACATAGGTCTGCCAGGGCCAGGAGCCGGTCAGGGCCTGCAGAATGTAGCTGGTGGCAAGCTCGATAGCGGTGGCCACCACCATACACCCCACAAACAGCGCCAGAGGCCGCAGCACCCAGCGGAACAGGGGCCTGCCCTGCTGTTTCAACAGCCAGCCGAAGCATAGCAGGAAGGTCAGGGCGCCCACGCCGTAGACAGGGCAGTAGGGCCCCAGCAGAACGCCTCGGTCTGCGTAGCCCCAGCGGTACACCACCACCTCCAGAAACACCTCGTAAATCCAGCCGATGACAGCGTACAGGAGGAAATAGAGGAACAGGGCCTGGAGGGCTTCCGCGCGGGTCTCAGGCTCAAATCGTCTCATGAAAAAATTCTCCCTTCCGTCTTGTGGCACCATCCTATCATGCCGGGGCCGGATACGCAAGAGGCAGCTCCGCCCCCTTTTAGGTGACAAATCCGGCGGAATGTGGTACAATACCACAAGTTGCCGCCCAAAGCGCGGCGGAGACGATTCTGCGGACGGTCCGGAGACGGCGTTCCGGTTTTTCGGTGGGCTGTTTCCGCGTCCTGGAAGCATAAGGAGAGAACCGCATGAACGACTATTTCCAGCCTGAGCTGACCGACGACCAGCTCCGCTCCATCAGCTCCATCGGCCTGGCCCACATGGGCGACGCCGTATTTGAGATTTTGGTGCGGGCCTGGCTGTGCGCCCACGGCAAGGCCACCGGAAAGGGGCTCCACCAGGCCACTGTGGCCCTGGTGCGGGCGGAATCCCAGGCGGAGCGGGCGGAGCGCATATTGCCGCTGCTGACCGAGGAGGAGCAGGCGGTGTTCCGGCGGGGCCGCAACGCCCAGGTCCACACAGTGCCGTCCCACGCCAGCCGGGCCCAATACGCCCAGGCCACGGCTCTGGAGGCGCTGCTGGGCTGGCTGTATCTGAAGGGCCGCCGGGAGCGGATCAATGAACTGTTCTGCGTAATGATGGAGGAGTGAGACCATGCCCTTGGACGCGATTTGCCTACAGGCGGTGGTGCAGGAGCTGAAGCCCCTGCTGACGGGGCAGCGGATCGACAAGGTCCAGATGCCGGCCCGGGACCAGGCGGTGCTGACTCTGCGGGCCGGGCGTCTGCTGCTGAACGCCGGCGCCGGGGCGCCCAGATTACAGATGACGGCCCTGACACGGGAGAACCCGGCGGAGCCGCCCATGTTCTGCATGCTGCTGCGCAAGCATCTGGTGGGCGCCCGGGTGATGGATATCACCCAGCCGCCTCTGGAGCGGTTGGTGCGGTTGGAGCTGGACAGCGCCGACGACTTTGGCCGTCCCGGTCACCGGACCCTGGTGCTGGAGGCCATGGGCCGCCGGTCCAACCTGATTTTGCTGGATGAGGAGGGCCGGATCATCGATTGCCTGCGGCGGGTGGACGCGGAGATGTCCGCCGCCCGGCAGGTGCTGCCGGGCCTGTTCTATCTGCCGCCGGCCTCCCAGGGCCGGTTGCCGGTGACGGAGGAGACGGAGGCGGGGTTTCAGGAAAAGCTCTCCGCCGCTGCGCCTGAGCGGCAGATCGACGCCTTTTTGCTGGACAGCTATTTCGGCATTTCCCCCCTGATTGCCCGGGAGCTGGCCTTCCTGGCCGCCGGGGAGACCGATGCCCGGCTCTTCGGCCTGGGGCCGGAGGGGGAGCGACGGCTGTGGAACGAGCTGGAGAAGCTGGTGGCGGATATCCGGGAGAACCGCTTCACCCCGGTGGGACTGAAGCGGAACGGGGAACCTCTTGACTTCTCCTACCGGCCCATCCGCCAGTATGGCGACGCCGTGGAGCAGGAGGTCTACGACGATTTCTCCGCCCTGATGGACGACTTCTACGCCCAGCGGGAGCGGCGGGAGCGGTTGCGCCAGCGGGGCGCGGACCTGACCCGGGCCGCCTCCACTGCCCGGGACCGGCTGGGGGG
>URXS01000162.1 GCA_900551885.1 uncultured Oscillibacter sp.
ACGAGCCAGTGACGGGCCTGGACCCCGCCGCCGCCCAGGATCTCTACAAACTGCTGTCCTACCTGAACCGCAAGGAGGGCATGGCGGTGGTGATGGTGACCCATGATTTGAAGGCTGCCCTGAAGAGCGCCCGCCGGGTGCTCCACATCGGCCAGAACAGCGTGTTTCTGGGCACGGCGGAGGAATATCTCTCGTCGCCCCAGGGCCGCCGGTTCCGGGAGGAGGACATATGAACATTCTGGAAATGCTGACCTGGCCCTTCATGCAGCGGGCCCTGATCGCCGGCGTGCTGGTGAGCCTGTGCGCGGCGCTGCTGGGGGTGTCTCTGGTCCTCAAGCGCTACTCCATGATCGGCGACGGGCTGAGCCATGTTTCCTTCGGCGCTCTGGCCATTGCGGTGGCCCTGGGGGTGACGCCCCTGTACTTCTCCATCCCGGTGGTGATTCTGGCGGCTTTCTTTCTGCTGCGGATGGCCAGTCATCCCCGCTGGAACAGCGACGCCGCCGTGGCGGTCATGAGTGCCTCGGCCCTGGCGGTGGGCGTCATCGTCATCTCCCGCACCACCGGCATGACCACCGACGTGGACAACTACATGTTCGGCAGCGTCCTGGCCATGACGGACACCGACGTGATGTTGTCGGCGGCCCTGTGCATCGCGGTACTGGTGCTGTTCATACTGTTCTATCACAAGCTCTTCGCCGTCACCTTCGACGAAAACTTCTCCCGGGCCACGGGGCTGAAGGTGGACCGGTACAACACCCTGTTGGCGGTGCTGACCGCCCTGACCATCGTGCTGGGCATGCGGATGATGGGTGCCATGCTGATCTCCTCCCTGGTGATCTTCCCGGCCCTGACGGCCATGCGGCTGTTCAAAAGCTTTCGGGGCGTCATGGTCTGTGCCGGCGTCTCGGCGGTGGTGTGCTTCTGCGCCGGACTTACCGCCTCCTGGGTGTGGTCCACGCCGGTGGGCGCCTCTGTGGTGGCGGCCAATCTGGCGGTGTTTTTAGTCTCCTGCGGCATCGCCTTTGTGCGGTCCCGATAAGCGCCGCGGCGGGCCGAAGCGGATTTTCGGCCCGCCGCTCCCGTTTTCCGCCGTTTTTCCCCTGTAAATTCCCTGTAAATATAGAGGAATGTGAAAGAAAAGACTTGCGCTTTGGCATTGGCTGTGCTATGATGCGTATGTTAGAAGTGTAAGCTATGTGGAGTGGGCCGCGGGTCCGCTCTTTTTCTTGACTTTTTTCGGTTTGTTAAAATCTGCATATACTGTGGAAGAAGGGAGTCCTCCCATGAAAAAAATCACGGAACTGACCGCGGAACTGGCGGCCCCCGCCATCGCCGAACAGGGCTGCACCCTGTGGGATGTGGAGTACGTCAAGGAGGCCGGCACCTGGTATCTGCGCATCCTTCTGGACAAGGAGGGCGGCGTGGACATTCTGGACTGCGAGGCCATCTCCCGGAAGGTCAGCGACCTGCTGGACGAGGCGGACCCCATTGAAGGCAGCTACACCCTGGAGGTGGGCTCCGCCGGCGCGGAGCGGGTCCTCAAGCGTCCCGGCGACTTCCAGCGGTATCTGGGCAGTCCCGTGCTGGTGAAGCTGTACCGGAACCTGGAGGGCCGCAAGGAATTTCCCGGCACCCTGCAGGCCTATGACGAGGCCACCGGCGACGTCACCATCACCCTGGGGAAACGGGAGCTGACCTTCCCGAAAAGGGATATCGCCCTGGTCCGCCTGCGGGTGGAATTTTGAACCCATTCGTCCAAAAAGACGTATATTTTATAAACGAGGAGAATCACCAATGAAAGGCAAAAAGCAAAAGGAACCCGTGGGCTTCAACCCTGCGGAGATCTTTGCCGCTCTGGCTCTGCTGGAGAAGGAGCGAGGCATCCCCCAGTCCTTTATGATGGAGAAGATCATTCAGGCCCTGACCACCGCCTACAAGCGGGACCATGAGGGCGTGGAGAACGTGATCGTGGACGTGGACGAGGCCCATCAGGACCTGAAGATGTTTGTCCAGAAGAACGTGGTGGAGGAAGAGGACTACGTGGACCCCGCCAATGAGATGACCGTGGAGGAGGCCAAAAAGCTCTCCGCCAAGTATCAGGCCGGGGACATCGTGAACATCCCCGTGGACACTGTAGAGTTCGGACGTATCGCCGCCGGCAACGGCAAGCAGGTCATCATCCAGGGCCTGCGGGAGGCTGAGCGGGGTATGGTGTACGACGAGTTCAACTCCAAGCAGCATGAGATCCTCACCGGCGTGGTGACCCGCATCGATCCCCGCACCGGCGGTGTGTCATTGCGGATCGGCACCGGCGCTGAGTCCACCGAGGCGCTGCTGATGGCCGGCGAACAGGTCCCCGGTGAGGTTCTGACCGAGGGCATGCACGTGAAGGTCTATGTGGTGGAGGTCCGCCGCAGCACCCGTGGTCCCCAGGTGCTGATCTCTCGGACCCATCCGGGCCTTGTCAAGCGCCTGTTCGAGCTGGAAGTGCCGGAGATCTACGACGGCACCGTGGAGGTCAAGTCCATCGCCCGGGAGGCCGGCAGCCGCACCAAGATGGCCGTGTGGTCCAACGACGAGAATGTGGACCCCATCGGCGCCTGCGTGGGCCCCAAGGGCCAGCGGGTCGGCAACATCGTGGAGGAACTCCGGGGAGAAAAGATCGACATCATCAAGTGGAGCGAGGATCCCGCCCAGTTCATTGCCGCCGCCCTGGCCCCCGCCGACGTGGTGGACGTATGGATGGCCGACGAGGGCAAGGCCTGCCGCGTACTGGTGCCGGATGATCAGCTCTCCCTGGCCATCGGTAAGGAAGGTCAGAACGCCCGTCTGGCGGCCCGCCTGACTGGCTACAAGATCGACATCAAGCCGGAGAGCTACCAGGACAGTGAAGAGGCGGAGGAACCCTCCGCGGAGCCTGCAGAGGATGCGGCGAAAGCTGCTCCCGCAGAAGAAGAATAAATTACAAGAAAGGCGGCCTGAGCAATGCCAAAAGTGAAAAAAGTTCCTCAGCGGCAGTGTGTGGGCTGCCGGGAGATGAAGGATAAGAAGTCCCTGCTGCGGGTGGTGAAGTCCCCGGAGGGGACCGTCTCCCTGGACTTTGGGGGGAAGAAACCCGGCCGGGGCGCCTACGTGTGCCACAATGTGGAGTGCCTGCGGCGGGCCCGGAAGAGCCGAGCCCTGGAGCGGGCTTTTGAGACAGCCATCCCGACGGAGGTATACGACGCCATGGAAGCGGAACTGCGAGGTGCTGATGAACAGCCATGAACGCATTCTCTCCCTGCTGGGGCTGAGCCTCCGGGGCGGGAATCTGGCGGTGGGCGAGGAACCGGTGGACGCCGCCGCCCGGGCCAAGGACGCCCGGGTCATCCTGGTGGCCCAGGACGCCGCCGCCGGGTCTG
>URXS01000163.1 GCA_900551885.1 uncultured Oscillibacter sp.
GGTGTTCTTCCTGTTCCGGGCAATCTTCAGCTCCTTCCTGCAGCCTTCCACGGATACGTACTACGTAGTGCCCAATGTGGTGGGCTACACCGTGGAGGAGGCCCGGGCACTGGACCAGGTGGCTGACGGTACCTTCAAGATCGTGGAGCGGGGCAGCGAGGCCAGCGATGAAGAGCCCGGCCTCATCATCCGCCAGGATCCGGAGAAGGACGACCAGGAGAAGGGGGAGACCCCCATCACCATCGAGGTCTGGACCAGCGCCGGCGAGGACGTGGGTGCCATGATCGACGTCACCGACATGACCTATGCCGAGGCCAAGGTGGCGCTGGACGATCTGATCAAACAGTATGACCTGACGCTGGAGATCGCCGAGGAGCAGGCCTCCGAGGAGGTGGAGGAGAGCAAGATCATCTCCTCCGACCCGGCGGAGGGCGAGGCGCTCCACAAGGGCGACACCATCAAGCTGGTCATCAGCAAGGGCATGCCAATGGTTCCGCTGATCAATTTTGTGAACAGCGATCTGAACTGGGCTCTGGCGCAGTTGGGCACCCTTGGATTGGAACAGGGCGAGATCACCTATGAGCCCAGCGACACCGTGGAGGCCGGCAAGATCATCTCCACAGACCCGTCCACGTCGGAGGTGCCCAAGGGTACCAAGATCAACTTCGTGGTCAGCGAGGGTCCCAGCGGCGGCGGTACCGCCGGCGAGATAGGAACCGATATGCTGACCTTCCCCCTGCCCGCCACCACCGGCACCGCCCATCTGCAGATCATCGTCTCCAATCAGCCCCTTGTGGACCAGGATATCAACTACGCTGACTGGAACGGGACCTATATGCTGGAGGTCAGCGGCACCGGCACCGCAGACGCGGAGGTCTATATCGACGGCAACCACTACGGCACCTATCCGCTGGAGTTCACCAATGGCTGAGGGGCGGGTGATCAAGGCCCTGAGCGGCTTCTACTACGTGGACACCGGCAGTGAAGTGCTCACCTGCCGGGCCCGTGGGAAATTCCGCAAAGAGGGCGTCAGCCCCCTGGTGGGGGACCGGGTCACCGTCCGGGAGCTGGGCGGCGGCGAGGGCTTTCTGGAGACCATCCAGCCCCGCCGCAGCGCCTTCACCCGACCCGCCGTGGCCAACATCGACCAACTGGTGGTGATCGCCTCCGGCGCCATCCCCAAGACCGACCTATTTTTGATCGACCGGGTGGCGTCCATCGCAGCATTGAAGGACTGCGGCGTGGTGGTGGTGCTGAACAAGTGCGACCTGGACAGCGCCGACGATCTCTACCACATCTACACCGCCTCCGGCTTCCCCACGGTCCGGGTCAGCGCCGAGACCGGGGAGGGCCTGGAGGAGTTGGTGCCCCTGATCGCTGGCAAGTTTTCTGCCTTTACAGGTAACTCCGGCGTAGGGAAGTCCAGCATTCTGAACGCCCTGGACCCGGAGTTCCACCTGCAGGTGGGGGACGTGAGCCAGGCCTTGGGCCGGGGGCGCCACACCACCCGGCATGTGGAGCTGTTCCGCCTGAAATGCGGGGCGGAGGTGGTGGATTCTCCGGGCTTTTCCTCCTTCGAGACGGAGGAGCTGAACCTGGAGCTGAAGGAGCACCTGCCGGAGACCTTTGTGGAGTTCCGGCCCTACTTGGACCGGTGCCGCTTCACCGGGTGCAGCCACACCAAGGAGGCCGGCTGCGCCGTGCTGGAGGCCCTGGCAGAGGGGAAGATCCAGCCCAGCCGCCACCAGAGCTACCTGCGGCTGTACGAGGAGCTCAAGCCCCTGCAGGCCTGGCAGGAGAAGAAAAAATGAGAAAGACGCCCGGAGCGGAAGCTCCGGGCGCCTTTTTGTTCTCTACCGCCGCAGCCCCAGGACTTTCCGACAAAAGGGGGAAAAACCAGCAGGGAAGGACATCCCGCCCCGCGCACCAGGGACTTCCGGCGAAAGAGGAGAACACCCAGGGGACTTTCCGCTCCGTCCCTGTGCGCCAAGGCTTTCCCAAAAGAGAGGGGGGCGCTCCCGGCGGCCGGACACAGGCCGCATCTCCGCCCGGCACCCAGTCCAGCCGTCACCGTCTCTCCGCTCCCGCCGCCCCGTCACCACCGCTCTCCCCGCCGCATATCCTGGAGCAGTGAAGGAGGTGTGAGCCGTATGTTTCGTGGAGGAGGCTGCTGGATGCTGGGCGTGTGCGCGGTGGCGCTGGGAGCCGGGATCCTGATCGCCGCCATCTTTCCGGTGGGGGCGCTGCTGTTTCTGGTGGCGTTTTTGCTGATCGGATGCGGCTGCGCCTGCTGCCGGCGATGAGAGGAGGGGAAGGCATGCGCATCGTGGTTTGGAAATCCCCGAAGGTGCTGGGGGGCATCCTGCGAAAGCTGTTCCGGGTGCAGGCATAAGGAGGCTGGTCCGCTCATAGGATACAAGCAGAATTACGTCCCGGCGCGGCGGCGCGGTCCCCGGCGGACTGGCCCGCGCGGCGGAGGCGACTGCCGGGAAAGGATGGGCGACCATGGAACTGGAATTGAAAAAGAACTGCTTCGACGCCTATGAGGCGGGCGGCGAGCTGACCGTGACCCAGGAGGAGACCACCGAGACCATTGTGCCGGACTACTGCCCGGACATCGCGCGCATCATCACAACAGATGGAAAAATCTACATCCACAATCGGGAACTGCGGGACGGCAAGGCAGAGGTCACCGGCACGGTGCGGGTGACGGTGCTCTACACCCCCGAGGAGGAGGGCGGCATCCGCACCCTGGAGTTCGCCATGCCCTTCACCGCCGAGAGCGAGGGCCGGGGCCTGCCGGACTGCGCGTCGGTGCTGGCGGAGACGGAGATCGAATTTCTGGAGACCCGGATACTGAACCCCCGGAAGGTCTTCACCCACTGCAAGCTGGTGACCCGGATGAGCGGCTGGCGCCGGACGCCGGTGGCGGTCTGCGCCGACGTGGAGGCCCCGGAGGAGCTGCATGTGGAAAAGCGTCTGGAGCGGCAGCACGCCGTGGTGCTGACCCATGTGGCCGAGAAGGACTTCACCTTCTCCGACACCCTGACCCTCTCCCCGGGCCGGGAGGGGGCGGCGGAGATCCTCACCAGCCGGGCCTGCGGCACCGTGACGGAGGCCAAGGTGGTGGGCAGCAAGCTGATCTTCAAGGGGGTCTTTACCGCCTCGCTGCTCTATCGGGACAACAGTGGCAAGTATACATCCTTTACAGGGGAGCTGCCCTTCTCCCAGATCATGGAGGTGGAGGGGGCCGTTGAGGGCACCGAGGCCGCGGCGCGGCTCCAGGTGACCGGGGCGGACTTCCAGGTCGACGGCGGGGACCCCGAGGGCCGGGACATCGCCGTGACGCTGTATCTCCATGCGGCGGCACTGCTGCGGCA
>URXS01000164.1 GCA_900551885.1 uncultured Oscillibacter sp.
CCGCAGACGTGGTGTTCGAGTCCGCCTGCTTCGACGGCACCTGCATCCGTAAGACCGCCCTGGCGCTGGGCATGCGTACCGAAGCCAGCGCCAAGTTTGAGAAGGGCCTGGACCCCCTGAACACCCTGCCCGCCGTCAACCGGGCCTGCGAGCTGGTGGAACTGCTGGGCGCCGGCGAGGTGGTGGACGGTGTCATCGACATCCTCAACCATGTCCCCCAGCCCCGGGTGCTGAAGCTGGAGCCGGAGAAAATCAACGGCCTCCTGGGCACCGATGTGGACGCCGACGAGATGGTCCGTATCCTGCGCAAGCTGGACTTCACGGTGGAGGGCGACCAGGTGACGGTTCCCTCCTGGCGCGGTGATGTGGAGGGCATGGCGGACCTGGCCGAGGAAGTGGCCCGATTCCATGGCTACAACAACATCCCCATTACCCTCATGCGGGGCCAGACCACCCTGGGCGGCTTTGGCGCCGAAGAGCTGCTGGAGCGCCGCTGCGGCAGCGTGTGCCGCGCCATGGGCTATGATGAGATCATCACCTACTCCTTCATCTCCCCCACCTGCTACGACAAAATCCGCTGGCCGGAGGATTACGCCCGGCGGGAATCCTTCAAGATTTTGAACCCTCTGGGTGAGGACACCTCTATCATGCGGACCACCACCCTGCCCTCCATGCTGGAGATTCTGGTCCGGAACTACAACTACCGCAATCAAAACGCAAAGCTCTATGAGGTGGGCCGCATCTACCTCCCCGGCGGCGAGGACGGCCTGGCCAACGAGGCCAAGATCCTCACTCTGGGCGCCTACGGCGACGATATGGACTTCTACGCCATGAAGGGCGTCATTGAGGCCATTCTGAAGGACCTGCGGGCCAAGGACGTCCGCTTTGAGGGCCCCACCGGGGCTCCCAGCGATGCCTCCTATCACCCGGGCCGCTGTGCCACTGTGTGGTCCGGCAGCAACTGTGTGGGTATCTTCGGCCAGATTCACCCATTGGTGGCACGGAACTACGGCGTGGATGCCGAGCTGTACTGTGCGGAACTGAGCCTGGAAGCTCTGGAGCAGGCCAAGGGACCCGATCCGGAGTACGTGCCCCTGCCCAAGTTCCCCTCTGTGGACCGGGACATCGCTGTAGTCTGCGACAAGGCCATCACTGTGGGAGACCTGGAGGCCTGCATTCGCCGGGGCGCTAAGGGCCTGCTGAAGCACGTGGCTCTGTTTGACATCTACACCGGCACCGGTATTCCCGAGGGCAAGAAGTCCGTGGCTTTCAGCCTGACTCTCCGCTCCGACGACCGCTCTCTGACCAGCGAGGAAGCCGACCAGGACGTGAAGAGTATTCTGGAGACCCTGGAGAAGGACCTGGGTGCCGTGCTGCGGTAAGCCCATTTGGCTCACTGGAAAATCTTTTGAAAAATTCCCAGGGAAACGCTTTACAGCTTTTCAAAAAGCGAGTATACTAGGTTTTGTATGAAGGCCAGTCCGGCCTCACAAGAAAGGTGGTGTCTGTATGGACGACTTTACTCGAAAATTCAACATTGCGATGGAAAAGGACGCAGAGCTGCACCAGATTCTGACGACCGTCTATCAGGCATTGGAGGAAAAAGGCTATAATCCCATCAACCAGATCGTGGGATACATCCTGTCCGAGGACCCCACCTATATCACCAACCACAACAACGCCCGGACCCTGATCCGCAAGATCGACCGGGATGAGCTGCTGCAGGTGCTGGTGCGGAAGTATCTGGACCAGTAAATTGCTATAAACATCCCCCGCGGAGTTGCCCGGTCAGGGCAGTTCCGCGGGGCTTTTTTCCTTTCGGGGCCGCACCATTTCAGATGCTCCTTCACAGGTGGTCCCCTCAAAATTGCCGGGGGCAGCGCCGAAAGGCGCTGCCCCCGTTGTTCACGCTCAGGCCTCCTCCACCAGCCGGTCCAGGTCTCCCTGAGCGGCGGCGAGGCTCCGATTGGTCTCCGTCATCTCCTGAGTCAAGCGGTTCTGAATCCCCTGAATCCGGCTGCGCAGGTCGTACATCTCGTTCTGGGACCGCTGAATCTGGTCCCGGACCATCCAGTCGGTAAAGATATTGTCGAAAAAGATATCCACCGTCTGCGTCATGCCGCCGGGACGCACGTCGAAGTGCTCGATCCGCTCCACGTCCGCCAACTCCGCCTGATACCGCCGCAGGTCCCCTCGCAGGGCCTCGATCTGCTCCTGGGCCTCATCCAGGCGGCTGTACTTCATCATATCCGACACCAGTCCGCCGCCCAACAGATCCCAGGTACTCCAGCCACCGGCGCTGTCCAGCTTGTCGATGGCCCGGCCAAGTCTCTCCAGCACCCGCGCCCCGGCATCCAGAGCCTCCCGCAGCTCCTTACGGCGGCGGGTCAGGGCGGCGATATCGGCCTCCAGCCGCCCGATCCGCTCCCCAAGGACTGGGTCCGCATCCTTCAGCGCCGCCTGCCGGGCTCGGAGACAGGCCTCGTACCGGGCCGGACAGTCTGCCGAGGCCGCCAACCGGGCCTGACAGTTCTCCAATTCCCGCCGGACCTCCTCCAGTTGCTGCTGGGCGCTCTGATAGCGCAGTCGGGCAGCCAGGGCCTCCGCCTCCTCCTTTTCCAGGCGCTCCGCTTTCCGACCGGAGAGATTTGCCAACAACGAGGACAAGCTCACCCGATCCAGCCGGTCCACGTCGGCCTGCTCTTTGTCCCAGCTCAACCGCAGCCGCTCCGCCTCTCGCTGGCACTGCCACTCCTGCTGCCGCAAGGTCTCCGCCAAAGCCTGGTCCCGCCGCAGCGCCGCCAGTTCCTCCCGCAGACGCTCCAGCTCCCGCCGGGGGTCTGTCAGGTCCATGGAATGCTCCGCCATGGATTTCCCTCCTCTGTCGACGAATTTTCGCTTTTTTTGCGTATACTCATATATTGTTTGATATTGTACCACATTCAGCTCCGTGCCGTGGTTACAATTCCATGACAAGCAGATTTTTCCGTCGAAAAATCGGAATAAACTTTTTTTCCGAGGTCAAACTAGGCTCGCGATACCCAGTAAGAACCCACAACCAAAACCGATTGAGTTAGGAAAAGGAGAAAACCAACATGTCTGCTAACAATAACAACAAGATCAACGTTCCCGAGGCTCGTGCCGCTATGAATAAGTTCAAGATGGAAGCTGCCGCTGAGGTTGGCGTCAACCTGAAGGAAGGCTACAACGGCGATCTGACCTCCCGTCAGGCCGGCTCCGTGGGCGGCCAGATGGTCAAGAAGATGATCGAGTCCTACGAGAACGGCATGAAGTAAGACCCTCCACCCAGGAATAGAGGGGCGGGACGCAAGTCCCGCCCCTTATTCTATGGCTTGTA
>URXS01000165.1 GCA_900551885.1 uncultured Oscillibacter sp.
GCAGACGATCGTGGGCGGCAACGCCAGCCTGCAGCTGATGTACGACACCATCTCCAAGGCCTACACCCACGGCCTGCTCCACAGTGAGCGGCCCTGGTGCAGGGAGCCGGTGGTGAAGTTCCTGTGCCCCTCTCCCGGCTATGACCGCCACTTCAAGGTGACGGAGTCCTTTGGCTTCGAGCTGATCACCGTTCCCATGACCGACGAGGGCCCCGATATGGACGTGGTGGAGAAGTATATCGCCGACCCGGCGGTGAAGGGCATGTGGAACGTGCCCAAGTACTCCAACCCCGACGGCATCATTTACTCTGCTGAGACCATCCGCCGCATCGCCTCCATGAAGCCCGCCGCGCCGGACTTTTTGCTGATGTGGGACAACGCCTACTGCATCCACGAGTTCGAGGGGGAGTATGTGCCCTTCCCGGACATCCTCAGCGAGTGTGCCAAGTACGGCAACGCCGACATGGTTTTTGAGTTCGCCTCCACCTCCAAGGTGACCCTGCCTGGTGCCGGCATCTCCTGCTTCGCCTGCTCCGAGGCCAACATGTCCTATATGGAAAAGCTACTGACCGTCCAGGTCATCAGCTTCGACAAGGTGAATCAGCAGCGCCATGTGCTGTATCTCAAGGACAAGGCTCACACCCTGGAGCTGATGAAGAAGCACGCTGCCATCATGGGCCCTAAGTTCCGCTGTGTGGTGGACGCCCTGGACCGGGAGATCGCGCCCCTGGACATTGCCTCCTGGCGGCGGCCCAAGGGCGGCTACTTCGTCTCCCTGAACGCCATGCCCGGCACTGCCAAGCGGACCCTTGCCCTGTGCAAAGAGGCGGGCGTCACCATGACCGGTGCCGGCGCCACCTTCCCCTACGGCAAGGACCCCGCCGACAGCAACATCCGCATTGCACCCTCCCTGCCTCCCGTGGAGGAGCTGGAGCAGGCCATCGCGGTGTTGTGCGTGTGCCTGAAGATGGCTGCTCTGGAGAAGCTGGGCGTATGAGATACTACGGCAGCGTCTACCGTCCCCCCTCCGAGGCGTACAGCCTGATCGTCCAGGTGACCTACGGGTGCAGCCACAATACCTGCGCCTTCTGCAGCATGTACAAGGAAAAGCACTTTGCCGTTCGTCCTCTGGAGGAGGTTCTGGAGGACTTTCAGATGGCCCGCCGCACTTATCGCCATGTGGAGCGGGTGTTCCTGGCGGACGGAGACGCCCTGGTGCGCAAGGCGTCAGAGCTGTATACGATCCTGGACACCATCCGGGAGCTGTTTCCCGAGTGTCAGCGGGTCACCAGCTACGCCTCTCCCGCCTCCATCCGCATCCGCACGCCGGAGGAACTGAAGACCCTTCGGGAAAAGGGCCTGACCATGGTCTACATGGGCCTGGAGTCCGGATGCGACGACGTGCTGAAGCTCATGCGCAAGGGCCACATGTCCGCGGAGATCGTGGAGATGGGCTGCAAGGCCCGGGCCAGCGGGATGGCCCTGTCCGTCACCGCCATCACGGGTCTGGGCGGGCCGGAGCTGCTGGAGCGCCACGCCGTGGAGACGGCGGAGGCCTTCAACGCCATGAACCCAGAGTATATCGGCATGCTGACGCTGATGGTGGAGCCGGGCACGCCCCTGTACGACTGGGTGAAAGAGGGCAGCTTCCACCTGCTGACGCAGTCCCAGGTGCTCCAGGAGACCCGTCTGCTGGTGGAGAAACTGGACAGTCCCGGCAGCGTGTTCCGCATGAACCACGCCAGCAACTACCTGGTGCTCAAGGGCACCTTAAATCAGGATAAAACCGCCATGCTGGCGGAGATCGACCGGGCCGAGCACGACCTGAGCCGCCTCCGGCCCGAGGAATGGCGGGGACTGTGAAAACGTAAAAAGCCAGACCGCAGAGCATTTGCTCCGCGGTCTGGCTTTTTTATGCGATATGCTTGAAGTTTCCCAGCGTCTCGTTGACGCTGGAGACATAGGCGAAGGTGCCCGGAAAACGGGCCAGGATCTCCTGAAACTGTACGACCTGATGGCGGTTTATCACGCAGATGAGCAGGCTGCAGGGGGTTTCCGAATACATTCCCTCCGCTTGCAGGACGGTGACGCCGTGATGCAGATGCTGCATGAGCTCCTGGGAAAGCGCCTCCGGCTGGCGGGTGATCACCTCGAATTTCATGGCGGATTTGCCGCCTTTGAGGATGGTGTCGCTGATGCTGGAGCTGAGATAGCAGTAGATCAGGCACAAAATCACCGGCTCGAACTGGTAACCATAGACGAAGAAGGACAGCACCGCCACTGTGGCGTTGAGAGAAAAGATCACCCAGACCAGACTGGCTTCCGGCTTCTTTTTTCGCACCCAGGCTGCCACGATGTCCGTACCGCCGGTAGAACCGTTCTGGCGGATGACCCAGCCATATATGGCGCCGCTGACCACACCGGCGGCCACGGGACCCAGAATGGCAGAGGATGTGGTGTGGTAAGCCAGGGCACTCAGGTCCATCCGTCCCAGCACCAGGTTCGCGGCGGAAAAAGCCAATACGAAGGTCAGCGTCTTACGGGCAAAATCCGGGTCTACTTTTTTCCAGGCCAGCAGAATCAGGGGCAGATTGATCAGAAGAGAGAGATACCCAATGCTGATATGTAACAGGTATTGGAGAATGGTGGCAAGCCCGTTGATGCCTGCGGGGGCAAAGGCGTTGGGAAAAACGAAGATCTGATAGCTGATTCCCATGACGCAGGCCAATCCTGCGATTGCCGCGTGGCTGCGCAGCGTATTCCACATGTGGTGTTCCATGATATGATGCCTCCGTGAACGATTTCATTCGGCCCGCAGTATACGCTTTCTTCCAGTGAAATGCAAGAAAAATTGCAAAAAAATTTCTGCATTGCAGGAAAACTTTCCTGCAATGCAGAATCGCCGGCGATAAAGGCCGGAAAAATCGGAAAATTCAGGTCAAGATGCAGGTCAGGAAACAACTTTCCGTCACTGTGCCTCCGAGGGGTCTGTGGCGTTTGAATCGCCGGTGTGACCGCAGGTATGCTTTTGCGGAACGCTCAGCAAAAAGATGGTGGCAATGATGGCGGCAAAACCCACCAGATCTACCGTTGAAAAGGCGGTACCCAGCCAGACGGCGGAAAAGATCGTGGCGGAGACTGGTTCCGTAGCTGCCAGTATGGAGGATTTCACCGGGCCGATGTCCTGGATGCCCTGCATGAACAGGGTAAAGGAGAGCACTGTGCCGAACAGGACAATGGCGCCCACAGCCAGCCAGCCCTGAATGGGCAGGCTTACCTGAAAGGTCCAGCTTCTGGCGGCCAGGTTCAGCACCGCACCGCCGATCA
>URXS01000166.1 GCA_900551885.1 uncultured Oscillibacter sp.
CAACCCGGAGAATTTCTACTTAACCGGCGACGGACTGGCCTTCTTCTACCCCATGTACGCTCTGGCGCCTGCCTCCGCCGGTATCCCGGTGTTCACGGTACCCTACGCAGGGGAAGGGCCCATATCTCCAGGCGTCAATCAAGGCGAAAAAACACCGCCGGCCTGAATGGCCGGCGGCGAATGGCTGGGATTTTATTTTTTCGCCTCGTCTCCCTGCTTCACAGCCTTGACCACCATGGAGGTCAGGGCAAAGAGGGCAATGGCGTTGGGAATGACCATCAGTTGGTTGAACATGTCGGACAGGCCCCACACCAGGTCGCTAGAGGTGACAGTGCCCAGGAACACAAACACCAGGGCGATCACGGTATAGATCACCACAGATTTGCGGCCGAACAGGTAGACCATGTTGATCTTGCCGAATAGGTTCCAGCCCAGAATCGTGGAGAAGGCAAAGAAGAACAGGCAGATAGCCACGAACATGGCGCCGGCGGTGCTGCCGAACACAGAGCCGAAGGCATTCTGGGCCAGGTTGGTGTTGTCAATGGTGGCGGCCACGGCGTCGGTGTAGCCGGCGCTGAGGGGGCCGTCAGCGGTGTACATGGTGGAAATAATGACCAGAGCGTTCAGGGTCAGCACCACGAAGGTGTCGATGAACACGCCGATCATGGCCACCACGCCCTGGTCGTGAGGCATTGCCACGTTGGCCTGGGCGTGGGCGTGGGGGGTAGAGCCCATGCCGGCCTCGTTGGAGAACAGCCCCCGCTTGGCGCCCTGGCTGATGGCGGTCTTGAGGGCGTAACCAATGCCACCGCCGATGATGGCGTTGGGGGCGAAGGCGTACTTGAAGATCATGGCAAAGGTGGCGGGGATGTAGGTGATCCGCATCACCAGCACGATCAGGCCGCCCACCAGGAAGATCACCGCCATAACGGGCACCAGCTTCTCCGTGACAGCAGCCAGACGCTGCACGCCGCCCAGGAAGATGATGGCGCAGATGATGACCAGAATCACGCCCACAATCCAGGAGGGGATGCCGAAGGCGGTCTGGAAGGTAGAGCCGATGGAGTTGGACTGGACCATGCAGCCGAAGAAGCCCAGGGCCAGGATGATGGCAATGGCGAAGAAGCCGGCCAGGAACTTGCCGAAGCCGCCGGTGAAGGCGGTAGTGATGTAATAGACGGGACCGCCCTGGATGTTGCCCTGGGCATCCTTCTTCCGGGTCTGCTGGGCCAGCACCGCCTCGGCGTAAATGGTGGCCATACCAAAGAAGGCGATGATCCACATCCAGAAGATGGCGCCGGGACCGCCGGTGAGGATGGCGCCGGAGGCGCCCACGATGTTGCCGGTACCCACCTGGGCGGCAATGGCGGTGGCCAAAGCCTGGAAGGAACTCATGCCGCTCTCATGCCGGTCTCCGAAAAGCGTCAGGTTTCCAAACACCTTCCGCATACCTTCCCCGAAGCAGCGGACCTGTACGAAGCGGGTCTTGATGGAGAACCACAATCCCACGGCGATCAGCAGGATCACCAGGATGTAGTCCGACAAATACGTGTTGACGGTGTTTACGATGTTCAGCAGCATGTTTCTCCCTCTCTCTTCCCGGCAAGGGATACCGCCTGAAAAAAGAGCCGGATACCGACAGCGCGGCACCCAGCTCAGCAACAAGACACGCGCGGCTTCGCTGAGAGCGATTGCCGCGTTTTCCCACTCTGTCCTTTTACCTGAGAGATTCAGCGGGCCTCCCCGCCTTGCACCTTCGGTACTCGTTGCTGAGCTTCTCCAGAGCGACATCCACTTTTAGTCCCTGCCCGGTCCCGGGCGCCTGAGAGTTTTACTCCTTCGGCAGACAGTCGTCGTTTTCCTAAAAGCTTCACATGCCGTTATAAAATTGATGTAGTAATATATAGCACTTTACAATGCAAAAGTCAACAGGCCATTTTTGTTGACAGCCCCGCCCGGCTTCACCAGGCGGGGCGTACGGCTTTCATACGTTGCTCAATAGAACTCCCTGATATAGTCCAGCACATCCTGACGGGTGCCCTGGAAGGGACCCGGGGTCTCCATTTTCAGGCTCACCAGGGCGGTGCAATACTGGAGCGCCTCCCGGATATCCGCCCGCTGGCGCTCAGTGATGTACCCGGCGAAGGTGGTGTCTCCCCGACCGGTGCGGCCGGAGAGGTTCCGGGCCTTGATGGGGCAGGTGTAGATCTCCTTGCCGTCGTAAGCCAGGACCTCCGTGTTGTGGGTGATCAGGACCTCCTTGGCGCCCCAACTGTAAAGGAGCTTGGCGGCCTCCGCCCGGTCGGTGAGGCCGGTCAGGATCTCCGCCTCAGCGGCGTCGGTCTTCAGATAGTCGATCACCGGCAGGTACTCCTTCTTCTCCGCCCAGTCGTGGAAGGCCATGGTCTTGTCGGCCTCTACGTGGCGCAGCAGACACTGGACATCCACGGCCACCTTGCCGTGCTTGGCGGCCTCGGCGAAGAGGGCGCCGTCAAAATCGCCGTAAACCAGGCCGGCGAAGTGGTAGATCTTGGTCTCAATGTCCGGCAGTTCGTCGAACCGGAAGGGGTCGCACACACCCATGGAGGTGCACGCCCGCTTTTCCTTGTCGGCGGTGAAGTACTGGTTGCGGATGGAGCAGGTGGCGGCGGAGGGCTTCCAGTACACATCGGCGCTGGAGCCGGCGAACCGCTCCTCCACGTTGGCGTCGGCGGGGTTCAGCTTTGTAAAAACAGCGGTGCGGTTGCCGGACTTGGCCGCCGCAAAACCGGAGGCCACCACGGCACCGCCCACCTCTTTGCGCTCGTTGCCCTGATAGTCGATGTTGTGATCCAGAGAGACCGGTCCGATGACCAGCACGTCATAGGCCTTTCCCATACTCGTTCTCCTTTCGTTGCATCAAAGCTCTTCCACGGAAATCACGCCCTCGGTAGCGTTGACACCTGACAAAACCTGCGCCACCGTGCACCGCTTGTTCAATTGCAGGGAGAAGATGGCACAGGCGTTGTGCTTTTCCGTCTCCGTGGAGCGGGTGATCTCCATGTTCAGCACCTTCAGATTCAGCTCCCGGAACAGCTTCAGCACGTTTTCCAGGCAATCCTTGTTGGTGTATTCCATGTACAGGTTGATCTCCGGGGCATTGTCCAGCACCCGGTACTCCAGCTTGGAGAAGAACATCTCCGCCGCCAGAATCAGAATGGTGGCAAAGATGCCGCCCTCGTAAAAGCCGCCGCCCAGGCACAGCCCGATGACTGCCGCGGCCCACAGGCCCGCCGCCGTGGTCAGGCCCTTCACCC
>URXS01000167.1 GCA_900551885.1 uncultured Oscillibacter sp.
CTCGCTCACAGTTCTTGCCGATTTAATCAGAGCTTCCTTACAGCTTTTTCATATGCGCCGAGGCGGTTTTTGCCATAAGCTTTTTGGTGCCGATGTCGTCAAAGGCGATTTCCAGCAGCGCGTCGCCGCCCATCTTCCGCACGGACAGCACCAGTCCCCGGCCAAAGGCCGCGTGCATGACCATGTCTCCCTGATTCAGCTCCAGACAGGGCGCGGGAGCGGCCGGGGCGGCGGAAAGAATGCTGCTTCTGGGCTTTCTGGTCTGGGGCGCATGGGAACCATAGGCCGAATAGCCGCTGTGCTCACTTGTTGAAGTCCGGTGATAGCCGCCCTTTTTCACGATGCACTCCTCCGGGATTTCCCGAAGGAACCGGGAGGGCAGCGCCGACGATGTGCGTCCGTAGATCATACGCTGGCGGGCGTGGGTGATGGTCAGGCTCTGCTTGGCTCTTGTGATGGCCACGTAGCACAGCCGCCGCTCCTCCTCCAGCTCCTCCTGGTCGTACTGGGCAGAGGAGCCGGGGAAGATTCCCTCCTCCATGCCCACCACGTACACCACCGGGAACTCCAGCCCCTTGGCGGAGTGGATGGTCATCAGGGTGACGCAGTCGTCGCTGCCCTCCACGCTGTCCAGGTCCGTGTACAGGGCGATCTCGTTCAGAAAGCCGGAGAGGGTGGCGTCCTCCGGGTCCTGCTCCAGGAATCCCAGGATGTTGGATTTCAGCTCCTGGACGTTCTCGATGCGGCCCCGGCTCTCCATGTCGTTCTTCTCCTCCAGGGCGCGGATGTACCCGGTCTGGTCGCAGACGGCGTCGTAAAACTCGGGCAGGGCCAGTTGCCCGCCGCAGCGGCGAAGGCCGTCGATCAGGTCGGCGAATTTCAACAGCTTCCCGGCGGCGCTTTTCAGCTCCGGGAACAGGTCGGCGTTGCGGATGATCTCGTAGAGGGACGCCCCCTGGCTCTCCGCCAAGGCCGCCACCTTGTCCACCGTGGTGGCGCCGATGCCCCGGGCGGGGACGTTGATGATCCGCCGCAGCCGCAGGTCGTCCAGGGGGTTGTTGAGGACGCACAGGTAGGACAGCATGTCCTTGACCTCCGCCCGGTCGAAGAACTTCATGCCGCCCACTACCCGGTAGGGGATGCCGTTGCGCTTCATGGCATACTCCAGGGCGTTGGACTGAGCGTTCATCCGGTAAAGGACCACATTGTCGGAGAACTTGCGACCCCGGTTCAGCCCCGCCAGGATCTCCCCGGCCACGTAGTTGGCCTCGTCGCTTTCGTTGAAGGTGGTCTTGACGGTGACGGTGTCCCCGGCGCCATTGTCGGTCCAGAGGGTCTTGCCCTTGCGGCCGGTGTTGTTGCGGATGACGGCATTGGCGGCGTCCAGGATATTCTGGGTGGAGCGGTAATTCTGCTCCAGCCGGATGGTCCGGGCATTGGGGTACTGCTTTTCAAAATTCAGGATGTTCTCGATGTTGGCGCCCCGGAAGCGATAGATGGACTGGTCGTCGTCGCCCACCACGCAGAGGTTTTTGTACCCCCCCGCCAGCAGGCTGGTCAGCAGATACTGGAGGTGGTTGGTGTCCTGGTACTCGTCCACCAGCACGTAGCGGAACTTGTGCTGGTAGTATTCCAGCACCTCGGGCTCCTGGCGCAGCAGGGTCACCGTGTGGTAGATGATGTCGTCGAAGTCCAGGGCGTTGGCCGCCCGGAGCTTTTTGGCGTAGGCGGCGTAGACCTTGGCAATGCGGCTCATCTTCCAGTCGGCCTCATGGGAGTGGGCCTTGGCAAAGTCCTCCGGGCTCTCGTAGCGATCCTTGGAGGCGCTGATGACGGAGAGAACGCTGCGGGGCTGGAAGGCCTTTTCGTCCAGGTTCTGCTCCTTCAAAATGTCCCGGATGACCCGCTTGGAGTCGTCGGTATCGTAGATGGTGAAGTCCTTTCCGAAGCCCAGCCGGTCGATATCCCGCCGCAGGATGCGGACGCAGGCGGAGTGGAAGGTGGAGGCCCACACGTCCTCCGTCGCTGGGCCCAGCATGGCCCCCAGCCGCTCCTTCAGCTCTCCGGCGGCCTTGTTGGTGAAGGTGATGGCGATGATCTCCCAGGGCCTGGGCACGTCCACGGCGCAAAGGCGCACCGCCCGGCGGCGTTGGTCCTCGTCTGGCTGGTCCGGAAAGGTCTCCAGAAATTGTAGATCCTCCTCCGTGGCCCAGTCGGGGACCTGATCGGTGTCGCTGCCCCGACCGTAGGTCAGAAGGTTGTACACCCGCTGGATCAGCACCGTGGTCTTTCCGCTGCCGGCACCGGCCAGCAGCAGCAGCGGCCCCTCCGTGGTCATGGCTGCCTGGCGCTGCATAGGGTTCAGCCGCTTCAGGTCCCGGGCGATGACGGCCCGGCGGGCGGCGATATAGCGTTCCTTGAAATCTTTCATAGGGTCCACCTGTCCTCATAGTCTCGCAGACCATTTTAGGACAAAAACCGCCGCCGGTCAAGGGTCCCTTCCCCCCTGACCGGCGGCCCTTCAGCTCAGCCGCAGGATCTCCTTTTTCAGCCGGTTGATGATGCGTTTTTCCAGGCGGGAGATGTAGCTCTGGGAGATGCCCAGCCGGTCCGCCACCTCCTTCTGGGTCTGTTCCCGGCCCCCGCCCAGGCCGAAACGCAACGTGATGATCTCCTTTTCCCGTGGGGACAGCGCACTGATGGCCGCCGCCAGCAGCGACCGGTCCACGTCCTCCTCGATGGGCCGCATGACGGTGTCGGCGTCGGTGCCCAGCACGTCGCTGAGCAGCAGCTCGTTGCCGTCCCAGTCGGTGTTCAGGGGCTCGTCGAAAGACACCTCCCCCTTCCGGCTGGCGTTTTTGCGCAGGTACATCAAAATCTCGTTTTCAATGCACCGGGAGGCGTAGGTGGCCAGCTTGATGTTCTTGTCGGCGCGGTAGGTGCCCACAGCCTTGATCAGGCCGATCGTGCCGATGGAGATCAGGTCCTCGATGCCCACGCCGGTATTCTCAAACCGCCGGGCGATGTACACCACCAGCCGCAGGTTATGTTCGATCAGCTCCTTGCGGGCGTCCTCCTGATCCAGCCGGGCCAGCAGCTCCGCCTCCCGCTCCCGGCTCAGAGGCGG
>URXS01000168.1 GCA_900551885.1 uncultured Oscillibacter sp.
ACGTGTTTCAGCAGGGTTTCCCCCGGCAGCAAATCAAAACCCAGTTTGATAATAGCACAACCCGCCGGGGGATACAAGAGAAAATCAGAAGGGTTTCACGGCGCTCAGGCCCAGCAGCTCCGGCTCCGCCACCGCCTGGGCAAGGGGCACAAAGGCGGGCAGCGGCGCCCACACGGCATCCTCCGGCGCCGTCCAGCGCGTCCCGTCGGTAAAGTCCGCGGACAGCGCCCGGATCTCCATGGACCGCTGTGGGCCCATAGGCAGGACCACGGCGGTGTAGACACCGAAGGTCTGGCCCCGGGTAATGTGCAGGTCAGAGTAGGTGAACACCGTTTTCCCGGTGTCCCCGCCCTCCTCCGGACGCCTCACTGCCACGGTCAGGGCGGTCAGAGTCCCGGGGGTGATGCTCTTCCACTTCATCTGGGCCACCAGGCGGGGAATTTTGGTGTCCTCCAGTAGCACGCCGGCCGCTAGCACCACCGGAGCGGAGGCCGTATACAGCCGCTCCGGCAGGGCAAAGCGCCGGATATAGCGATCACTCATGGCAGCCTCCCCTTACAGCTCCGGCAGCTCGTCGGGGTTTTCCTCGGTACCAGAGGCCTTGGGCGCGGCCAGGCCGGTCTCTGCCGTCTCCGGCGCGGTACCGGAGATGCGGACGCCGTCCTTGGGGATGGCGTGGAGGTCGGAGACGATCTGTCCGAAGGCATACAGAGGCCAGGTGCCCACCGCCAGCAGCAGGGCGCTGACCACGGCCGCAAGGCCCCCCAGCAGCAGCGACAGCGGCTCAAAGTAGGGCGGGATCAGTCCCACAAGCTGGAGCAGCAGCACCAGCACGCCCAGGATCATCACCACCACGCCCAAAATTCCCAAAATCAGGCACAGTGCTCCGCTGATCTTGGCCAGCAGCTGCAGCTTGCCGCCCACACCGGTATAGAAGCTGCCCACAAAGCCCCGGAGGCCTCGGCTGTATTTTCCTCCGTCCACCTTCCAGGCCTTGGGCGGAGCCTGACGAGCCTCCATAGCCAGGTTTACCAACACTAGGCCAAGGGGCAGCAGCAGTCCCAGCAGCAGATCCTGTCCCAGTCCGGCATCCAACTCCGCACCGGACTTTGCGTCCTCCACGCTTACAGAGATCAGGTCAATTGTGGCCCAGATCCCGTTGACCGCCGCCAGGACCGCCGCGACGGCATTGAGTACCGGCAGGGGACGTGTCTTGCCTACGGGACGGTTCCAGGTAAAGCCCACGGCGCTCAGCAGCAGCAACAGCACGCTGAAGAACAGCAGTGCCGTCTGCTGGGTCTGCTGGAGGGCCGCCGTCTGGTCCGCATATACCGCCGCCTCACGCATGACCAAGAGGGTCCGGAGCTGACCGATCAGCAGCAGGACGGCGGCGGGCAGCAGCCGTTTCTCCCCCTGGCTGCGCAGCAACAGCAGCACGCCAGCTGCCACCGTCAGCGCCGGCCAGAGCAGGTTTGAAAGCGGCACATCAAAGGAACTCATCAGCCGGAAGATGTTCACCATCATCCAGGCGCCGTCGGCCAGGAGTAGCAGCGCGCCCAGAAACCCTAAAAATCCGGCGGCGGGGACTGACCTGTACCGCAGGCCCGGTTCCTTCTGAGCCCGTTCCTCCGGGGACAGCGGCACGAACGTCTCCGCCCGCACATTACCGCACAGCAGCACGGCACCTACCGTCGCCAGCAGCAGCGGCGCCAGCCAAGCGGGCGTGTATTTGACGCCCGGCAAGCTTTGCAGGCCACTGGCTGCTGCCAGGACCACGCAGATCAGATTCAGCACCGGCATCCGGAATTTCTCCGGCAGAAAACCCGGCGCTTTGTTCCAGGATGTACCCACCACAGAAATCACCCAGAAGGCCACCGCTGCCACCAGCAGTGGCCGGTTCATGGTCACAGCGGCCCCAAACAGCGCCAGCGCGCCGCCGGCCGCGCAGCCTGCCTTCCGCCCCCGGGCCGTCAGCAAAAAAACACCGCCCGCCACGGTCAGCAGACAAAAGAAAATGGATACGGAGGTGTAGTAGTCCTCCACCACCTTGCTCAGAATCCAGTCCACCACCGGCCCGGCCATCAGCAGCACCGCCGACACCGTCAGCAGCGCGCCCTGGCGGGGCGCACCCTGTATCCGTTCTCTCTGCGCATTTCTCTCCATGAAAACTCCCCCTCTGTTGGTTTTTAAGGAAAACCCTCACCCGGAAAGCATTTCCAATTCAAACTATATTCCTCCAAGCTAAAAAAAGCAATCCCGCGGAAGTTTTCCTACGGCCATTATGCTTACAGGGGAATTTTACAACCAGCGGCCTTTACCATCCCTTCATAGTCATGCCGCCCCAGGTCTGGGTCTGCTCTTCTTCGTGATCGTCCGGCTGGTGGCCCAGAGCGATCCGAAGTTCCTGGAGCTCCTGCATCCGCTTGCGGTCAATGTGCAGCCTTGGCTGTACAGGAACGGTTGGCGCATTGTCCCGGAAGATGTTGCTCATGTGGTAGAGCAGACGGCTCACCGTCATCAGAAGCTGCGGCTGGTGCCATTGATCTTGGCGTTCCAGAACATACCGAGCATAGGGATGACCATACGCATCCGCCATCCGGAAGAAGTTCCAGGCTGCTTCTTCATTTTTGGGGACGCCGTTGCCCGTGAGGTACAGCTTCCCCAACAGGTAGCTGGCCCAGGGGTGATCCTGGTCAGCCGTGCGGCGGAGATATTCCGCCGCTTTGACTGCGTCCTTTTGCACGAACTTGCCCGTTAGGTATTCCTTTCCCAGGCGATAGGCAGCATCGGCATTCCCGTTTCGAGCTGCTCTCTCCAACCATTGGAGGCCATCATCAACATCATTCACCCCCGGATCGTCAGAGAGATATAGTTTGCCGAGAGCGTACTGGGCTGCGGGGAGATCTCGCTTTGCCGCCAGTTCCAGCCAGCGGGCGGCTTGCTCCGCGTCCGGTAGCAACAAACCGCCGTCCCGGTACAGCAGTCCCAGGAAGTACTGGGCGTGGACGTCGCCGTACTCTGCCAGCCCCTCCAGATCTTCCACCGCCTCATCCCGCTGATCCAGCGGCAGCTTATTGTCTTCAATCCTGGCCCGCAACCACAGGCACTCATAGGAGACT
>URXS01000169.1 GCA_900551885.1 uncultured Oscillibacter sp.
GTTGGTAAACAGCAGACCGATCGCCATAAAGACGGAGCTCATACCGTAGGTGATGAACAGGACCTCCGCCTGTGTCATGGCGCCGCTGCCGGTGAGGACCACGCCGTCCAGAGGCACCCGCTCGCCGGGCTTCACCACCACGGTGTCTCCCACGGCCACGTCCTCCGGGTCCACCTCCTGGGTGGAGCCATCCTCCTTCTCCAGGTTGGCGATATCCGGGCGAATGTCCATCAGGGCGGCGATGGACTGGCGGGACCGGCCCACGGCGTAGTCCTGGAACAGCTCGCCCACCTGGTAGAAGAGCATGACGAACACGGCCTCGGCGTACTCGCCGGTAAAGAAGGCGCCTACCGTGGCCAGGGCCATGAGGAAATTCTCGTCAAAGACCTGGCCGTGGGCGATGTTGCGGATGGCCTTCCATAAAACGTCCCAGCCGATGACGGCGTAGGGCACCAGATACAGCGGCCACAACGCCAGATACGGTCCTCCCTCTCCGTTCACGCTGTGGTCGGCCAGGAGGGAGAGGCCCGCCGGGATCGGAATATGGGGCAGCAGCTTGATGATGATCAGCAGCGCCGCGGCGATCAGGATGCGCCGCAGCATCTTTTTCTGTTTGCGGGACAGCTTGTTCATGGGGAAGCCTCCTTTTTTCAAAGAGAGGAAAATTTCAGGCAGGAAAGAGGCCGCCGGAGGCGGCCTCAGAGACGGACTTGCCGCCGCTTGCGGTTTTTACAGGTTGATGACGCAGTCGGGCTCCACCTTTTTGCAGACGGAGACGACCTCCTTCATGATGGCGTCGAAGCGGTCGTCCTCCGCGTCAATGGTCATTTTCTGGGTCATGAAGCTGACGGTGGCATCGTGAACACCGTCGATCTTCTTGATGGCGGTCTCCATTTTGGCGGCGCAGTTGGCGCAGTCCAGGTCGGTGAGATTGAAACGCTTTTTCATAATACAGTCCTCCTAGTAATATTTTGAATAAAAATTACGAATAGGAATTACTCTTTTACGTGTTCCAAGCCCTGGTCGATGATGGTTTTCACATGGTCGTCCGCCAGGGAGTAGAACACCGTTTTTCCATCCCGCCGGGACTTCACCAGCCGGGCGTTTTTCAGGGCCCGGAGCTGATGGGAGATGGCGGATTGGGTCATGCCCAGCAGGGCGGCGATGTCGCACACGCACATCTCCGATTCCAGCAGCACATACAGGATGCGGATGCGGGTGGAATCTCCGAAAATGCGGAACAGCTCCGTCAGGTCATACAGGGTGTCCTCCCCCGGGATGGTGCCCCGGACCTTCTCCACGATCTCCTCGTGGGCGTGGATGAAGTCACAGCACTCCACATTGTAGCGGTCCTCCATGGTCCGCCTCCTTTCATTTGAATAATTGTTCATATGTTCATTATACAAAGTAAAGTGGAAAAGTCAACCCCTGCGATAAATTATTTTTTCACCGGGTAAATGTACCATGCTCCCGGGAAAAATAGTTGACAATCCCCACCATTTCGGTAAAATGATTCCCATGATGAAATTCCAGGCCGGTACCGGCCCCAGACAAGGAGAAAGCACCCATGAGCGAATTGGAACAGAAGACCCAACAGCGGCTGGCGAAAAACGCCTTCATGCAGCACAACTATATTGAACTGGAATCCGTGGAGCCGGACCGGGCGGTGTTCCGGCTGGACATCCGGCCAGAGAGCCGCAATCCCTATGGGCTGCTGCACGGCGGTGCCATCTACACCATGGCGGACAATGCCACCGGCGCCGCCGCCCACACCGACGGCCGCTACTACGTGACCCAGACCAGCGCCCTGCACTTCCTGCGCAACCAGGCCTCCGGCACCGTCCGGGCCACCGCCTGGGTGCGGCACCGGGGGAAATCCACGGTGCTGACGGCGGTGGACATCACCGGGGAGGGCGGCAAGCTGCTGGCCACCGGGGAGTTCACCTTCTTCTGCGTGGACAAGGCGCTGATGGACGAAAAGGCCCCCAGGGAGTAACAGACAGGGAAACGCCCCGTGCCGTATGGCACGGGGCGTCTTTTCAGCTTTGATGTTTCGCCTGAGCGTCGCCGTCCGGCGGTGCCAGGGGGAACATCACATGGACGGTGAACAGGTCCGCCACGGTCTCCACCGTCAGCGTGCCGCCGCAGGCCTCGGTGAAGCTGCGGGCGATGGACAGACCCAGACCGCTGCCGCCGTCGGTGCGGCTCTCGTCGCCCCGGACGAACCGGGCGGTGAAGTCCACCCCCTCCGGCAGCTCCTGGCTGGAGGTGTTGCGGAGACTGGCCTCTGCCCTTCCCTCCCCCGCCGTCAGCTTCAGGTAGATGCGGCTGCCGGGAAGGGAGTACTGGAGGGCGTTCTGGATCAGGTTCTGGAACACCCGGTAGAGCCGCTTGCCGTCGGCCATAATGGGCACCTCCCCCGCCGGCAGGTCCGTCCGCAGGGTGAGGCCGCTTTTCTCGATGGGGTCCGCCATGTCCGCCAGGGTCTGCCGCAGGAGCTTGGCGAAGTCCAGCCGCTCCAAATCTACCGGCAGCTGGTCGGAGGCGGCTTTGCTGACCTCGAACACGTCCTGGACCATACTCTTAAGGCGCTGGGCCTTTTCATCGATGATCCGGGCGTAGTCCGCCGCCGCCCCTTCCAGGGGCTCCTGCCGCAGCAGCTCCGCGTAGGAGAGAATGGAGGTCAGGGGGGTCTTCAGATCATGGGACACATTTGCAATCAGTTCCACTTTCATCCGCTCGCTGCGGGTCTGGTCCGCCAGGGCCTGCTGGAGCCCCGACTGGATGTGATTCAGATCCTCCGCGATCTGCCGCAGATCCGTGTCGGCGGGCAGGTCCAGGGGTGCGTCCAGATTTCCGGCCCGGATGGCCGCCGCCTGGTCCGCCAGCCGGCCCATGTCCCGGGCCAGGGACAGCTGATGCCGGGCGGAGAGGATGCACAGCGCCAGCACCAGGAGAAAGCCCAGCACCGTCAGCAGCACCCAGGCGAAGTACAAGTTCCACCAGTAGAGCTGCACGCCGATTACCAGGAGCAAAACAGACGCCGCAGTGACGCCGATCATGGCTGCCGGCAGGGCCAGGGCCC
>URXS01000170.1 GCA_900551885.1 uncultured Oscillibacter sp.
AGGCGGCGTTGCAGGCGGTCAGCTTGATGGCGTTGCCCTTGATGCGGCCGGTGGAATCCAGGTGGGGACCGGCGCACAGGTCGGTGAACTCGCCCTGCTTGTAGAAGGAGATGTGGGCATCGGCGGGCAGATCGTTGATCAGCTCCACCTTGTAGGGCTCGCCCTTCTCCTCCATGAACTTGACGGCCTCTTCCCGGGGCAGCTCAAACCGCTCCAGCTTCAGCTTCTCCTTGCAGATCTTGCGCATCTCGGCCTCGATCTGCTCCATATGCTCCGGCGTGAAGGCGAAAGGAGAGTCCAGATCGTAATAGAAGCCCTCGTCGATGGAGGGGCCGATGGCCAGCTTCACCTCCGGCCATAGGCGCTTGACGGCCTGGGCCAGCACGTGGGAGCAGGTGTGCCAATAGGTTCTGCGGTAGGTCTCGTCTTCAAAGGTATACTGCTTGTTTTCCTCGCTCATACTGTTTCCTCCTTGTCCAAGGGGTGAAAAAAACTCACCCCTGACGGAATATCAGGGGTGAGATACGAACATCGTATTCCACGGTTCCACCCTGCTTGCGCCCCTTGCGGTGCGCCGCTCGTGTCCTCTGTAACGGGAGGTCCCGTCCCAGCCTACATATCGGTGGGCGGCTCCAAGGCGGTGGCTGTGCCCCGGTGATCGGCAAGAGCCGCTTGCAGCCAGCGGCGGCCCCTCTCTGGTGTCTTTCCCGGACAGCGTCCTTTTCGATGCCTTTTTTCAAATTCGAGGACACTATATCACGTTGATTTGTCCCTGTCAAGAGGACAATTCTCCCGGCTGGGGTGGTTTTCGAGAAAGCCGCCGGCTCTTCCCTTTCAGCAATTCTCCGGCGAAAGAGCCCGTTCTTCGCAAAAGCCCGCTCACTCCGCTGGCCAGAGGATGTCCCTGGCTACCGGCGTGTAGAACAGCCGCTCCACCTCCCGGCGATCCCGGGTCTGGCCCAGAATCCACATAAGCTTGGCCACCACGGCCTCGCAGGTCATGTCGTAGGCCTCCAGCACCCCCAGGCGGCGCTTCAGGGCGTGGCCCACATGGTACACCCCCAGATCGCTGCCCTCGTTTTCCACCTGGGTGGTCACCACCACGATGCGGCCCCGGTCCATCCAGTCCCGGACGCACGCGTAGAACCCGCCGCTCTCCGGCAGGCCGCCCACGCCGAAGCTCTCGATAACCAGGGCGTGGTTCCGCTCCAGCAGGAAGTCCGCCGCCTCCCGGCCCATGCCGGGCACCAGCTTCAAAAGGGCCACAGCGGTGTCCAGTTGGTCGTAAAATACCGGCGCCACCTGACATTCCGGGCGGATGTAGCGCAGCAGCACCCCGTCCCGCAGGACCCCCAGGTAGGGGAAGTTGATGCTGGAGAAGGCCTGAAAGCTCTTGGACCGGGTCTTTTTGGCCCGGGTGCCGGGAATGACTTTGCCGTCAAAGACAATGGAGACACCCGGCAGGTCCTCTGTGGCGCAGCGCAGAGCGTCGGTCAGGTTCACCTTGGAGTCCGTGGAGTCGAAGCCGATGGGCTTCTGGGCGCCGGTCAGGACGATGGGCTTGGGGCTGCCCTGAATCAGGTAGCTGAGCCCCGCCGCCGTGTAGGCCATGGTGTCGGTGCCGTGGGTCAGGACGAAGCCGTCATAACCGTCATAGTACTTCCGGATACAGTTGGCCATCTCCAGCCAGTGGGCCGGGGTGATATTGGTGCTGTCCAGGTTCAAAAGCTGCATGCACTCCACATCACAGATCTCCGACACCGCCGGCAGATGGGCTAGGAGCTGCTCCGTGGTCAGCTCCGGAGCCAGGCCGCTGTCGGTCACCTCCGAGGCAATGGTGCCACCGGTGCCGATCAGTAAAATCCGCTTCATCATGGCCTCCTGATCTTTATCCCATCTCCCGGTGGTCCAGAGCCGCCAGGCCGAACCGGGCCGCCCGCTCCACCGTCTGGCGCTCTTCCTCCGTCTCCGCCTGGTCCCGCCGCTGCCGAAGCTGCCGCAGGAACAAGCCCCGCAGGGAATCCTCCTCCGCCCGGCCCCACAGGTCCTCCGCCATGCGGGTGTGGTCCCGGACTTCCAGAGCGTAGAACCGGTCCGACAGTGCCTCTTCCAGTGCCGCGGCTCCGGCACCGCCCTCCCCGGACTCCCCGGTCAGGACGATCCGGTACAGGTCCCGGGCGGTATCCTCCGGCAGCGCCGCCTCCACAGCAGTCCGGGGCGCCTTGCCGGTGACGTCCACCTCTAAAATCTCATATTTCCGCCGGGCAAAGGGTACAAAGTCCAGAGACACGGCTCCGTGATCATCCAGAGTGCCCCGATAAAAGCCCTTCTCCCCCAGCTCGTCAAAACCCCGGCCCTCGATACAGCCGGGCCAGGCACAGACAGTGGTGCCGACCTGCAGCGGCTCTGTCCGCCGGTGGACGTGGCCCAAGGCCAGATACTTCAGGCCGCTGGTGGCGACGTCCTCCTTCCGAAGGGGATCGTAGCGGTCCTCCGGTGCCTCCATTTCCCCGTGGAGCAGGCCGATATGGACTTTCCCGTCCGTTGGGGCGGTGAAGCTCCGCAGCAGGCTCTCCGACTGCTCAGGTCCGGTGAAGGCCGCGCCGTGGACCACCAGATTCCACTCCGGAACTTCCACAGCGGTCAGGGTGTTGGAGGAGAAAATATGCACGTTCTCCGGCCAGTCCACCGTGAGATACGGGCTACCGGGACCGTACCAGTCGTGGTTGCCGGGGGCGATAAACACCTTCGCCTCCATCTGGCCCAGGGCCTGGGCCAACTGCTCTCCGGTCTCCCGGAAGGCGGCGGTGCTGTCAAACAGGTCCCCGGCCAGCAGCACCAGGGAGATTCCCTGGCTGTTGACGTAATTGGCCAGACGGAAGGCCACCTCCCGGCTCTCCCGCCGGCGGGACGCCGCCTGAGACGCAGACAATGCGCCGAAAGCGCTGTCCATGTGAAAATC
>URXS01000171.1 GCA_900551885.1 uncultured Oscillibacter sp.
GGCGCCGGAGGACCTGCCCCGCTCCGCTGCCGGTGCCCGCAGTGCCCTGGAGTACCGGGGCATGGTGGGCCGGGGCCAGGCCATTTATATCGGGGACCTGGAGCTGGACCCCAGCGCCCGGCTGATGTTCACCGAGAGCGACGAGCAGGAGCTGACCAGCGCGCTGAAGCTGGGGGGCGATGAGGAGCTGCGGGCGGTGCTGGACCGGCTGACCGACAAGCTGCGTTCCGCCGGCCTCTCCTCCGCCCAGTGGCAGCTCTTTTTCCTGGAGCTGCTGACCAGCCTTCTGAAGGTGGCACGGGAGGCGGACCTGGACACGGAGACCGTGTTCGGCGCCGGTTTCACGGGACTGATGAAGGTGACGGACTTCGATTCTCCCGAAGAGCTGGAGGAGTGGTGCCTGGACAAGTGCCTGCGGATCCGGACGCTGCTGCGCCACCGGCGCACAGACTCGGCGGGCCGGACCGTGGAAAAGGCCAAGGACTTTATCCACAGTCACTACGGGGACAGTTCCCTGTCCGTGGAGGCTCTGTGCGAGCACCTGCACCTGTCCCCCGCCTACTTCTCCACCCTGTTCAAGCGGGAGACCGGCATGAGCTTCACCGCCTACGTCACTGTGGTGCGGATGGAGGCGGCGGCCACCGCCCTGCGGGGCACCGAGGACAAGACCTATCTGATCGCCCGCCGCTGCGGGTACGAGGACCCCAACTACTTCAGCTATGTGTTCAAGCGCCACTTTGGCATGAGCCCCACCAAGTTCCGGGCCGGCTGAGTCGAAAGGAGGAGCGCCCATGACATGGAAAGGCGGCCGGCTGGCCCGGCGCTGGCAGAGCGCCTACCGCCGCACCAGCATCCAGATGATCCTGTCGGCGTCCTTCACCGCGGTGGCGGTGGTGGGCATGGTGTTCATGGGACTGACGCTGTTCCTGCGGTTTTCCTCCACCTCCAATGCCCAGCAGTCGGAGAACAGCCAGCGGGTGCTGGCTCAGGTGAATCTGAATCTGGACAGCTACCTGCGCAGCATGATGCGGGTGTCCGACGCGGCCTATTACCATGTGATCAAGGACCTGGACCTGGCAGAGGAGGACCCTGCCGCCGAGCTGGAGCTGCTGTACGAGAGCAACCGGGACTCCCTGGTGTCCATCGCCCTGTTCTCCCAGGAGGGGAAGCTGCTGGCGGCCAGTCCCGTGGGCGTGCTGAAAAACAGCGTCACCCCGGACCGGGAGAGCTGGTTCACCGCCGCCACGGAGCGGATCGAGAACCTCCACTTTTCCACGCCCCATGTGCAGAACCTCTTTGAAGACCCGGACTACCGATATCGCTGGGTGGTGTCCCTGAGCCGCTACACGGAGCTGACCTGGAACGGCAACATCCAGGGCGGCGTGCTGCTGGTGGACATGAGCTTCTCCGGCATCGAGCAGATCTGCAAGGACGTGGACCTGTCCACTTCCGGCGGGTACCTGTATCTGATCGACGACGCCGGGGAGCTGATCTACCATCCCCGCCAGCAGCTCATTTACGCAGGACTGCTGGAGGAGAACAACCTGGCCGCCGCCACCTATACCGACGGCACCCACACGGAGACTTTCAACGGCCAGCACCGTCAGGTGACGGTGAAAACCGTGGGCTACACGGGGTGGAAGCTGGTCAGCGTGGTGCCGTCGGAGGAGCTGTGGGACAACTACGAGCAGCTCATGCTGTTCTTCCTGTTCATTGTGCTGTTCTCCGCGTTTTTGCTGGTGTTCGTGAATCTGCGCCTGTCCGAGTGGATCACCGCCCCGGTGAAGAAGCTGGACCGGGCCGTCAAGGAGCTGGAGGCAGGCCAGGAGGCGGTGGACTTCAATGTGGGCGGACCTTACGAGGTGGAGCACCTGAGCCACTCCATCCGCTCCATGGTGTCCACCATGCGCCACCTGATGGCGGACATCGTCCAGCAGGAGGCGGAGAAGCGCCGCAGTGAGCTGGATGTGCTCCAGTCCCAGATCAACCCCCACTTCTTGTACAACACCCTGGACTCCGTGGTGTGGATGACGGAGAACGGCCGCACCCAGGAGGCCACGGTCATGCTGACCAGCCTGGCCCGGCTGTTCCGGATCTCCCTGAGCCGGGGCAGCAACATCATCCCCATCGCCGACGAGCTGGAGCACGCCCGCAACTATCTCACCATCCAGAAAATGCGCTACAAGAACAAATTCTCCGCCACCATCGAGGCCCAGGACGGCGTGGAGTCCCTGTATACCATCAAGCTGATCGTCCAGCCCATCCTGGAAAACGCCATCTATCACGGCATGGCCTATGCCGACGGAGACGGCGAGATCCACGTCTGCGCCCGCCGGGACGGGGACGACGTGATCATCGATGTCACCGACAATGGTCCCGGTATGCCGGAGGAGGTGGTGGAGCGCCTGCTGGATCCGGACGCCCCCCGGCCCACCACCAATTCCAAGGGCTCCGGCATCGGCTTGCGCAATGTCCATCAGCGGATCCAACTGACCTTCGGTCAGAAGTACGGCCTGACCATCCACAGTGAGCCGGACGATGGCACCCAGGTGCGGATCCGCCTGCCGGCCCTGGAGAAAGTGCCGGACCAGGGGAAGGAGGAGAGGGCATGAAGCGCAAGGTACTGCTGCAACTGGTGGTCCCCCTGCTGAGCCTGTGTGTATTGTTTTTGCTGCTGACCATGGATCCGGTGCGGCCCAGCCAGCCCCAGAAGCTACTGGAGATCTCCGTCCTCTTCCGTCAGAGCGACGCCTCCACCTGGTCCGTGGCCCGGCAGGGCATGGAGCAGGCGGCGCTGGACCTGAACGCCGAACTGCGGTTCCTGACCCCCGCCGGGGAGGACCTGGCGGCGGAGCAGCGGGAGTTGCTGGAGCGGGAGGCGGAGTCCGGGACCAACGCTATTTTGCTGATCCCGTCGGACCGGGAGGCCCTGGCGGACACGGTGGAGGTCATC
>URXS01000172.1 GCA_900551885.1 uncultured Oscillibacter sp.
GCCGGCGGCGGGGCTTGCCGTCGCCGCTCTCCCGGCCCATCTTCTCCCGGACAGGAGCATCCTCCAGCTTGGCGTCCATATAGAAGGGCGTTGCCAGGATGGGGGTATCGAAGATCTCCTCTTCCTCCTTCTCCTCCACATACCGGGCAGGCCGCTCCGGGATGGCGATGCCGTCCCGGCTGCCCTTGCCGTTGCGCAGAACGCACACCTCACAGTTGTGATAACACTTGGGGGGCTCGTTGGGTCCCGCGCTGTCCAGGGCCACCTTCATGGTCTCCCGCAGCAGATCCACACTTTTGACATTGCCAGGGCCGTCCGGCGTCTGGACAAAGGACTCCACCTTGGGCATCCGCTTGGCCGCATCCTCATAGGCGTTCTGCTCGTACTTCAGGCAGCACATCAGCCGCCCGCAGGTACCGGAAATTTTGGTGGGGTTCAGGCTCAGGTTCTGGGTCTTGGCCATTTTGATGGAAACCGGCAGGAAGCCATCCAGAAACTGAGAGCAGCAGAAGGGCCGCCCGCAGATACCCAGGCCGCCGATCATTTTTGCCTCGTCCCGGACGCCGATCTGACGCAGCTCGATCCGTGCCCGGAACACACTGGCCAGATCCCGCACCAGCTCCCGGAAATCCACCCGCCCGTCGGCGGTGAAGTAAAAGATGATCTTGTTGCCGTCGAAGCTGGCGGACACATTGACCAGCTTCATCTCCAGGCCATGGGCGGCGATCTTCTTCTCGCAGATGTCGAAGGCCTCATGTTCCTTCTTCTTGTTGTGCTCCACGGTGCGGCGGTCGTTGTCGGTGGCCATCCGCAGCAGGGGACTCAGGGGTTTGACGATGGCGGAATCCTCCACCTCGTGGTTGCCCTCCGTACAGGTGGCGAACTCCATGCCTGCGGCGGTCTCCACGATCACCTGGTCCCCCATGTGCACCTGGACCCCTTTGGGGTCAAAATAATAATTCTTGCACCCGCCTCGAAAGCGGACGCTGATCACTTCTGTCAAAGGATACCCTCCAATTCCACCGCCATGGCACCCAGCACATGGCCGGGGCCGACGTTGTAAACGCAGTCCTCGCGGTACTTCTGTAATAGTTCTATTGTGCCCATGATTTGGGCTTTTGTCAAGGTTTTCGCCACCAAAAGTGCCAATTCCCGGTCTTCTTCCGATACCTGGCCCCCATAGAACAGCACCAGAGCCGCAGCGAACAGCTCCCGGCACCGCTCCAGCAACTGGGACAAGTCCTCCCGGCTCAGCTTGCGGCGCTCCAGCTCCACCGCCGCCTCCGTCACGGCCCCCCGACGGCGGGCCAGGACAGCCCGCAGCAGACGCTCCGCGCCCTCCTCCTGGGCGCTTGGGGTACTCTCCGCCGTCCCGGTCGGCCGGGTCAGCAACTCCACACAGCGGGAACGCAGCGTTTGCAGCATCTGCCCGGAACTCTCGGCGCAGAAGAGGAACGCCGCGTAGGGCGGCCCCTCCTCCACCACCTTCAGCAAAATATTCTGGTCCGCTTCGGTCAGCAGGGCGCAGTCCGGGAAGATGTATACCTTCCGCTGCCCTTCGTTGGGCCGGATGTAGGCGTCGGCCCGAATGGACCGGACCACCTCCACGGCGATATTTTTATGCTCCGGGTCCCGGACCGTCACCACGTCCGGGTGGATATCCGCCAGCACCTTCCGGCAGGCGGAACAGACACCACAGGGGCGCTCCCCCTGTCCCTGGCACTCCATGGCGGCGGCGGTATAGCGGGCGGCATCCAGGGCCCCGGCACCGGTGAACAGCAGGGCATGGGACAGCGTCCCCCGGGCCGCAGCCTCCCGGATACGGAGCGCGACCGGATCCGATGGGGACAGGCCAAAGGCAGTCATGAGCGGCACCTCCTGAAGCCCCGCTGACACACCGGGGCATTTGTATGAATCGTTTTATTTTAACACGGTTTTCCCCAAAAGGAAAGACAGAACCCATCTCCGGCACTCTGCCACGCCTTTCTGGTCCAATTCCTCTCTGTTTTGTCTGTTTTTCACAAAAATTTGTGAAATCCAGCCAGTTTGAGCCATTTTTATTAGCTTATTTATGTATTGTAATTTTTTTGTCACTCTTTTATAATATAGGAGTTGAATCACTTAATCGTTTACGCATAGACGATCGATCATCGTACTGCCGTTCAGGCAGGGACAAAACGGAGGTAACAAGGGAATATGAGCAAAAAGTACGTGTATCTGTTCAGCGAAGGCAATGCCAACATGCGGGAGCTGTTGGGCGGCAAGGGCGCCAACCTGGCCGAGATGACCAACATCGGTCTGCCCGTGCCCCAGGGCTTCACCATCACCACCGAGGCCTGCACTCAGTATTATGAGGACGGCCGTCAGATCAACGCCGAGATCCAGGCCCAGATCATGGAATACATTACCAAGATGGAAGCCATTACCGGCAAAAAGTTTGGTGATCTGGAGAATCCCCTGCTGGTCTCCGTCCGTTCCGGCGCCCGGGCCTCCATGCCCGGCATGATGGACACCATTTTGAATCTGGGCCTCAATGAGGACGTGGTGGAAGTCATGGCCAAGAAGTCCAACAATCCCCGCTGGGCCTGGGACTGCTATCGCCGCTTCATCCAGATGTACTCCGACGTGGTCATGGAAGTGGGCAAGAAGTACTTTGAGCAGCTCATCGACCAGATGAAGGAGAAGAAGGGCGTCACCCAGGACGTTGACCTGAACGCCGAGGACCTCAAGGAGCTGGCTGGCCAGTTCAAGGCCGAGTACAAGGCCAAGATCGGCGTGGACTTCCCCACCGACCCCAAGGAGCAGCTGATGGGCGCCATCAAGGCCGTGTTCCGCTCCTGGGACAACCCCCGCGCCAACATTTACCGTCGTGAAAATGACATTCCCTATTCCTGGGGCACTGCCGTCAACGTCCAGTCCATGGCCTTCG
>URXS01000173.1 GCA_900551885.1 uncultured Oscillibacter sp.
GGTGATGGTCTGGAAGCGGGATCTGGGCCAGGTGGGGGAAGACCGGTGGCCGCCCCGTCAAAAAGCGGTGCTGAGCGCTGTCATCGGTCTTTGCACCGGCACCTACGACGGGCTCATCGGACCCGGTACCGGCACCTTCATGATCCTGGCCTTCGCCCTGGTGCTGCGGATGGACCTGCTGACCGCCTCCGGCTGTGCCAAGACCGCCAACCTGGCTTCTAACGCGGCCTCCGCCCTGGTGTGGATCGCCGGCGGCAAAGTGTTCTGGCGATTGGCCGCTCCCGCCGTGGTGTGCTGCGTGCTGGGAAACTGGTGCGGCGCCCGGTACGCCATCTGGGGCGGCAGCACCAAGGTGCGGCGGATGATCTTTGTGGTATTGGGCCTGCTGTTTTTGAAAATGGGCTGGGAGCTGCTGACCTAGTAGCAAAAAAAGACCTCCGCGGATGGTTCCGCGGAAGTCTTTCTTCTTTGGTTACTCTTTTCGGGGAAACAGGGCCAACAGGAGTGCCCCCAGAAACAGCGCCAGGTCCGCCAGGTTATAAACCACCTTGCCCAGCCTCCCCGGCAGGGCGGGAAAACGCAGGTAATCCAGCACTTTCCCATGCCGCAGCCGCTCCCACAGGTTGCTGATTCCCCCGCCCAGCACCAGTCCGGCCCCCAGGCTATTGCGGCAGCGCCAGAACAGCGCCGTGGCCCCCAGCACCAGTACGGAGAGGACCATCAGCACCTTCCGGCCCAGGGGCAGGCCAAAGGCCGCCCCCCGGTTCCAAAGGGTGGTCAGTCGCACCTTTCCGCCCAGGGCACTGCGCTCCTTTCGGCCCGGCCGCTCCAGATACCAGCGGGCAAGGGTACAGGCCGCCAGGGTCAGTCCGGCAATCAGCAACATCATCATGTGGATTCCTCCTTATCCTGTTGTGCCTTCTCCAGGGCGGCCCGGACCGCCTTGGCGCCGCCGGCGCGGTTGTTCTTCTCCAGAGCGTCGGCGATCTGGCCCTGGACCGCCTCCATCTCCGCCCGGAAGGCGGAGGCCGACAGCCGCAGTGCCCCATGGCCCAGGATGATCAGTTGCTCCGGGCCGTCGGAGGTGGCCACCCGGACCCGGTGGTGTTTGCCGATCTCATAGGTGGCCCGCTCGATATAGGCGTCCGCCGTCTCCGCCTCCTTGGTGTAGACCAGGCGAATATTGTGGTACTTCTCCACGCTGCCCTGTCCGCCCTTGACCTTGTAGGCATCGAATACCAAGATCACCCGGCACTTGCGGTAGCCCTGGTAGTTGCACAGCAGGTCGCACAGGGCCTTCCGGGCGGCATCCAGGTTCTCCCAGGCGATGGCTTTCAGCTCGTCCCAGGCGAAGATGATGTTGTAGCCGTCCACCAGCAGATACTCCGGGCCTGTGGGCCGGGGCGGGATGGGCCGCTTGTCCCCGCCCTCCTCCGGCACCGGCCGCCGGGGTTTGGGGGGCGGCTGGAAGGAACGCTGTTTGACCGGCCCGTAGGTCCGCTCGAAGATAGACTGGAGCTCCTTGTCCTGGGCCATGGTCCCGGCGTAGTCCAGCGTCCGCCGGGGCTGGACCTCCGGCTCCGGTTCTTCTACTTCCTCCAGGGATAGGCCGCTGGACACATGGGCCATGGAGGGCACCTGGTCCCATTTCACATTGTACCCGGCGCCATGGGCGCAGAACACCGAGTCCGCAGTGTTCTCCACGTCCCGCTCCGGATCGTAGCCCATGGCCTCCACCACTGCCTCCTGATCGGCGCAGGGCCAGTAGCCCCCGGGCTGGCACAGCAATCGGCCCTGGCCCCGGGTGTATGCGGTGACCTCCCGGGCGTAGTCCCGGAGGGCCGCCACCGGCGCCGCGCCGGTGAGGACCGTCTCGTCCTCCAGCGTCTCCGGCGGGTCTGTCTCGCCGTTCATCCGCTGGAGGTCACTGATGGCCCGGCCCACCTGAGCGGCAGGCAGCTCCAGCCGGAAGGTGTACCAGGGCTCCAGCAGTACGCTTTGGGCGGACATGAGTCCCTGGCGCACTGCCCGGTAGGTGGCCTGGCGGAAGTCGCCGCCCTCAGTGTGCTTTTCATGGGACCGGCCCGCCAGGAGGGTGATCTTCATGTCCGTGATGGGGGAGCCGGTCAGCACGCCCAGGTGCTCCTTCTCCGCCAGATGGGTCAGGATCAGTCGCTGCCAGTTCCGGTCCAACTGGTCCTCCGGGCAGCGGGTGGCAAACACCAGGCCACTGCCCCGGGGCAGGGGCTCCAGCAGCAAATGGACCTCCGCGTAATGGCGCAAGGGCTCAAAGTGGCCGATGCCAATGGCTGGGGCGGCGATGGTCTCCCGGTACAAAATGGCCCCGGCGCCGAAGGTGACCTCCAGGCCGAACCGCTCCCGCAGAAGGCGGCCCAGGATCTCCAACTGTACCTCCCCCATCAACTGCACCCGCAGTTCCCGGGCAGCCTCGCTCCAGGAGACGTGGAGCTGGGGGTCCTCCTCTTCCAACTGCCGCAGCTTCAAAAGGGCAGTGTGAGGGTCCGTGCCCTCCGCCAGCTCCACCTGATACGTCAACACCGGGGACAGCACCGGTCCGGTCCACTGGCCCTCAAAGCCCAGCCCCTCCCCGGGCAGCGCCCGGCTGAGGCCTGTCACCGCCACCACCGTGCCTGCGGGGGCCTCCTCCACAGTTTTGAACTTGGCGCCGGAGTAGATGCGCAGTTGGTCCGCCTTCTCCTCCCAGGCGCCGCCGGGACCCCGCAGCAGATCCTTGACATGCAGCGTGCCGCCGGTGACCTTCAAGTGGGTCAGCCGGGTACCCTGGGCATCTCGGGAGACCTTGTAGATCCGGGCACCGAATTCCGCCGGCCAGTCCGGTTCCGGGGCGTACCGGGACAGTCCCTCCAGGAAATCCTGCACGCCCTCCAGCTTCAATGCGGA
>URXS01000174.1 GCA_900551885.1 uncultured Oscillibacter sp.
ACGCCCGCTGGGAACCCCAGCGGGACGGAAGTGACTTGATCTTCGTCTTTTGCGCCGACGCCACCGAGGAGACAGAGACCGCTGCCCAGCAACAGTTTCGCTCCCAGCTCTGTGATCTGCTGCTGGACCGCTCCCGGGTCCTGATCATGGAATATGACCCCGCCTCGGATTTTGCCCGGATTGAGCGGTACACCACCACCGGGGCCAAGGTCTCCCGCACCGTCTCGGGTTATCTGGAGCAGCTCCCGACCTCCGAGGCCATTCACCCGGAAGACCGGAAGAAGCTGGGCGCCGCCATCCGGCGGGCGCTGTCCCGCTCCGCCCCGGAGACGCTGGAGTATCGGGGAGACTACGACGGTCAGGGCTGGCGGTGGCACCGGATCTCCCTGAGCTGTCTGCTGGACCCCACCGGCGGTGTCAGCCGCCTGCTGGGGAAGGTGGAGAACATTGACCGGGCCAAGGTTGCCACCCTGCGCTTTCGCCGTCTGGCGGCCCAGCAGAAAAAGCTGGCTCCCGGCCTTCTGGCCACGGTACGGCTGGACCTGACCGCTGACCGGATCCTGGACGCCAAGACCGGCAGCCGCCACCTGACCCAGGTGCTCTTCGGGAACACCGCCGACGCCTGCCTGCGGCACCTGCGGGACAACGTGCCTGACCAGACCGCCCGCGAGAAATTTGACGGCCTGTTTCGTCCCAGGCCGCTGCTGGAGGCCTCCCGCCTGGGGCAGGACTCCCTGACCCTGGAGCATCCACTTACCGTGGCGGAGAACACGGACGCATGGGCCCGGACCACCGTGGAACTGGCGGAGGACCCGGACACCGGCCACACCGTGGCCTTCTGCACCCTCCGGGATGAGACGGACCAGCACCGGCGGGAGGCCGTGCTGGAAACCCTGGCTGGCCTGGACTACGACTTTCTTGTGACGGTGGAGTCCTCTTCCGGTCTCTGCCGGGCTTACGGCCCTTTGCAGGATGAGGCGCTGCCCGGTACTACCTATCGAACTCTGCTGGCCCGGTATCTGCGCCAGCAGGTACCCTCTCCCCGGCAGCGGACCACCCTGCGGACGGTCATGGGGTTAGAGATGGTGGTGGAGCGGTTGGAGGAGACCCCGGTATACGAGTGTCTCTTTCCCCATCAGGAAGGCCAATTTCTGCGGGTGCGCTGGTCCTGGCTGGACCGGGCTGAAGGAGTCCTGCTGCTGACGGGACAGTCTTTTTCTCTCCCTCAGGACCCCGCGCTGCAATAGCAATTTTTCAAAAAAGCGGCGGTTTCGCAAAAGCGAAACCGCCGCTTGTCAGATTATTGGATGGAGAAAACCGCTCACCTCATATGGGCATACGGCCGTCAGTCAACTGCTGGGGCACCAGTCCCTGCCGCCGAAGGGCGGGCAGCACATACCGCAGCACCAGCGCCAGCAGCACAATCTGCAGAGGCAAATACAGGAGATTTTTCACAGCGCTGGTGGTCATATAGTAGAGATAGCCCTTGCTGTACAGCATAGCGCTCCACAGGGAGCCCAGGAAAACGTTCTGGACGTTGGTAATGGCCTTGGCCAGGGCGATCCGCCGCCAGGTGATTCTGGCCCGGAAGAAAAACAGGGCGTACACCAGGCAACCCAGCATGGTGGTCAGGGCATAGCCAGGGAAGTAGGGGTAGCCGCCCGAGGAGAGGAAGAAGCTGAGGGTGTCCTCCGCCACGGCAAAAACCATGGCCACCAGAGGGCCGCACACCAGGGAGCACAGTGCTCTGGCCAAGAAGGTCACGTTGAGGCTCAAACTCTCACCCAGGGGAATTTTGAAATGGGACAGGACAATGCAGGCGGCGATCATCACCGCCGCAAATACCAGCGACCGCAGGCTGCGGAAACAGCGCAGGGCCTCCCGCCAGTAGCCGGCGGTAAAGGGATGGGCATACAGGGACATAAAAAATCCTCCTTCTGTGATTTGGCAGTCCGTAACCGGAGATGCCGCACAGAGGAAGGATGTTCCGCTCTCCCATATGCGGCAGCGGGATGCGGAACGCACACTGCGGGCCTGCGCCCTTTCGTCCGGAAAACAACTCCCCGTTTTTCCGGCACTGCGGTCACACGTGCGTTCCTACTCTGCCTGAACGAATCCATTATATGCCTTCCCGCTGAAAAGGCAAGCCCCGGCAGAGAATTTTTTCTCTGCCGGGGCAAAAAGCACCCCGGACCCTGCGGGTCCGGGGTGTGGGTGCTTACTTGGAGGCGGTGTCGGCCTTGGGAGCCTCGGCAGCCTTGGCGGCGTCCGCGGCGGCCTTGGCCTTTTCAGCCTGGGCCTTCTTGATGGCCTTGTACTTCTCCTTCTCCTCGGCGGTAGCGATGGGCAGGATGGCGTCTCTCGGGCAGACCTTGGTGCACAGCTTGCAGCCGATGCACTTGTCGTAGTCGATGACGGCCACGCCGTTCACCACGTGGATGGCATCCTTCTTGCACTCCTTCTGGCACAGGCCGCAGCCAATGCAGGAGCTGGAGCACACGCTCATGGCAGCCTTGCCCTTATCCTGGTTGGCGCAGGCCACATGGACCTTCTTGGAGGCGGGGACCTCCACAATCAGGTGACGGGGGCAGGCATGGGCGCAGGCCATGCAGTCGGTGCACTTGTCCGGGTCCACCACGGCGGCGCCGTTGGGACCGATGGACATGGCGCCAAACTGGCAGGCCTTCACGCAGGAGCCGAAGCCCAGGCAGCCGAAGGCGCACTCCAGGGGGCCGGCGGCCACCTTAGTGGCGGAGATGCAGTCCTTGACGCCCACATAATCAAACCGCTTGACGGCATTCACGCCGCCGTTGCAGCGGACGAAAGCGACCTTCCGCTCGCCGGAGGGGGCCTCCTGGCCCATGATGGCGGCGATGGCGGCGGCGTTCTCCGCGCCGGCAGGGGCGCAGGCGTTGA
>URXS01000175.1 GCA_900551885.1 uncultured Oscillibacter sp.
GGGGCGCCTGGCCGATCTCCGTCAGGGGCAGCCCCTGAAGCGTACCCAGAACGATGCGCATGGCCGCGCCGTGGGAGAAAACGGCCACCGTCTGGCCGTCATGCTCCCGGGCCACCCGGCGCAGGGCAGGCAGATACCGGTCCAGCACGGTCTGGGCAGTCTCACAGCCCTCCACCTGCCAGCGGTCCAGCTGGTGGTTGAACTCCATCATTTGCAAAGGCCAGCGGGTCTCGATCTGGCGCCAGGTCAGGCCCTCCCACACGCCCATGTGCACCTCCCGGAAGGCGGGCTCCAGGTGCAGGGGCAGGCCCTTGGGGACATAAACCGCCTGGGCCGTGGTCTGGGTGCGGATCAGGTCGCTGGCGTATACGGCGTCCACCGGGATGTCCCGGAACCGCCGGGCCAGGGCCTGCATCTGGCGGGGGCCGCGGTAGTCGGTGATCAGGCCCTCCTCCTGGCCGTGGGCAATACGATAGAGATTGCCCTCGGCCTCGGCGTGGCGGATGAGATAGATTTTCGTCATAGCAAGCCCCCCCTTACAGCACGGTGACCAGCTGCTTCAGCTGCCGGACGCCAGCCTGTACGGCGTCGGCGTCGGCGTATTGCAGGGCGGTGTCGGCGATCAGCGCCCCCCGGCCATAGTCGTCGAAGGCGGGCAGGGCGTTCTCCCCGTCGCAGCCCAGCAGCAGAAGAAACGCCTTGGAGGCGCGGCTGCGCAGCTCCTTCACGTCCAGGCTGTAATCGGTCTCCGCCATCAGCGCCGCGCCGCAGCGGGCCATCTGGTCCGCCGCCGCCAGATATAACCGGCGGTCCCCGGACAGCAGATTCTGGATCTCCGGGGCGGAGGGATTGACGGTGCGGACGGCGGCGAACACGGACTTGTCCTCCCCTACCCGGCACACGTCGCTGCCGGGATAGGGGGTTACGGTGACGCCGTCGGCCCGGATGCCGCCCTCCACATACACCGCTGGGAAGGCGGTGCGGGCATCCACAATGGTGTAAAGCCCCTGGGCCTTGGCCATGTTCACCAGGTTGGCCAGCACGTCCATGCCCATGAAGCCGTAGCGCAGATAGCGCTCCGCCTGCAGCACCACGGCGGGCAGCAGCGAGGCCGTCTGGCTGATGAGCTGGCTGCCGTGATAGCGCAGAGCCTCCGCCTGGGCCATGTCGCCGGGGCCGTACATATCGGTGAAATTCTTCGTGATCCTGGCGGGCAGCTTGTCCGCCTCCGGCCCCAGGACCAGGGCCAGGGGCGTTTTCCGGGCACGGATCTTCTCCTGTAAAAGTGCGATCGACATAAAAAATCTCCTTGTGCGCGCAAATTTTTCCTCATTATTATACGCACTTCTCCGGATTTTGGCAAGGGCGGCGGAATGATTTTCTGCGGCCCGGGCCATACTAAGAGCGTCATGAAAAGGAGGGGTAACGGATGTGTAAAACCGGTACGTTTTTGTGGGGCCTGGCCGCCGGAATGGTAGCGGGCGCCATGCTGGAGATCATCATTCTGCCGCGTCCCCGGCCCAGAAGGACCGCCGTGGGCAAGGCCATGCAGCGCATGGGCAACGCCATGGACCAGGCGCTGGAGTCGGTGGCAGAAAAGATGAGCTGAAAAACGGGGGCTGCGGCCCAATGTCAGCAGGTTAAGCTGGCGAATCCTCCTACCCTCAGAAATGAGATGGTAGGAGGATTTTTTAATAATCCAATGGGCTTGACAAAAGCGTTATCAGGAGAAGTCGAACCCCACCCATGTCGCTCCCCCCCCACGGGGAGCGATTCCCGTTTTTGCCTGTATTCGGCAGGAATCCGGTTTTTCGTCTGGGCACAATGCTCACAAAAGCATCCTGCTTTTGTGACATATTCCAATTCTTACAAAATTGCAAAAAAGCGGTTGCAAAACGATCGCTGCGGTGTTGTATATGGTAGAGACGCAGGCCTGCATCCACTTTATGAAAGGAATACAACACGGATGGGGAGGTTGATTTTGTGAAAATTTATACTACAAACAACACAGAAACCAATAGTGTTGAGATATTACTCGACTATCAGGAATTAAAAAAGTTGGTAAGTTCTTTGAAGAAATTTGAAGATGAAGTCAACCAATTTAAAATGAAAAATAAAGATGCAAAGGGGTTGGGTTTTACGCATTTACATTTAAAGGATTATAGTCTGCCTAGTGAGTTAGCCGGTTCTACGTACATCGCAGCAACAACATACTCGTCGAGCCGCAGAAGCAGAAGCAGCGGAGGGAGCTCTAATATGTGTATGGGCCGAAGGGGCCCGGTAAGGATGACTGTATGAAGAAATTAGAAAAAGGCAACATGCGTATCTCCCCATCTGGGATGCATGACCAGATGATGTTTTTCATTATATCCGGTGTAGGAGTTGATGTTCTCTACATTGATACATTTTCATGGGTCATTGACCCCCCCATACGTATAGCGATTGATACCGTTACCATCACAGCTTTTTTCTTGATATTCACTGGTGTAGTGTTCACCATGATTATTGCGCTCAGCCGGGTATACATTGTATCCACCAAGGGGATTACCGTGATATTGCTGGGTATCTTTCGTCACCTCTATCCGTGGGAACGGTTTCAGATGGTGGGCCTGTATCCCATAGCGAAAGTTATAGAAGAAACACCTGGCGAGGCATTCATGATGGTATGCAGCACCGTAATGTTAGAAGGAACAGCCGGTGGACGGATCAATATAGAGCGTGCCACCTTTCGCTGGCCGCAGGTTTTGATTTTTCCACCGCTGACAGGCGAGGAACGCATGCAATTTGAAAGCCTGCGGCGCGGGGAAATACCTCCCGATCAGGGGGACCAGGAACCCGACCAGAGTGAATAATCGT
>URXS01000176.1 GCA_900551885.1 uncultured Oscillibacter sp.
TGCCGTAGGGCACCCCCGCCGCCCCCAGCAGCAGGCTGACCAGATCGCCTGGGCTGGCGCCGCCCAGCCGCAGCAAAAAAACGGAGGTCCATCGCTCACCGGGCTCCAGCCGGCACAACTCCGCCGCTTTGGGGTGCTTGCGGCGCAGGGTGTCCAGGTCCTGCCGCCGTCTTCGTCCCAAAAGGAAAGGGGCTGTTTGGGCCGCGGCGGCCCCGCAGAGGTTCACCGCCAGGGCTGCCGGCAGGGAGAACAGCATGCCGCCTGCCGCCGTCAGGGCGGACATGGGCACGCACATGGTCAGGCTTTTCAAAACATACAGCCCCAGCAGAAATGCCGCCGCCAGGACGGTCTGTCTGGGGTAGCGGCGGGCGATGGCCTCCGCCGTCAGCTCGTGGCGCAGAGGCCACAAGGCTGCCAGGACCATCAAAAACAGCAGCGGCACCAGCCACCGGCGCCGGTTGTGTTCTTCCGACATTGCATATTTCCCCCTTTTTCGTCAGACGATTCTAGTATGCGCCGCAGATAAACAAACAAGAAAAAGGCAGACGCTTTTGACGTCTGCCTTTTTTTGGCCTGTATGGAAATCCTTACAAAAACGGTTCGTCCTCCGGCCGCACATCCGTCGGCAGACCACCGGTATTCTCCCCAGTATCAGAGGCGTTGGGATCGGTTTCCGGCACAATGACGATGGTACCGGAATTGTTGGTACCGGGGTCGGTGGTGGTTCCGGTACCCGGGTCGGTGGTCGTGCCCGGGTCCGTGGTGGTGCCGGGATTGGTGGTGGTTCCGGTACCCGGATTGGTACTGGTGCCGGGGGTCGTGGTGGACGTGTCCGGCAGGGCCGGGCCCCGGAGGATCACCTTGTTCCGGGACTTGTAGTCGCTGGTGGCCTCGTATTCCGAGGAGATCAGGGTCCCGTCGGCGGCGTACACATGGCGGTAGGTCCGGTATTTGTAGCCGGTGTAGGGGGTGGTCTTCACCTTCTCCGTGCCGGGGGCCAGGGTGGGATCGTCCTCGTAGACCACCTCATAGGGGGTGGTGGAGAGGTACTCGTTGGTGATCTTGGTGTAAGTACCGTCAATGTTGGTGCCCAGGATCTTCACCGTCAGGGTGCTGTTGGCGTATGTGGTGACGATCTTGATGGGGTAGTCGGTGTTATTGGTGAACTTGTAGTCCGGGCCGCCCCAGGAGACGGTGGCGTCCATGCCGGCGGGGATGTAGGAGGGGATGTACCGGTGGGCGTACCGCTCGGTGATCTCCAGATTGGACCGCAGGCAGGCCAGGTACAACGTGGAGGAGGTCTGACAGATGCCGCCGCCGATCTCGTCCACGGTCTCGCCCTGGACGTAGGCCGGAGCGGGCTTGTAGCCCCGGGCGGCGGTTCGCTGGCCCACCGCCTCATTATAGGAGAACACCTCACCGGCATTCAGCACGTACTCGTTGATGGTGGCGGCGGAGAGCTGCACGTTGGATTTGCGGGCGGAGGTGCCGCCCACCTTGGTCTGGGCCTGGCCCAGCACGTCCCGGAACAGCAGCGTCTCCAGATCTTCGGCGGTGACGGTGGGCAGTTCCACCTGGGCCGGGATGGTGATGGTGTCGCCGGGCGCCGCCGCGTCCAGAGCTGCCTGGGCCACGGAGGTGTCGAAATCCGCACCCATCTGCTCCGGTACGATGCTGTCGGTGGCGGCGTCATAGGTGGCGTTTTTTACCTCGCCGGAGGTCTCGTCATAGATCTCCTGAACGGTGAGGGTCTGGGCGGGCAGCACCTGATAGGAGATATCCAGGCTCAGGTCAACGTCCCAGTAGGGGGAGGAGAGGGCCTGGAAGAGATCGGCAGAGTCCACTTGCCGTCCGTCCTTGGGGACCTGTATTTGGAGGGAGTCCTCCGTCAGGGTGTAGGAGGCGTCCAGGGGTTCCTGGGAGAGCGTCTGCGCCAGATCGTCCGCCACACGCTGTGTCTTGGTATCGTCCACGGAAAGGCTGGAGCTGGCCCCGTAAAAGACCCCGGAATGGGTAAGGAACCGCCATCCGGCGGAAAAGAAGGAAGTGCCCCGCAGGGGAAACGCATAGGCATCCTGAGCCAGGGCCCGCAGGTCCACATCCACGCCCAGATCTGCCACAGGGACTACTGCGTCCGGTGTGTCCGCCCGCTGGGGCGGGGCCTCCTCACTGTCCGGGTAGAGATAGATCCCGATCTCCATGTCCGCAAGAGCTGCCTCCAGTGTTTGGGCGGCTTCGTCCACGGTCTGACCGCTCAGATCCTGACCCAGGACCACGGTGTTACTCCAGATCTGGGGGCGGTTCACCGCATAGGCACACAGCCCTATGTAGGCGGCGACCAGAACTGCCAAAATGATGCCTGTGATGATCAGCGGCTTTTTCCCGCTGCCTGTTTTCAGCCGCTTCGGCGCCATGGCTTCTTTCATTGCCTGTTCCATGATGCCCCTCCTGTTGCTGGGATGAACTGGGCACCGCCGCTTGGGCGGCGGATGCTGCTAGTTATGCATTCTAGCACAGTTTTTCGAGAAAAGCATTACAATCTCGTAACAACCGCAGCCTCAGGCCCGTTTCTGCCGCTGTTTGGGGATGTGGATGGTGAGGATGATGTCCTCCTCCGTCTCCTGCCGCTCCGTCCGGGCGTCCACTCCGGCGTCCCGCATCAGCCGCAGCCCGCGGTCCACGCTGTTCAAAAACAGCCGTACGTCTTTGATGATGTAGGCCCGGCGTCCCACGGGCGGAGTGGATTGCAGCATTTCCAGCCGCTGTTCCACATACCGCTCTGCCTGGGCCACAT
>URXS01000177.1 GCA_900551885.1 uncultured Oscillibacter sp.
AAAAACCCGCCGTCTCTATGGGGGTCATCGCCATCATCTTTGAGGCCCGGCCCAACGTCACCGTGGACGCCGCCGCCCTGTGCCTGAAGTCCGGCAATGTGTGTATCCTCCGGGGCGGCAAGGAGGCCATCCGGTCCAACCGCTGCGTGACAGAGCTGATGCGCCAGGCCCTGGAGCAGGCAGGCCTTCCTGCCGACTGCATCTCCCTGGTGCAGGACACCTCCCATGAGACTGCCAATGAGCTGATGCACCTGGACGGGTACGTGGATGTTCTCATTCCCCGGGGCGGCGCGGGCCTGATCCGGGCGGTGGCCAGGGAGGCCAGTGTGCCGGTGATCCGCACCGGCGAAGGCGTGTGCCACGTCTACATCGACGACGAGGCAGACCTGGACATGGGGGCCAAGATCCTCTTCAACGCCAAGTGCTCCCGGCCCTCCGTGTGCAACGCGGTGGAGTGCGTGCTGGTCCACCGGAATGTGGCGGCGGACTTCTGGAAGAAAGCCCTGCCGTTGCTGGATGAAAAGGGCGTGGAGCTGCGGGCAGATGAAGAGGCGCTGGCGCTGCTGGGCACCCGGGCATTGCCGGCAGCGGAGAGCGACTGGGACGCGGAGTACGACGACTACATTCTGGCTGTCAAAACCGTGGGCGGCACAGACGAGGCCATCGACTTCATCAACGCCCACGGCACCGGCCACTCGGAGGCCATCGTGACGAAGAACTACTTCAAGGCCCAGCACTTTCTGGACGCGGTGGACGCGGCGGCGGTATATGTCAACGCCTCCACCCGGTTCACCGACGGGGGTGAGTTCGGCCTGGGCGCCGAAATCGGCATCTCCACCCAGAAGATGCACGCCCGGGGGCCCATGGGGCTGGAGGAGCTGACCTCCTGCAAATACATCATCTACGGCGAGGGCCAGGTGCGCTGACGCACCTGGAACGGCTGATGGGAAGAAGGTAAAACATGATGGCGACATTCGGATTCATCGGAACCGGCAATATGGGCGGGGCTCTGGCCCGGGCGGCCCGGAAAAAGCTGGACGGAAAACACATTTTACTGGCCAACCGCACGGCGGCCAAGGCAGAGGCTCTGGCGGCGGATTTGGGCTGTCAGTCGGTGGGCAACGCCACCGTGGCGGAAAAGGCGGATTTTATCTTTCTGGGCGTCAAGCCCTACATGGTGGCAGGATTGATGGCGGACATCGCTCCGGTGCTGGAGAAGCGGAAGGGCCGCTTCGTCCTGGTCTCCATGGCGGCGGCCCTGACCATCCCGGACCTGCGCCAGCGGGGCTGCGGGGACTATCCCCTCATCCGCATCATGCCCAATACTCCCTCCGCCGTGGGTGAGGGCGTCATTTTCTACACCTGCGATGGTGTGACAGAAGAAGAAAAAGAAACCTTCCTGGACGCCATGTCCGGCGCCGGGCGGCTGCTGCCCCTGGACGACCACCTGATGGACGCCGGCAGCGCCGTGTCGGGCTGCGGCCCGGCCTTTGCCGCGATCTTCTTCGCCATGGCCATACATTCATCCATCAGCGCTTCCGGTTCCACCACCTTGTTCACCAACCCGATACGATAAGCCTCCTCGGCAACAATCACGTCAGCCGTGTAGATCAGTTCTTTTGCCTTACCCAAGCCCACGATACGCGGTAACCGTTGCGTACCGGAGAATCCCGGGGTAATTCCCAAACCGACTTCCGGTTGACCGAATTTAGCCTTCACCGAAGCGATACGGATGTCACAAGCCATGGCTAACTCACATCCGCCCCCTAGCGCGAAACCATTTACACCGGCAATAACCACCTTGTTCAACAATTCGATTTTACGGAAAACAGCCGCTCCCAGCTCTCCAAACGCTTTCCCCTCCACCGCGTTCAACGTACTCATCTGGGATATATCCGCTCCTGCCACGAACGAACGTCCTTCACCCGTCAGAATGACAACATCAACACTGTCATCCTCCCCGATAGCCGTGAAAGCAGCATCCAATTCTTTCAAAATCGTCGAATTCAAAGCATTCAACGCCTCCGGGTTATTAATTTTAACCGTGCAAATATTATCCTGTTTCTCGACAATTAGTTTCGTATACGCCATAACTTTTCTATTTTGATTCATTTTGATAACACCTCTTGTTTCTGTATCTTTGTAGGCAAAAATAACCTTTAATCAAGAATAAACCAATCTTTTTGATATGAGTTTTTCAGACATTAGTATACAAGAACTTGCGAGTGCATTCATGGTCCTGTTTGCCGTAATTGACATCACGGGAGCCGTGCCTATCATTAATGATATTCAAAATAAAGGACACAAAATTAGTGCCATAAAAGCCGCTTTGGCATCATATATTCTTCTCGTGGCATTCCTTTTCGTTGGGGATGGTCTGCTCAACTTGTTCAGCGTGGACATTTCCTCGTTTGCCGTGGCCGGTTCTCTCGTGATCTTCGTACTGGCAGTAGAAATGATCTTCGGAATCCCTATTTTCAAAAATGACAGTCCATCAGGAACGGCATCTATTGTACCGTTAGTATTTCCCTTGATCGTGGGAGCCGGAACATTAACGACTTTGTTGGCTTTGCGGGCGGAATATCATACCATCAATATTATTATCGCCTTAACCCTAAACATTATTGTTGTCTATTTCGTACTAAAAAATGTATCGCTGGTCGAAAAGGTATTCGGGAAAGGCGGGGTTTATATATTACGTAAATTCTTGGGTATCATTCTCCTTGCCATTTC
>URXS01000178.1 GCA_900551885.1 uncultured Oscillibacter sp.
GGCGTGGGAGCAACTCTGGTGGAGGGGGATGTGTACGGCAAGCCCACCTGCCGGGTGGAGGAACTTTTACAAAATCCCGCTGAGGCGGCCGCTATGGGCCCCGCGGCGGCGCAGTCGGCAGAGCCTTTCTCGGCGGAGCGGTTTGCCCGCCGGGTAGAGGCGGTCTACGCCGACCAGATCGGCCGCCGGATGGCGGTGAGAAGGGGGGTGCCCGCGTGAGCAAGAGTGTGGAAAAGACCGCCCTGCGGGCGGCATCGTTGTGCGGTCTGATCATCTGTGTGATCACGGCGGTGTGGGCCTGGCGGGCAGGGCTCCTGACCTCTCAGGAGCGGCTGCAGGCGCTGGTGGCCGGGTGCGGTGCCGGCGGAGCACTGGTGTTCGTGGCTTTCCAGGCGGTACAGGTGGTGGTGCCCATCCTGCCCGGCGGCCTGGGGTGTCTGGCGGGAGTGCTGCTGTTCGGTGCCGTCAACGGCTTCGTCTACAACTACATCGGCATCTGCGTGGGGTCCCTGATGGCCTTCGCCATTGCCCGCAACTGCGGCAAGCCCCTGCTGGGCCTGCTGTTTTCCGAAAAGACCATCGCAAAGTACAGCGCCTGGACCGAGGACAACGGGCGCTTTGCCCGGCTGTTCGCCTGGGCCATTTTCCTGCCGGTGGCACCGGACGATTTCCTGTGCTATCTGGCGGGCACCACGGAGATGACCTGGCGGCGGTTCACCGCCATCATTCTTCTGGGCAAGCCCTTCGCCATCGCCATGTACAGCCTGGGGCTGACGGTGGTGTGGCAGCACGTGACGGCCATGCTGGCCTGAGGGAGACGAGACATAGAGAACCATAAGGAGGTACGGCATGCGGATTTATATATACAGCGGCGGCGAGCACCTGGTGGCCAAAAGCGGTGTGGGACAGGCCATCCGCCACCAGCGGGAGATGCTGCGCCGGGCGGGCGTGGAGACCACGGACCGCTGGAGCGGCGACGCCTGGGCCATCCACATCAACACAGTGTTGCCGGACATTCTGCCGGCGGTGTTCTGGGCCCGGCTGACGGGGCGGAAGGTGGTCTGCTACGGCCACTCCACCATGGAGGACTTCCGCCATTCCTTCCGGGGCTCCGACGCCCTGGCACCACTGTTCCGGCGGTGGATCACATTTTGCTATGGCCTGGGGGACGTGGTGCTGACTCCCACGGAGTACTCCCGGCATCTGCTGGAGAGCTACGGCCTCAAACGACCGGTATACGCCATTTCCAACGGCGTGGACACGGACTTTTTTGCCCCCAATCCGGCGCTGCGGGAAGCGTTCCGCCAGCGGCGAGGGCTGCGGGCGGGAGAGAAAGCCGTGGTCTCCGTGGGCCACACCATCGCCCGGAAGGGACTGCCCGAATTTGCGGACCTGGCCCGGCGGATGCGGTCCGTCCGCTTCATCTGGTACGGCTGGACGGACCCCCGTCTGGTCCCCGCCGATATCCGGCAGGTAATGGAGACGGCGCCGGAAAACCTGGATTTCCCCGGCTATGTGGACCGGGAGGAGCTGCGGGAGGCCTACTGCGGCGCCGACGCTTTCGCCTTCATGAGCCATGAGGAGACCGAGGGCATCGTGGTACTGGAGGCCCTGGCCTGCGGCATCCCCACGGTGCTGCGGGACATCCCGGTGTACGATGGCTGGCTGGAGGACGGAAAAAACGTCTATAAGGCCGCCGATCAGGAGGACTTCCAGCGGACCCTGGAGGGCATCCTCTCCGGTACCTTGCCGGATCTGACGGCGGCGGGCCGGGCCGTGGCGGAGGAGCGGAGCCTGGAGGCCGTGGGCCAGCGGCTGCGGGAGATCTACCGGCGGGAAAACATTCTGCCGCTGCTGGTTCCCAAACGAGCCCGCGCGTGATGATTACATGAAAATCAATAAAGAGAAGGGGAACCGTTTTCGCGGTTCCCCTTCTCTCGTTTCATAAAAGCGTTGGGAATACAGATCACTGGGGCAGGGTCTGGACCACGCCACGGGAGCAGTCCACAGACACCATAATTCCGTCCTTGAGCCGCTGGGTGGCGCCGGTGGCGCCCACGATCACCGCCTTGTCCAGGGTCAGCCCCACGGTGGCGGCGTGGCTGTTGACGCCGGACTCCTCGCTGATCACCGCCGCCGCCTGCCGCAGGTAGGGCAGCAGGTCATTGGTGGTGTAGGGGACGGCCAGCACGTCGCCGGGGTGGAACTTGGCGGCCACGTCCTCCTGGGAGCGGCACACGCACAGGGGGCCGCAGGCGTTCTTGGTGCCGATGCCCACGCCGTTGAGCAGGAAGCCGCCCACCAGGTGGATGCGGATCATGTTGGTAGTGCCGGCCACGCCCACCGGTACACCGGCGGTGACCACCACCAGGTCGCCCTGATGGACCAGGCCACCCTTCTCCGCCGCCTCCACGGCGAAGTCCACCAGCTCGTCGGTGTTGCTGGCATAGGGCATCATCAGCGGCACCACGCCGAAATACAGGGACATCTGGCGGCGCACCTGCTCATCCAGCAGACAGGCCACCACGGTGGTGGCAGGGCGGAAGCGGCTGACCATCTGGGCGGTGGTGCCCCGCTGGCTGACGGTGATGACTGCGTCGGCGCCGATGTCGGCGGCGGTGGTACAGGCGGCGTGGGCCGTAGCGGCGGCAATGGACAGGCGGCTG
>URXS01000179.1 GCA_900551885.1 uncultured Oscillibacter sp.
CCACCGCCGCGCCGCAGCTCTGGAGCCGCAGCGTGACGCCCCACACGTCGTAGCCCGCCTGGAGCAGCAGCAGCGCTGCCGCGGCGCTGTCCACGCCACCGCTCATGGCCACGGCCACCTGTCCCTTTGCCAAAGGACCACCTCCTCAAAAAATCCATCCTATTGTACCCCATTTCCGGGGAAAAGAAAAGGCTGTGGAAAAAGAAAGACCCGGGCCCGGCGGGACCACGCATCCGCCAGGGGTCCGGGTTTCAGTTTTCATTGCGCAGCAGGAAGGCTTTTGCCGGCAGAGCGTCCGCCAGGGCCAGCAGCGTCCGGTTGAAGCCGCCAGAGTAGTCCAGGGCGATGTCGGACACGCCGCTGGTGCCGGTTTGCCGGTCCGGAAGGGACAGGGTGAAGCGGGAGCCCTTCCCCACCACCGACTCAGCCATGATGGTGCCGCCATGGCCCTCAGCGATCCGGCGGCACAGGGGAAGTCCCAGACCCAGCCCCTGGGGGGCGGGAGACAGGGGGTCGCCGTGGAGATAGCGGTCAAACAGGGCCTCCAGATGCTCCGGCGGAATGCCGCAGCCGGTATCCGCCACCGTCAGAAGCACCCGTTTGGCGTGAAATTTCAGCTCCACAGTGACGATGCCGCCAGCCGGGGTGAACTTGAAGGCATTGGAGAGCAGGTGCTGCACCAGCAGCTCCAGGGAGGGCTGGTGGAAAGCGCAGATATGCTGGCTCCGGGAGCAGACGAACCGCAGCTCCAGCCCCAGCAGGGCCGCCGGGCCCTCCGCCTGGGCACACAGTTCCCGGACGGTGTCCACCATGTCCCGATCCTGAAGGGGCAACGGCTTGTCGCTGTTCAGATATACCGCAGCGGCGGACAGGTTGTTGACCAGCCGCAGAAGCTGATAATAGCTCTGGTCCAGCAGGGCCGCCCGGGCGTCCAGCTCCGGGTCCTGTTCCCGCGCTTCAGCGGGCACCAGTTGGGCGGCGGCCAGGTGCAGATTACTGAGGGCGCCCCGCAGTTGGGCGGCGATGTTGGAGAATAAAAACGCCTGCTGACGATGGTCCGGTTCCATGGACGCCTCCCTTCCCGCGCCTGGGCGCGATGACTGTAGCATGTGCCGGAGCCACGTTCAAAAATCGTGGAAAAGCCTGGCTGCAATGTCATAAGCATAACAAAAAGAAGTCACAAAAACAAGATATTTGTCGAATTTTGGAAAATAAAGTCGAATCATGTCGAATACTGCGCTGCCCAAAGCTGTGCAAAACGGACAAGAAAAAATTTCTTTATCATGCGTAATTTTACGTAAATACCATAAGAAAATGTGAACCGCTGTGTTATAATATGCTCGTCGCCGGTTGAGGGTCCACTCTGCCGGCAAATCATAACGTGATCGGAGGAACGGCATGGCGATCAAAGTGGGAATCAACGGCTTCGGCCGCATCGGCCGGGTGGCACTGCGGTGCATGGTGGAGCGGGGCTGCGGCAGCTACGACATTCGGGGCATCAATCTGCGCAACGCCGACCTGGACTACATGGTCTATCAGGTGAAATACGACTCGGTGTTCCGCACCTTCACCGGCACCGTGGAGCGGGATGACCGGCACTTGATCATCAACGGCAAAAAAATCCGGGTCTACAGCCAGGAAAACGCGGCGGACATCCCCTGGGACGACTGTGGCGCCGAATACATCATCGAATCCACCGGTGCCTACTGCACCACGGAGAAGGCCTCTGCCCACCTGGTCCACGGGGCGAAGAAGGTCATCATCTCCGCCCCCGCCAAGGACGAGGTGACCCCCACTTTCGTCATGGGTGTCAACCATAAGAAGTACACCGCCGACATGGATGTGGTCTCCAACGCCTCCTGCACCACCAACTGCCTGGCCCCCATGACCAAGGTCATCAACGACACCTTCGGCATCTCCCAGGCTCTGATGAGTACCATCCACGCCGCCACCGCCAAGCAGAAGGCGGTGGATGCCCGGGCGGGCCGGGACTGGCGCACCGGCCGCAGCGTTCTGGGCAACATCATCCCCTCCACCACCGGCGCCGCCAAGGCGGTGGGCATGGTGATCCCGGAGCTGAAGGGCCGCATGACCGGCATGAGCTTCCGGGTGCCCACCAACGACGTGTCCGTGGTGGACCTGACGGCCCGGCTGATCCAGCCCGCTACCTACCACGACGTGTGCGTGGCCATGGAGAACGCCGCAAAAAACAGCATGAAGGGCATCATCACCTGCACCAGTGACCAGGTGGTGTCCTCGGACCTGACCGGCTTTTCCCAGACCTGCATTTTCGATGAGACGGCGGGCATCATGCTGGACGACAACTTCGTCAAGCTGATCGCCTGGTACGACAACGAGTGGGGCTACACCAACAAAATCCTGGACCTGATGGCCCACATGTACGCCGTGGACCACGAAGACTGATGTAAAAAAGCACGTCCCGAAAAACGGGACGTGCTTTTACAACGGATTTACGTGGCGGAGACTTCCACGGCCTTTTTCCGACGGCGTCCGCCCCGGTGGGTCCGGGGCTTGGCCTCCGCCGCCGGCGTCTCCGGCGGGGCGGCAGGCGTCTCCACCGGGGTGGGTGTCGCTGCCGCGGATGCCTCTGCCGGTACCTCTGCGGCGGGG
>URXS01000180.1 GCA_900551885.1 uncultured Oscillibacter sp.
CCGCGTGGGCGGCGCCACCTATCAGGTGCCTATGGAGGTCCGTCCCGCCCGCCGCACGACCCTGGGCCTGCGCTGGCTGACGACCTATGCCCGCGCCCGCAGCGAGCGCACCATGGCCGAGCGTCTGGCCGGTGAGCTCATGGACGCCGCCAACAACACCGGCAGCGCCGTGAAAAAGCGCGAGGAGGTCCACAAGGCCGCCGAGGCCAACAAGGCCTTCGCCCATTTCCGCTGGTAAGTTAGGAGAGACAGTATGCCGAGAAAAACATCTCTGGAGAATACCCGCAATATCGGCATTATGGCTCACATCGATGCTGGCAAGACCACGACGACCGAGCGTATCTTGTTTTATACCGGTGTGAACTATAAGATCGGTGAGACCCATGACGGTACCGCTACCATGGACTGGATGGCCCAGGAGCAGGAGCGCGGCATTACCATTACGTCCGCCGCCACCACCTGCTATTGGTCCGGTTCCAAGAATCAGTTCCCCAAGACCCGGATCAATATCATCGACACTCCGGGCCACGTGGACTTCACCGTGGAAGTGGAGCGTTCCCTGCGCGTGCTGGACGGCTCTGTGACCGTGCTGTGCGCCAAGGGCGGCGTGGAGCCTCAGTCCGAGACTGTGTGGCGCCAGGCCGACCAGTACAAGGTCCCTCGCATGATCTACGTCAACAAGATGGATATCATGGGCGCGGACTTCTACAATGTGCTGCGCATGGTGGACGAGCGTTTGAAGTGCAACGCTGTGCCCATTCAGCTCCCCATCGGGTCTGAGGATACCTTCAAGGGTATCATCGACCTGATCGAAATGGATGCCGACGTCTATTACGACGACCTGGGTAAGGACATGCGGGTGGAGCCGATCCCCGCCGACATGGTGGATCTGGCCAACGAGTATCATGAGAAGCTGATGGATGCTGTCTCCATGTTCGACGAGGAGATCATGGAGGCGTATCTGGGCGGCGAGGAAGTTCCTCAGGAAAAGATCCGCGCCGCCATCCGCAAGGCCACCATCGCCAATGAGATGGTGCCTGTCACCTGCGGCACTTCCTACAAGAACAAGGGCGTGCAGAAGATGCTGGACGCCATCGTGGATTATATGCCCTCCCCGCTGGACATTCCTCCCATCAAGGGCATCAATCCCAAGACCGACGAGGAGGACGAGCGTCCCGCCGACGACAACGCCCCCTTCTCTGCTCTGGCTTTCAAGATCATGACCGACCCCTATGTGGGCCGCCTGAGCTTCTTCCGCGTCTACTCCGGTCACCTGACCACCGGTTCTTCCGTGCTCAACAGCACCAAGAACGTCAAGGAGCGTATCGGCCGGATTCTGCAGATGCACGCCAACCACCGGGAGGATATCGAGGAGGTTTTCTCCGGCGATATCGAGGCCGCCGTGGGCCTGAAGAACACCACCACCGGCGACACCCTGTGCGATGAGAAGCACCCCATCATTCTGGAGTCCATGGAGTTCCCCGAGCCTGTTATCCGGGTGGCCATCGAGCCCAAGACCAAGGCTGGTCAGGAGAAGATGGGCGTGGCGCTGATGAAGCTGGCCGAGGAAGACCCCACCTTCAAGACCTGGACCGACGAGGAGACCGGGCAGACCATCATCGCCGGCATGGGCGAGCTGCACCTGGAGATCATCGTGGACCGTCTGCTGCGTGAGTTCAAGGTGGAGGCCAATGTTGGCGCTCCCCAGGTGGCTTACAAGGAGACCATCAAGAAGGCTGTGGATCAGGACACCAAGTATGCCCGCCAGTCTGGCGGCAAGGGCCAGTACGGCCACGTCAAGATCCATGTGGAGCCCAACGAGTCCGGCAAGGGCTACGAGTTCATCAACGCCATTGTGGGCGGTGCCATCCCCAAGGAGTATATCCCCGCGGTGGACGCCGGTATCCAGGGCGCCATGAACGCCGGTGTTGTGGCCGGCTTCCCTGTGGTGGACGTGAAGGTCACCCTGTTCGACGGTTCCTACCACGAGGTGGACTCCTCCGAAATGGCGTTCAAGATCGCCGGCTCCATGGCCTTCAAGGAGGCTATGCGCAAGGCTGATCCCACGCTGCTGGAGCCCATCATGAAGGTGAGCGTCATCGTTCCCGACGAGTATATGGGCGATGTCATCGGTGACCTGAACAGCCGCCGTGGCCAGATCATCCAGTTGGAAGCCCGTCCGGGTGCCCAGCAGATCGACGCCTATGTGCCTCTGGCCGAGATGTTCGGCTATGCCACCGACCTGCGCTCCCGTACCCAGGGCCGCGGCCAGTACACCATGGAGCCCAGCCACTATATCGAGATCCCCAAGAACATCCGGGACAAGATCGTGGACGCCCGCTCCAAGCCCCAGGCCTGATCGGCTGGAAAAAGTTATTGCTTTTCCCGGCAAGATACGGTAAAATAAGCAGTGCTGATTATTTCGTACTGCAACAAACAAAGATTTTGAAAATTGACAGGAGGATTTTCAAATGGCTAAGCAGAAATTTGAAAGAACCAAGCCCCATGTTAACATCGGCACCATTGGTCACGTCGACCATGGCAAGACCACTCTGACCGCCGCTATCACCAAGTGGCTGG
>URXS01000181.1 GCA_900551885.1 uncultured Oscillibacter sp.
GGGGCTCCACTGCGCGCCGGCGGCCCACCAGACCGCCGGGACCGTGGACACCGGCACCGTCCGTGCCAGCTTTTCCCATTGGAACACCCCGGAGGAGGTGGCCCGCTTCCTGGCGGCCATGGGGGAAATCCTCCGCTGATTTTCTGAACAGACCGTGAATTTTACCCCCGTTTACCTTGCAATCTACAGGCATATTTTATATAATACAGTGTATTGTATTTACGGCCTGAAAGGGATGATGACGTTCAATGGATATGAGCGACGTGCTGACGATCGCCACGCTGCCCGGCACCATCGGGCGGTATCTGCTGACCATACAGGTCACGGACATCCTGGACATCGCCATTATGGTGTTCGTCCTCTATAAAATTCTGACCTTGATGCGCACCACCCGGGCCGTCAGTCTGCTGAAGGGCCTGTTCGTGTTCTTTGCGGCGCTGCTGCTGTCCTACCTGCTGCAGCTCAACAGTATCTACTACCTGATGAGCCGCATGGTCCAGGTGGGCGTGCTGGCGCTGATCATCCTGTTTCAGCCGGAGATCCGCCGGATCCTGGAGGAGATGGGCTCCCGCCGCTTCATCGGCTTCTTCACCCATATGGAGGGCGGCAGCACCATGGAGCAGACCATCGGCCAGACGGTGCTGGCCTGCACGGAGATGTCCCAGACCCGCACCGGCGCCCTGATCGTCTTCGAGCGGGAGATCCTGCTGGACGACATGGTCCGCAGCGGCACCATGCTGGACGCGGCCGTGTCCAGCGAGCTGCTGAAAAACATCTTCTTCGTCAAGGCACCCATGCACGACGGCGCCGTCATCATCCGCCACGGGCGGATGCTGGGGGCCGGGTGCATGCTGCCCTTAAGCAAGAACGTGAACCTGAGCCGGGACCTGGGCATGCGCCACCGGGCCGGCATCGGCATGAGCGAAAACTCCGACGCGGTGGTGGTCATCGTGTCGGAGGAGACTGGCTCCATCTCCGTGGCCATCGGCGGGATGCTCAAGCGGCACCTGAAGCCGGAGACCCTGGAGAACCTCCTGCGGAACGAGCTGCTTCCGCAGGAGGAGCCCGACGGGGACAAGCAGCGGTTCAACCTGGCGCGGCTGCTGCGGACCGGAAAGGGAGGAGGCGGCGACGATGGAACGTAAAAAAATGGACAGGCAGAAGGCAATGTACCTGGCACTGTCCTGTCTGGTAGCCGTCACCCTCTGGATCTTCGTGGATCTGACCGGTGACAACGGCGACGCCAAAAAGGTGGAGATCGACATCAACAACATCCCCATCGAGTACCTGAACACCGATACGGTGCTGGCCCAGCGGGGACTGATGCTGCTGGAGGAGGGCACCACCCAGACCGTGAACGTGAAGCTGACCGCCTCCACCCGCTGGAACAGCACCAGCCTTGACCGCTCTGCCGTCCGGGCTACGGTGGACCTGGCGGATGTGACGGAGACCGGCGCCCAGCGGCTGAACATCACCATCCTCTATCCGGACGGGACGGAGGGCATCTCCAAGAAATCCTCCTCGCCCTCCATGGCCACCGTCAACATCGGTGAGCTGTACCACAAGGAAGTGGAGGTCCGCTGTGAGCGGGTGGGCACCGTGGCCGAGGGCTACTCCGCCGGTGAGCTGGAGCTGTCGCCCTCCGTGCTGGAGATCCGGGGCCAGAAGGAGGACATCGACCCGGTCAGCTACGTGAAGGTGGTTTTGAACTATGACGACGCCACCTCCACCATCACCCAGGAATTGGACTTCCAGTACTACGATGCCAACGACCAGCTCCTCTCCGGCGACGGCATCCACCCCACGGTGGACAAGATCACGGCCACGCTGCCGGTGAATGTCACCAAGGAGCTGACGCTGACCATGAACTTCATCCAGTCCCCCGGCGCCCGGCTGACCAACACAGTGTGGGACATTGAACCCCGGAGCATCTTGGTCTCCGGAGACGCCGATCTGCTGAAGGACGTGGAGACCATCGTGCTGGACGACTTCGACCTGGCCTCCCTGGACAGCAACACCCGCTACAGCTACACCATCCCCCTGCCGGAGGGCTGTGAGAACCTCAGCGGTGTCACCAAGGCCACGCTGACCATCTCCTTCAAGGACATGAAGAGCGCACCGGTGACCACCACCCGCATCCAGTGCGAGAACGTGCCGGAGGGCAAGGTGGCCGACGTGCTGACGGAGCAGTTGACCGTGGTGATCTATGGCACCAGCGCCGACGTGGACGCCGTCACCGGCTCCGACCTGCTGGCGGTGGCGGACCTGACGGACTTCGGCTCCGCCGCGGGGACTTACACCGTGCCGGTGGAGATCCGGTCGCAGCGGGGAGATCTGGGCATCAGCGGCACCTATCAGATCCGGGTCACCCTGCGGGACACCCAGGATGAGGAGCCCGACCAGAATGAGCCGTCGGAGGACACGCCCTCCGACGGAGAGACCCAGGAGACCGTCCCATAACAAAGGAGTAGAGACAATATGACCCAAATCGCAACAGTGGAGACCCTTTTGGCCGGGGATTACGCCGTGATCTCCGTGCCCCGGAAGTCCGCCTGCGGACATGA
>URXS01000182.1 GCA_900551885.1 uncultured Oscillibacter sp.
CGCCCTCCGCCTCCGGATGGCAGTCCCCGTATGGGAGATAGGGCTTGATGTCCAGAATGGGAGTCCCGTCCACCAGGTCCGCCCCCCGGACATGGAGGACCGGCCCCAGGGCGTCGGTGTGTTCGATGCGGTCCAGCCGCACGGAGGACAGGCCGATGGGATTGGGCCGGAAGGGGGAACGGCTGGCAAACACGCCTACCCGCTGATTGCCGCCCAGCCGGGGCGGCCGCACGGTGGGCGACCAGCCCTGCCGCTGCGCCCGGTCAAACTGCCAGATGAGCCAGATGTGTGAAAAGCCCTCCAGGCCCCGCACCGCATCCACGTCCCGGAAGGGCTTTTCGAACACGATGCGTCCGGGGCTGTCGGCAATGCCGCTCTGCCGCGGCACGCCGAACTTCTCCGCAAAGGGCGTCTCTATCCGCGCGATGATGTCCAGCCCGGAGCCGTTCACAGCGGGGCCTCCTCCGACGCGGGCTGCTCCTTCTCCTCGGGATCGGCCAAAGCCAGCGAGATGACCCGGTCGCCCTCCTCCTTGAAGCGCATGACGATGACGCCCTGGGTGGCACGTCCCGCCACGCGGATATTTTCCACAGGTGTGCGGATCAGGATGCCCGCCGCCGTTACCAGCAGCAGGTCCTCGGTACCGTCCACCACCTTCATGCCCACCACCGGGCCGGTCTTGTCCGTGACCATATAGTTGCGGATACCCATGCCGCCGCGGTTGGTAATGCGGTACTCCTCAATAGGCGTCCGCTTGCCGTAGCCGTTCTCGGTGATGGAGAGGACGGTCTTACCCTCGTCGACGCGGGCAGCGCCGATGACGTAGTCGCCCTCCCGCAGCCGGATGCCCCGGACACCCACGGCGGTACGTCCCATGGCGCGCACATCCGTCTCGTCGAAGCACACCGCCTGCCCGTCGTGGGTGGCGATAAGCATACGGTCATGCCCCCGGGTCTCCGTCACGGAGATCAGCTGGTCGCCCTCGTCCAGCGTCAGGGCGCGGATGCCGTTGTTCCGCAGGTTCTTCAGGGCGCTGACCTCCAGACGCTTCACCGTGCCGTTCCGGGTGGTCATGAACAGGTACAGCTCCTCGTCTCCCGTCTCGCGGAAGTGGAGCATGGCCTGTACGCGCTCGCCCGTCTCCACCTGAATGATGTTGACGATGTTCACACCCTTGGCGGCCTTGCCGCTTTCCGGGATCTGATAGCCCTTCTTGCGGTAGACCTTGCCGGTGTCGGTAAAGAACAGAATATAGTCGTGGGTAGACGCGGTGAACACGTCCACCACCGTGTCCTCCTCACGGGTGGTGATGCCCTTCTTGCCCATGCCGCCCTTACTCTGAGCGGCGTATTCGCTGACCGGCGTGCGCTTGATGTAGCCGTTCTCCGTCAGGGTGAAGACGCACTGCTCCTCCTCGATCAGGTCCTCGATGTCCAGCTCGTCCTCCACATCCTGGATCTCGGTCTTGCGGTCGTCGCCGAACTTGTCGGCAATGGCGGTCAGCTCCTCCTTGAGGATGGACTTCACCAGTCCCTCGTCGCTGAGGATACGCAGGAAGTAGGCGATCTTCTCCTCCAGCTCCTTGTACTCGGTCTGGAGCTTCTCCCGGTCAAGACCCTGCAGCGCCTTCAGGCGCATATCCAGAATGGCCTGGGCCTGCACGTCGTCCAGCCCGAAGCGCTGCATCAGGTTCTCCTTGGCGTTGTCGTAGCTGCTGCGGATGATCTTGATGACCTCGTCGATGTTGTCCTGGGCGATCAGCAGGCCCTCCAGCAGGTGGGCGCGCTCCTGGGCCTTTTTCAGGTCGAAGCGGGTCCGGCGGATGATGATCTCCTCCTGGAATTTCAGGTACTCGTCGATGATGTGCCGCAGGGACAGTATTTTCGGCTGCCGCTGGTTTTCCACAAGCGCCAGCATATTGATGGCAAAGGTGGTCTGCAGCTGGGTCTGGGCAAACAGACGGTTCAGCACCACTTGGGGATTGGCGTCGCGCTTGAGCTCGATCACGACACGCATACCGTTGCGGTCGGACTCGTCCCGGATGTCGGAGATGCCCTCCAGCCGCTTGTCCTCCACCTGGTCGGCCATGTTCTTGATGAGCATCCGCTTGTTCACCTGATACGGAAGCTCCGTGATGATGATGCGGGTGCGGTTATTGCCGAATTCCTCGAATTCATGACGGGCCCGGACCACCACCCGGCCCCGGCCGGTGGCATAGGCGGCCCGGATCCCGGCCCGGCCCATGATAATACCCTTGGTGGGGAAGTCGGGACCCTGGACGTGCTCCATCAGGTCCGCCAGGGTGGCGTCGGGATTGTCCAGCACGCAGATGCACGCACCGATGACCTCCCGCAGGTTATGGGGCGGGATATTGGTGGCCATACCCACGGCGATGCCGGAGGAACCGTTGACCAGCAGATTGGGGAACCGGCAGGGCAGCACCCGGGGCTCCTTGCGGCTCTCATCGAAGTTGGGGTCCCAGTCCACGGTGTCCTTTTCGATGTCCCGCAGCATTTCGCCTGCGATCTTGGCAAGCCTGGCCTCAGTGTATCG
>URXS01000183.1 GCA_900551885.1 uncultured Oscillibacter sp.
GCCGACAGGGCAGGCGAAGATCACGAAGGCCTACAACCTGCCGTGCGATTACGTCCTCCACACGGTCGGCCCGATCGTCTCGGGCCGCGTGACAAGAGAGGACGAGCGGCTGCTTGCGTCATGTTACCGATCCTGTCTGGAACTTGCGGAGAAAAACAGTGTGCGAAGCATCGCGTTCTGCTGCATTTCGACCGGTGTGTTCCATTTTCCAAACGAGCGCGCGGCGGAGATCGCCGTGGAGACCGTGCGGCGCTATAAGGTGGAGACGGGCAGTAAAATAAAGGTGGTTTTCAATGTTTTCAAGGATCTCGACAAAACGATCTACGAGCGGCTTCTCGGTGCAAATTGCGCGCCTGCGGCGCGCGCTTGACGAGGCGGATGCTGTTGTCATCGGCGCGGGCGCAGGGCTGTCCACCCCCTGCTCCCGTCCGCCCGCGGCGGACAGAGCCAGGGCCTCCCCCAGATTTACCCGGAGAATCGAGGGCGTGAACAGATGCAGCAGCTCCTGGACCCGCCGCAGCCGCCAGGGTGAAGCCCCCACGCCCACCGGGTCCAGTACCACCGGCGTCTGGGCGGCGGTGGCCGCTTTGCCGCACTGGGCGCAGACCTCGAACTTGATTTCGTCCGGCGTGCCGGTGTTCAGCACCGTGGCGTCGCTGGCGGCGGTGATGTCCCCCATCTCCTGGGGAGCCTGGGCCATCATGGGGCTGGCCCCCACCGCCAGAGCCAGGTTGGCGCAGTCATTGGCGGTGACGATGTTGCTGACGCAGTGGATCAGCGGCCGCCGCTGCCGCACCTGGTCCAGCCGGTTGAAATCAATCATGGATACACGCTCCTGAAAATAAGATCTCTCAGTGCTCCAGGGTAGCCTGCATGGAGTGCAGGGCGCCGCTGCGCTTGAGGGCCAGCACCAGGACGCCTGCCAGCAGGGACCCGCCCACAGTGGACACCAGGAAGGGCACCACATAGGCGGTGTAGCCGATGGTGCCGGCCACCACGCCCATGAAGGCGATGGCGATGGGATAGGACAGCAGCCCGCCGATGATGCCGGTGCCGAAGACCTCGGCGCAGAGGGTGGCGACCAGGTTCTTGGATCTCCAGTATACCAGGCCGCACAGCAGCGCACCGCACATGCTGCCCGGGAAGGCCAGCAGAGAGCCAAGACCCAGCAGGTTGCGGAGCAGGCTGGCCACGAAGGCCACGGCCACGCCGTACCAGGGGCCCAGGAATACGGCGCACAGGATGTTCACCATGTGCTGTACCGGGGCGCACTTGCTGGAAAAGACAGGGAAGGAAAAGAGGCTCCCAACCACGGCCACGGCGCACAGCACGCCGGCCAGGGCCAGCTTCTTTGTAGAAACGCTCTTCATGATAATCATACTCCTTTGAGAAATGAATGGCAGGGAGAAAACGGCGATCCAGGCAGCGTCTCCCCCTTGCATGGCAAGGCACAGACGGACACACTTCCGCCTGCGGAGAAGTTCGGTCGAGGCTCACTGGCCTCCTCTCACGCCGGAACACGGCTTCCCATCGCTGCTTGGCCGGCCCGGACCCAGGGCGCTCCCCCTCGGCCCGCTCCCGGAAAACCGGGGTGCCGGAAAACGTGGTTTTCCCTCACGCTCCCTTCAGCAAAAGAGTAGAAAAACGGCGGGGACCCACCTGGGCCGCCTGCCGCATCAGTTCGGATGATGACTTCCTACGGTGGCATTACCCACATCAGGTGGAGGGTCGAAGCAGACGCTTCCTCTCAGCCATAACGGCTCCCCTGTATTTTTCGGCTCTATTATGGCACCAGCGGCAGGGCTTGTCAAGGCCCCGGTTTTCGAAGAATGTAGAAAAAGACCGGGGATCGCCCTTGCAATGTGGAAAAAAGAGGCGTATGATAGAAACAAGTGAACAAAGGGGAGTCCGTATTGCCGGGCTGAGAGGAGACTGTCATGGTCTCGACCTGACCTGATTTGGATCATGCCAACGTAGGGAAATCATGAGGCGCGACGCCGCGGACGACCGATTTTGGTGTGTCCGCGGCGTTTTTGTGTCGCTGAGGAGGAGTAATATGAAATTAGACGGAAAGCGGCTGCGGCTGTACGCGGTTACCGACCAGGCCTGGGCCTCCGGCCCCGACGCTCTGCTGGCCCAGGTGGCGGATGCCATCGACGGCGGGGCAGGCATCGTGCAGCTTCGGGAAAAGCATCTGGACCACGACGCCTTTCTGGAGGAGGCAAAACGCTTTGTGGCGCTGTGCCGGGAGAAGGGCGCCATCAGCATTATCAACGACGATGTGGAGATCGCCCTGGCCGTAGGGGCCGACGGGGTCCATGTGGGCCAGGAGGACCTGGCCGCGGGCCGGGCCCGGGAAGTGCTGGGGCCGGACAAGATTGTGGGCGTCTCCGCCCACTCCGTGGCAGAGGCCCAGGCGGCACAGGCCGCCGGCGCCGACTATCTGGGTGTGGGAGCCGCCTTTGTCACCGGCACCAAGGCCGACGCCAAGCCCATTACCCGGGACACGATCCGGGCCATCACGGCGGCGGGGGGCATTCCGGCGG
>URXS01000184.1 GCA_900551885.1 uncultured Oscillibacter sp.
GGTGGCGGCAATCTGCGGCGCCGCCTCTGCCGGCGGCAGACGTGCTGCCCACGGTCAGTAACCCGGTCCGGCGGCTGGTGGCCCGGACCATTGACGAGACGTTGTACCTGTTGGTATTTCTGATTCCCCTGGCGCTGTCCTCTTACGGGTTGGATGCAGGCAGTGAATTCTTCGCGTTTTTACTGTCCAAGCTGCTGGAGCTGCTGGTGGAACCGCTGCTGCTGCGCCTGTTCGGCACGACCCCGGGCAAGGCGCTTATGGGACTGCGCCTGTCCCGGGCCGACGGCGGGAAACTGTCCATGAAACAGGGGGCGTCCCGCCTGGTGGGGATCTATGCCTATCAGATTCTGCTGGCCATTCCCGTAGTGAGCTGGATTGTGCTGTACAAGTGCCTGAAGCGCTGCGTGGAGGATGAATCCCAGCCCTGGGACCGGGAGACCGCCTACCGCAGCGTCAGCGAGCACTACCCCTGGTGGCTGGTGCTGCTGGGACTGGGCCTTGCGGGGCTCGTTACCTATATGGTGCGGTGGACCCAGGCCACCCTGCCGCCCAACCGGGGGGAGCTGACGGTGGCGGAGTTCGCGGAGAACGTCAACCAGCAGAAGGCGTATCTGGAAAACTATGTGGACGGCGCCATGGACCCGGCGGGCCAGTGGGAGGGCTATCGGGATGCGTACCGCTTCTGGAAGCAGACCGCATTCTCCTATCAGACGGAGGGGGATATCGTGACCTCCGTGACGGTTCGGGCGGATGGGACTCTGGACATGAGCTATCCGCTGACGCTGCCCCAGTCCGTGCTGGCGTCGGCTATGGCGCTGGCCTGGGCCCAGGAGGATGCGCCCTTCTGGAAGTCCAGCCGGGACCGGAGACTGGAAGAACTGGAGCGCATGGGCGTGAAGGACTGGACGCTCCAGTGGGAGGGGCTGGAGATCACCTGCGACGCGGACATGCGGTGGGTGACCGGGTCCACCACCGAGGCGCTGTGGGGGACGGTGACGGTCACCATGACGGTGGAGGAGTAAGGCTGCCCGGTCCCCCGAAAAGCCTTCCCCTGGGGGAAGGTGGCCGGCCGGATGCGGGCATGGCGGCGGCAGGGGCCCTTGACAGTCCCTCATCAGGCTCACTGCGCTCGCCAGCTTCCCCAAGGGGAAGCCCTGGGCCTCTGTACCCCAGCCGTCTCGTCGGATCGGGGCAGCCTGCCTCGCCGCAAAAAACCGGGGAGCCAATTTGGCTCCCCGGTCATTCGTCCTGGGCGAACAGGGCGTTGTAATCCACATGCAGGACCTCCGCCAGCTTGTCGATCTCAAAAATAGAAAGACACCGGCGTCCATTTTCGGCCTTCCAGATCATCTCGGAGGTCATATCGCAGCCTACGGTTTGCAACTGCGCAGCCAACTCTTTTTGTGTCAGCCCTCGCTGCTCTCGATAATAGGCCACTTTCCTGCCGATATTCCGTTGTTTCGGCGTGCTTCGGTTCATAGAAATCTCCATATATAGATGGTATGCCTTGATTATAGAAAACCCACCATGTTATAATGACCATATATGGAGGTTGATAGAGATGGACTTGGAGAAAATTTTCATCCGGCCCCAGCCCTACAGCCAGCCCCTGCGGACCGTGGCCCGCATCCTGGCGGAGCGGGAGAGCGATGATGCCGCTGTGGCCCAACTGCTGGTGTTCCTGGAGCGGAGCGGGATTCCGGTGAAAGAGGGACCGGAGACCCCCCAAGAATGATTGCAAACGACAGGTACAGGGTGTAAAATACACCCTGTATTGTTTTCTTGTGGGGATGGAAATTTGTGCAAATGGCAGAATTTCATTTGCTACCGAATTACCACTTTACTTTGCTAATAAAATAAAGTAAAATGGACCCCATGAAAAACCGGGGCGCTGCGCCCCTGCAGGAGGACGTTTCCATGGAACTGGATCTCAATATTCTCAAGCCCCAGGAGCGGGTGTCCTTACAGCTCCGGCTGCTGTATGAGCAGGCGGGCTTCCGGAAATACCACATGGGCCGCTTTGAGGAGTACGGGCTCTATCAGGAGAACCGCCGTTTCCTCTCCAGCGAGCAGGTCATCACCTTCACGGACCTGGACGGGCGGCTGCTGGCGCTGAAGCCGGATGTGACCCTCTCCATCGCCAAGAACGCCCAGGTGGAGCCCGGCGGCTGCGGACGCTACTATTATATGGAGAACGTCTACCGCCCCAGCCAGGAGAGCCACACCTTCCGGGAGATCAGCCAGATGGGCCTGGAGTGCATCGGCGCAGTGGACGACGGCGCCACCGCCCAGGCCGTGTCCCTGGCGCTGCGGAGCCTGGCATTGACGGAGCGGGACTTCGTGCTGGAGATCAGCCATATGGGCTTCGTCACAGGCCTGTTTGACGCCGTAGGCGCCGGGGAGGCGGTGCGGCCCAAGCTTTTGACCTGCATCCGGGACAAGAACCGCCACGAG
>URXS01000185.1 GCA_900551885.1 uncultured Oscillibacter sp.
GGGCCCAGCGGGCCATCAGCCGGGCGGCGGAAGCCCTGGTGTCCGGCATGACGCCCGACGCCGTCCTCACCGACGCCGAGGAGGCCCTCTCGGCCCTGGGAGAGCTGACCGGCCGCACCGCCGGGGAGGAAATCGTCTCCCGCATCTTTCAGCGGTTCTGCGTGGGAAAGTGAACCGCGTTAAACGGCGTTAAAAATAGTTTTCAATCATGCAGAACGCGGTTTACAAAATCATATCCTTGTGTTATACTTCATAAGTACGAAAACCGGCGGAAACCTACTGAAATGTCCGCCGGACCGGCAAAGGAGTGAGGACACATGTATGATCTGACCGTTCTGCGGGAGCGGCTGCGGACCCAGCGGCCCGTGCCTTGGGAGCAGTTGCCGGACTTCTCCCTGTATATGGACCAGGTACTGAGCTATATGGACCGGCAGGTGATCCGGTTCGATGAGGACGACGGCCTCACCGCCGCCATGGTCAACAATTACACGAAAAGCGGCCTGGTGCCCCGGGCCGACGGAAAAAAATACAACCGGGACCATCTGGCCTATCTCACCGCCATCTGCGTTTTAAAGCGGGTCATGTCCACCCGGGACATGGACCTGCTGATCAAGGAGGAGCTCCAGGGGGACCGCCCCATTGCCGACGGGTACGCCGCCTTCTGCGCCAGCCTGGACAAGGCGCTGAACATCGCCGCCGACGAGATGGAGGACCGCACGGGGGACGACGAACTGGCCGACGCCGCCATTCATTTTGCCCTGATGAGCTACGCCGCCGGCGTGGCCAGCAGCCGTTACGTGACGCTGCTGCGCCAGCGAAAGGAAGCCCAGGAGGAGGAAGAAAAGCCCTCCCGCCGGGAAAAGGGGAAAAAGGAAAAGGAGCGGGAGTAAATGATGCGTGACTATGTGATTATGACCGATAGCTGCTGCGACATGACCGCCGCCCTGGCGGAGGAGCTGGAGCTGTCTGTTCTGCCTCTGAGCCTCCACATGGGCGAGAACGTCTACCGCAACTGGCTGGACGGCCGGGAGATCGGTTTCCAGGAGTTCTACGCCAAGATCCGCTCCGGCCAACTGGCCACCACCTCCGCCGTCAGCGTGGGTGAATTCACCGCCGAGATGCGGAAGATCCTCTCCGCCGGAAAGGACATCCTGTGCATCAACTTCTCCTCCGCCCTGTCCGCCACCTACCAGTCCGCCTCTATCGCCGCTCAGGACCTGCGGGAGGAGTTCCCGGAGGCCAAAATCCTGGTGGTGGACTCCCTGTGCGCCTCTCTGGGCCAGGGGCTGCTGGTATACCTGTGCGCCAAGGAGCGGCAGAAGGGCCGGTCTCTGGAGGAGGTCCACGCCTTCGCCGAGGAGACCAAGGGAAAGGTCTGCCACTGGTTCACCGTGGATGATCTGAACCACCTGAAGCGGGGCGGCCGCATCAGCGCCGCCACCGCCCTGTTTGGCACCATGCTGTCCATCAAACCCGTCATGCACGTGGACGACGGTGGACACCTGGTCCCCGTCAGCAAAGCCCGGGGACGCAAGTCCTCCCTGCTGGCCCTGGTGGACCGGATGGCGGCCACCGCCATCGACCCGGCCAACCAGACGGTGTTCATCAGCCACGGCGACTGCGAGGCCGACGCCCGGTTCGTAGCGGAGGAGATCACCCGCCGCTTCGGCACCAAGGACATCCGCATCAACTACGTGGGTCCGGTCATCGGCAACCATTCCGGCCCCGGCACGTTGGCCCTGTTCTTCCTGGGCACCCAGCGTTAACGCATCCGGCGCCTCCCCCCTTTTCGGGCGGAGGCGCCCTTGTTCTGCTTTTGTGAACGTACAGTCTTCGCATATAAAGGAGAGACACACCATGAAATGGCTGGAACTGCACATTGACACCAACCACGGCGGCCTGGAGACCGTGGAGACTCTGCTGTCCACCCTGGGCATCGACGGCCTGGTCATCGACGACGAGGAGGAGTTTCAGGACTTTCTGGAGAACAACCACCAGTACTGGGACTACGTGGACGAGGACCTGGAGCAATCCATGCGGGGCAAGTCCCGGGTGACCTTCTACCTGCCGGCAGACGAGACCGGCTTTTCCAAGATGGGGCAGGTCCGCATCGCCCTGGCAAAGCTCAAGCAGGAGCGCAGCGACTGCGGCTCCCTGCTGATGACCCTGGAAAACCTGGAGGACGCCGACTGGGAGAACAACTGGAAGCAGTACTACAAGCCCATGGAGATCGGGGAGCGGCTGCTGGTGATCCCCCAGTGGCTCCAGTCCGAGCCCAAGGTGAAAAAGCTGCTCTCCCAGGGCCGGGTGCCCTTGATCCTGGATCCAGGCCTTACCTTCGGCACCGGCAGCCATGCCACCACCCGATTGTGCCTGACCGCTCTGGAGCAGCACATCCGTGGCGGCGAGCGGGTGCTGGACCTGGGCTGCGGCAGCGGCATCCTCTCC
>URXS01000186.1 GCA_900551885.1 uncultured Oscillibacter sp.
CCGGCGCGGGGCAGGATGGCCCGGTCCACCCGGGCCTCCATCTCCTCATATCGCGCCTGTTCCGCCAGCACCAGCTCCGACAGCAGGATCTGCCGGGCGGCATGCAGCATCTTCCGCTCCCCGGTGGAGAGGCCCCGGCGGCTGTCCCGGGTCATCAGGCACTTGATCACCCGGGCCACCTCATAGAGGTCGCCGCTCTTCATGCGGACCAGGTTGTCCCGGTAGCGCTTGTTCCAGTTGCCGCACTGCTCCACCTCCAGGCCCGGCAGGGCGGAGAGCAGCCGCTCCGCCTCCGCCTTGGGGATCACGGACCGCAGGCCCACGGCCTGGGTGCTGGCAATGGGGATCTTCAGCAGCAACCCGCCTACAGGCATCTTGAAGACATAGTAGTCCTGGGTCACGCCCGCCACCTTCTCCCGGACGATCCCGTCGATGACGCCGGCGCCGTGCATCGGATGCACCACCTGATCCCCCACGCTGAACATAGAAGCTCCTTCCTTTGGCGCCCCCCGGGCGCCCCGCCCGTCTGTCCGCTCATACTCTATCCAGTTTATTATACCGTCTTTTTCTCCGGTTGGCAAGCTGGTTTCCAAATCATTCCTAGCCGCCGCCCGCAAAAGAGGCGCCCGGCAAAAGCCGGGCGCCTGAACGCGCGGATATGGGGTTACCGCTTGTTGGAGCGGCGCCAGATGTGCATCTTCTCCGCCGCGGCGATCAGTTCCTCCCGGAACTGGGGATGGGCGATGGCGATCAGACCCTCGGCCCGCTCCCAGGTGGACTTGCCCTTGGCGTTGAACTTGCCGTACTCGGTGACCACATAGTGCAGGTTGGTACGGGTGGCGGTGACCACGGAACCCTCCAGCAGCGTGGGCCGGATACGGGACTTGAGCTGGCCGGTCTTCTTGTCCTTGTAGGCGGAGGAGCAGCAGATGAAGCTCTTGCCGCCCTTGGACAGATACGCGCCCATGACGAAGTCCTGCTGTCCGCCGGCGCCGGAGATGTGGTGGGTGCCGGAGGATTCGGAGCTGACCTGGCCGTAGAGGTCCACGTCCACGGCGCCGTTGATGGAGATGAAGTTGTCGATCTGGGAGACCCGGGCGATGTCGTTGACGTAGCTGACGGGAGCGGCCATGCACTCGGGGTTGTTGTTGATAAAGTCGTAGAGCTTCTGGGTACCGGCGGCAAAGGCGTAGGTCTGGCGGCCCCGGTCAAAGGGTTTTCTCAAACCGGTGATACGGCCCGCCATGGACATGTCCACAAAGGCGTCCACGTACATCTCGGTGTGCACGCCCAGGTCCTTCAGATCGCTCTCGGCGATCATCTTGCCGATGGCGTTGGGCATGGAGCCGATGCCAAGCTGCAGGCAGGCGCCGTCAGGAATCTCCGGCACCACCAGGTTGGCCACGGCCAGGTCCACCTCGCTGGCCTCACCGCCGCCGCCCAGGATCTCCATGGCAGGGTTATCCCCCTCCACGATCATGTCCACGTCGTCGATGTGGATGCAGTTGTCAAAGCCGCCCAGGCACACGGGCACGTTCTTGTTGACCTCCACGATGACGGTCTTGGCGCACTCGCACACCGCCTTCAGGTGGGAGCCGCCGGGGCCGAAGTTGAACCAGCCATGCTCGTCCATGGGTGCCACCTGGAACATGGCCACATCCAGAGTCTTGATGCAGTTGCGGTAGTAGCCGGGCAGCTCGGAGTAGCGCAGGGGAATATAGTAGGAGAAGCCCTCCGCCACGGCCTTGCGCTCAATGCCGCTCATGTGCCAGGAGTTCCAGGCAAAGTGGTCGGCGGCATTGGGCACGTCGAAAATGGCGGGCCGGTGGGTCAGGATGCCGCCCCGGATATTGATGTCCGTCAGCTCTCCCATCCGCTTGGCCAGGGCCTTGTCCAAGGCAATGGGGCTGCACACGCTCCAGCCGTAGTCCAGCCAATCCCCGGATTTGACCACCTTCACCGCCTCGTCAGCGGTCGTCAGCTTCTGCCGGTATTCCTCCTGATAGTTCATCTTTTATTCCTCCCCATCCGATTCATTGTCCCGCCGCGCCGGGGACATGATCTGGCATTGTATGACAAAGTTGTATGATGTCTTCCGCGTAGTCGGATTTCGCATCGTTAGAATTATAACATAGTGTCTGTGCCATTGCAATCCTAAAACGTGAAAAAAATCACAAGTTTTTGAAAAATGTGGAGGTCCCTTTGCCGGCCTCACGCCTGCCTGCCGGTCCGTCCCGCCCCGGGCAAACACCGCGGGCGGCGGGCCGCCCCTGACCGGCAAACCGCGATCTTTGCGGATAAGAAAAGGGCGGGCCCGGATGGGCCCGCCCTCTTGCGGCTGAATTACTCCTCCACGGGGGCCTCGTCCGCCTCGGCGGCGGGCGCGGTCAGCAGAGCGCGGATGGACAGGGAGATCTTCTTCTTCTCCTCGTCCACGGCGG
>URXS01000187.1 GCA_900551885.1 uncultured Oscillibacter sp.
TGCCTATCCCCATGGTGGCTGACTGCTCTGACTACGAGACTTACCGCTCCGGCAAGTATATCCCCGGCATCATGGGCACTCTGTTCAGCTTGGTGGATAAGCTGGTTTCCAGCCTGTCGGCCACCGTGGGGGCCATGGTGTTCACAGTGCCCCTGTGCGCCGTCTACTTCGGCTCTCTGGTGCTGATCTCGCCGGTGAGCAACCTGCTGTGCCTGACGGCCTCCAGTGCCGTGTTCATGCTGGGATTGCTGGCGGTGCTGGCCAGCTTCCTCTGGCTGCCCCTGGGGGCGGTGATCGGCTTCCTCCCGGCCCTGCTGACCAAGTACATTCTTTGGACTTCCGGGGTGCTGGCGTCCCTTCCTTACCACGCGGTGTATCTCACCAACCCGTATCTGAAATACTGGCTGGTGTTCCTGTACGGCCTGTTCGCCGCCGCGTACTTCCTGCGGCCCCGGGCCCGGCGGAAATACGCCGTGGCCACGGTCCTTGCGGCCATGTCCCTGGCGGTGACGGTGTGGCTGTGGCGGCTGAACTGGCGCTACGGCGTGAAGGAGGGCGGCAGCTTCCGGGCGTTGGTGGTGCCGGACCTGCTGGCCCTGGCTTGCGCCTTCGGATTGCCCTTTGTCCTGGAGTGGGTGCCGGGACGGTGGGGAATCTTTCTGGGACAGATGGCCGCCGTGGGCGCTTTGGTGAAGAGTATCAAGACGCTGCGGCTTCACTACGGTCTGCCCTGGGGGCGGAAATAGGCTTTTCCCGGGAAACCGGCCCGCTCACTTTCCGACGTAACCGGGGAAGGCCCGGCGCCGGAGAAAGAGCAGCCTGGATGACAGGGAGGACCCGCAAAGCGGGTCCTTTTTTTATGGAGCGGGAGAGCGGCGAGCCGGTGTGGCGGGAACGGCAGGATTCATCTGCGAGAAGTATTTTTGTGGATGATGAAAGAAATCCTGCAAAACAGGGTTTGAATTCGTCGGGATTTGTGGTACAATACGCTGGAATGGCCGCGCCCGGCGCGGCCCCCCGGTTTCGGGGTTGGAGGACGGAGGAGAGGACCGTGGCAAAGAGCATTCTGCACATTATAGAAAGCGGCATGCGGGGGTTTTCCAAGGGCCAGAAGCGCATCGCCGAGTACATCCTGCAAAATTACGACAAGGCGGCCTTTATGACCGCCAGCAAACTGGGTCAACTGGTGGGCGTCAGCGAGTCCACGGTGGTCCGTTTCGCCTCAGAGCTGGGCTATGACGGCTACCCCAGCATGCAGCGGGCCCTGCAGGAGATGATCCGTTCCCGGCTCACCTCCACCCAGCGCATCCAGGCCGCCGGGGACCTGTTCAGCAACCAGGACATTCTGTCGGCGGTGATCCAGTCCGACATGGACAAGCTGCGGGTGGTCACCGACGAGGCGGACCGGGCCGAGTTCGACCGGGTGGTGGACCGGATCATGGACGCCCGCCATGTCTATATTCTGGGGGTCCGGTCGTCCTCCTTCGTGGCGGGATATCTGAACTTCTACCTGCACCTGCTGTCGGAGAACGTCACCCTGGTCCAGTCCAACGCCGCCGGGGAGATCTTCGAACAGCTCTTCCGGGTGGGACCGGAGGACGTGATGATCGCCATCAGCTTCCCCCGGTATTCCAAGGTCACCATGAACACCGTAAAATTCGCCAAGGACCGGGGCGCTTCCATCATCGCCATCACCGACAACGAGCTGTCCCCGGTGTACCAGATGGCCGACGACGCCCTGCTGGCGCCCAGCGAGATGATCTCCTTCGTGGACTCCATGGTGGCGCCGCTGTCGCTGATCAACGCCCTGCTGATCGCCGTGGGCAACCGGATGCGGACCGACGTGTCCCGCACCTTCGCCGAGCTGGAGGACATCTGGAACGAGTACGGCGTGTTCGGGAAGATGGACGATGAGTAAACGGATCGTAGTGGTCGGCGGCGGTGCCGCCGGCATGATGGCCGCTATTTCCGCGGCGGAGGGCGGCGCCGCCGTGACGCTGCTGGAGCCCAATGAGCGGCTGGGGAAAAAGCTGAATATCACCGGCAAGGGCCGGTGCAACGTCACCAGCAATGCCGACGCCGCCACGCTGCTGGCCAACGTTCCTCGTAATGGAAAATTCCTTTACAGCGCTTTTGCCCGTTTTGATGGGCGGGATACCATGGCCTTTTTCGAGGCCTTAGGCGTGCCGCTGAAGACCGAGCGGGGCAACCGGGTGTTCCCGGTCAGCGACCGGGCCTTCGACATCAGCGGCGCCCTGGAGCGGCGGCTGCGCAGGCTCCATGTGGCCCTGGTCCGGGACCGGGCGCAGGCGCTGACGATGGAGGACG
>URXS01000188.1 GCA_900551885.1 uncultured Oscillibacter sp.
GCGGCCCTCGCCCGGCGGACGGGGCGCGCGATTGTGGAGGAAGCCGGGCCGGCCGCTCTGGTGGGGCGGGCCGTAAAGGAGGGGACGGAGCGGGCCTATCTGGCCGCCCCCAAGGCGTTCAACCGGTTTTTGAAGGAACTGAGCGATTATGAAAAAGGGAGGTATGCGACATGAGTTTCGATGAGACTGCCAGAGAGGTTGGCAGCACGGTGGACCGCCGGATCAGACGGCTGCAAAGCCTGTCGGAGCATCCCCGCAGGGCCGCCCTGGCCAATCTCCGGCGGGGCGTGGGCCGCGCGCCCGGGGAACTGCCGGAACTCTGGGGCAGTTTCCTTGCGGACATGCCAGAGGAGTTTTTCGGCAGAGGCGGCGCTCCGTCGGAGGCGGAATGGGCCGTCTATCTCGCGCTCACCCTCTATGCGCTGCACCAGCAGGGGCAGACGAGGCCCATGTGCGTGCAGGAGGAAGGGCTTGGCCGGGCTGTGCGCAGGCTGTCTGCGGACCCCGAGGGCGGCGTTTACCGCCGCTTCTGCGCCCTGGTCACCGCCGGCGGCATGGAGGAGATTTCGCACCATCTGCGCGGGCTGATCCAGCTGCTGCGCGACAAAAGCCTGCCGCTGGACTATCCGCAGCTGGCCCGGGACCTCTACCGGCTGCAATTCCCCCAGAGCGCGCCCGGGGTGAAGCTCCAGTGGGGACAGGAGTATTTTTCCAGAAAAGACGCCGACGGCCAACAGGAAGATTCTGACGACCGACAGGAAAAGGAGGATACCGATGAATAACCGTCTCTATCTCGATCTCCATGTGCTGCAAACCGTTCCGCCCAGCTGCGTCAACCGCGACGATACCGGCAGCCCCAAGACCGCCGTCTATGGCGGCGCCACCCGGGCCAGGGTGTCCTCGCAGGCGTGGAAGCGCGCCATCCGCCTCATGTTTGAGGATATTCTGCCGTCCGACAAAGTGGGGCAGCGCACCAAAAAGATAGTGGAAATGGTGGCGGAGGAGATCGCCGCGCTGGCGCCAAACTCCGACGCCGATCCGGTCGAACTGGCCGAGAAGGCGCTCAAAGACGCCAAAGTGGAAGTGGCGCCGGGAAAGGGGAAGGACATCGCGGAGGCAAAGGCGCTGTTCTTTATCAGCAGGGCGCAGGCAAGGACGCTCGCCGCTCTGGCCGTGGAGGGGTGTGCCGACAAGGCAAGGCTGCAAAACGCCCTCAACGCCGCCCCGTCTGTGGATATGGCCCTGTTTGGCCGCATGGTCGCCAGCGACCCCACGCTCAACTGCGACGCCGCGGCCCAGGTGGCCCACAGCATCTCCACCCACCGGGTGCAGAACGAGTACGATTACTTCACCGCCATAGACGATCGCGCACCCGAGGATAACGCGGGCGCCGGCCATCTGGGCACGGTGGAATACAATTCCTCCACCCTGTACCGTTACGCCACCGTGAACGTGCGGGAACTGGCAAAGCATCTGGGCAGGGAGGACGCCGTCTGCGCCGTGCGGGCGTTTGCGGAAGCCTTCATCCGCTCCATGCCCACCGGCAAACAGAACACCTTTGCCAACCGCACCCTGCCGGATGCCGTCTATGCCGCCCTGCGGACCGACCAGCCCGTCAACCTGTGCGGGGCCTTTGAGCGGGCGGTGCCGGCCTCCCCCGACGGATACGTAGCCGCCTCGAAGGACCGGCTTGTCCGCCATGCGCAGCAGCTCTACGAGGATTTTGCCGGGGAGCCGCTCGCGGCCTTTTCGGTGGGCAAGGGGCTGGAGTGCCTGGCGGAGCCCCGGCCGCTGCCGGGGATGCTGGAGGCGCTTGCGCAGGCCGTCTCCCGGCTGCTGGATGAAACCGAGGTGTCGTGATGGCCACGCTGTTGCTGCGCCTGGCGGCGCCTCTGCAATCCTGGGGCATGGATTCAAAATTTGAGACGAGAAAGACCGGCCGCGAGCCCACAAAGAGCGGCGTCGTGGGCCTGCTGGCGGCCGCCTGCGGCATCGGCAGAGAGGAGCCCGGCAGGCTCGAGCCCCTCAATGCCCTGCGCTTCGGGGTGCGCGTGGATCAGGAGGGGACGCTCCTGGTCGATTATCACACAGCCCGCAAAGAGGAACGGGGGAGGGGGAACGCGGTAAAGGTGACAGCCTACCAAACGAAGCGCCACTATCTGGCGGACGCGATCTTTCTGGTGGGGCTGGAGAGCAGGGACGCCGCCTGCCTGCACGGCCTGGCGGAGGCCCTGCGCCGCCCGGCCTTCCCGCTCTTTCTCGGGCGGCGCTC
>URXS01000189.1 GCA_900551885.1 uncultured Oscillibacter sp.
GTTGGGGTCGATGCCGCTCATTTCCAGCACCCGGGGGTGGATCATCCCGGCGCCCAGCAGCTCGATCCAGCCCTCGCCCTTGCAGGTGGGGCAGCCCACGCCGCCACACTTGTGGCACTGGACGTCCATCTCGCAGGAGGGCTCGGTGAAGGGGAAGTGGTGGGGGCGGAAACGGGTCTTGGTGCCCTTGCCGTAGAGCTTTTCCACCACGGTGTTCAGCGTGCCCTTCAGGTCCGCCATGGTGACGCCCTTGTCGATGACCATGCCCTCCACCTGGTGGAACATGGGGGAGTGGGTGGCGTCCACCTCGTCCTTGCGGTACACCCGGCCGGGGGCGATGATGCGGATGGGCAGCTCCATGGAGTCCATGGCCCGGACCTGCATGGGGCTGGTCTGGGAGCGGAGCATCACCCGGCTGTCCTCATCGAAATAGAAGGTGTCGGACCAGTCCCGGGAGGGGTGTCCCTCGTCGGCGTTGAGCCGGTCAAAGTTGTACTCCGCCAGCTCCACCTCCGGTCCGTCCAGAACTGTGAAACCCATGGAGATGAAGATGTCCTTGATCTCGTCCAGAGCCTGATACATGGGATGGCGGCGGCCCAGCTTGGGGGCTTTTCCGGGGATGGTGATGTCCAGGGCCTCGTCCTTGAGCCGCTGTTCCAGGGCGATTTCCTCCAGTTCGCCGGCCCGGCTCTCCAGAGCGGCCTCCAGATCAGCCCGGACAGTGTTGGCCAGTTGGCCCATGACAGGCCGCTCCTCGGGGGAGAGCTTGCCCATCTGCTTGAGCAGAGCCGTCAGCTCGCCCTTTTTGCCCAGGTACTTCACCCGCAGGGCGTCCAGCCCAGCGGCGTCGCCGGCGGCTGCAAAGTCCGTCAGTGCCTGCTTGCGAATGGCTTCCAGTTGTTCTTTCATATGCCTGATAACTCCTTTACTTGGATGTAAATGACGATTGATCCGGCGGCAGAAACCGCCAGCGCAGGGAATACGCCAAAATTTTGGTGCCGGGGTAGGATGCCTCATCCTCTCCGCAGTCGCCGTCACAGAAAAATACGGCGGCATTTCGGACCCGAAGGGTGGCGTCCAACAGACTGGCGCAGACGTCCTCGCCGGCAGGGCGAAGGTCCAATCCCACCACGCCCTCAAATACCAGTTCCAGCGGGGGACAGAGGAGACTGTGGAACAGCATGGTCACCTGGCGGATGTGGTCACTGACCACCATGCTCTCCTCCGTCCGGCGGGAGCCGCTGACGTAGCGCAGCTCCGCCAGCACGGCGTCGTGAAAGCCGCCGGCCTGATCCATGAGGTGGTCGGCTTCCGCCTGGGTAGAGACATAGCGCCAGCCCGGAAGCGGGGAGAAGACTTCCCGCTCTCCAAACCGGGACTCCGTCAGAGGCACGGGATTGCCGGAGAGCAGGGCCCGGACTGTCTCCCGGTCCTCCCAGACCCAGGGATACCCCCGGAAGGCTATCCATCGATCCTCCGGCAGGTGCTTGGGAAAGTCCGGAAAATCCGCAATATCCCCATTGGTCAGGGTGATCCAGTCGCCGGGAAATTCCGGGTCCACAGCGGAGATCTGGGGTCGGATGTCGGCGTTGTATTTCTTCCACAGAGTCAGACAGCCGTTTTCAACCACCAGCCATTGCTCGAAGATGCCGGAGAAGAACACCGCGTACAGGGGGGAGAAAAACCAGGTGTTTGTGGATGGGTCAAAGACGCGCACCCGCATGGGCCTTCACCTCCATCGGGCAATAAAAAACGCCCTCCGTCCCCATTGGGACGAAAGGCAATCCTTCCGCGGTACCACCCAAATTCGCGCGGAAAACCGCGCGCTCTTGACGCCCCTGTAACGGAGGGCACCCGCCCGTGTCTCCACGGTAGCTCCCGGGCGAACCAGGCCGGGCGTTCCGCAGGTCGGCTTGCAGCCGGTGACCGACCCTCTCTTGGCGGCGTTTCACGGTCATTTTCCCGTTCATCGCTGATACAACTAACACTTATAACACAGAAAATGGGGAAATGCAAGAGAAAAATCCCCCTGCCGTCATTTTTTGCCCGTTGACCGGGGGATTGCAAAGACTGGGCGGTTTTTTTATAATAAAATCGTATGAAATTTGCGGGCTGGAGGTGCCAAGAGATGAAATTGACCACATCGGCGCAGATGCGGGAGCTGGACCGGATCGCCATTGAAGAGCGGGGCATTCCCTCCATTGACCTGATGGAGCGGGCCGCGGCGGCGGTGGCCGCAGCGGCGATGGAGC
>URXS01000190.1 GCA_900551885.1 uncultured Oscillibacter sp.
CACGATGATGGCGCCGTAGCACCGGCGCAGACAGGTAGACCGCTCGGACACGGTCTGGGCAATGTCCAGATAGTAGTTTTCCTTGCTGATGCGGTCCATAGGCATTCCCTCCGTCGTCAAAATCTTCCGGGCCGCCGGTCCGGCAGCCATATGATAGAGTTTATTGTACCATGCCGCCCCTCTGAAATGCAAGGGACGGTCCCTCCCAATGGGAGGGACCGTCGGAAAAAAATACCTGTTTTTTTATTTTTCCACACCGGCCCGGACGGCAATCATCTCCGCCGCCACGGAGATGGCGATCTCCGCCGGGGTCTCCGCTCCGATGGTCAGCCCAATGGGAGCATGGACGCGGTTGTATTCCGCTTCTGTAAACCCGTTTGCCAACAGCCGGTCCCGGCACAATGCCAGCTTCTTCCGGGAACCAATGCACCCCAGATATTTGGCCCCGCTGCGCAGCACCTGGGTCAGCACCTCGTAGTCCGCCTGATGGCCCCGGGTCATAATGACCACGTAGTCGTCGGCTGTCACCGTCAGGTGCTCCGACAGCTCCAGAAAGCTGCCGCAGAGGACCTTCTCCGCCCCTGGAAACAGGGCCGGGTCCGCGAACTCCGACCGGTCATCGTACACCACCGGGCGAAAATCCACGGCTGAGAGCACCGGCACCAATGCCTGGGACACATGGCCGCCGCCGAAGATATAGGTCCGCCCCGCCTTTACCACCGGTACCGCGAACCAGGTCCCATCATACACCGCCTTGTTGCCCAGAATTTTTGCCAGCTCCTCCGGCGGCGCAGCCAGATGGTGTACTCCCTCCCGGTCGGCGGTACCCATGGCGGTGACATGGCCGGATTCGATCCGCCGCACCAGCCAGACGTCGGTGCTGTGGGCGCAGGCCTCCTTCAGCTCCCGCAGAATAGCGACAGCCTCCCCATCCTCCGGAGACAGGTACTGGAACTGCACCTCCACATCGCCACCGCAGACCATACCCAGACTGGCAGCCTCACCCTGGATGAAACGAAAGCGGCACAGGTCCTCCCCGCCCTTCTCCAGCAGCTCTGCCGCGTGCTTCTGAGAGGCGAACTCCGCGTTTCCGCCGCCTACGGTGCCGGCAGCGTGTCCATCGGTAAATACTGCCATCATGGCCCCGGCACCCCGGGGTGTGGACCCGCTGGAGCGCACCACGCTGACCAGCTCCACCGGCTCACCCGCCTCCAGGGCGTGCAGAATCTCCCTTAAAAACTCCCGCATCTCAGCCGATGCCTCCTTTTACTGCGCCCATGACCAACACGATCACTGTCACGCCGCAGAAGCCATACTTCGCCAGAGGATAAAACCAGTTTCCAAGAGGGTGCCGCCGGGCCAGATTCACCTGGGCCAGACAGTCCTCCTTCCCATAGATCCAGAAGAAGAACACCCCCGCCAGCAGCGCCCCGATGGGACAGGCATAGATGGAGCACACATCCATCCATTGGGATACGATCCCCTGAATGACCAGGCTCGCCGCCAAACCCACCACACCGATTACCGCCACAGCGGCGGTGCGGCTCAGCCGCAACTTCTCCTGCAGCGTAGCGATGGGCGCCTCATAAAGATTGATGAGCGACGTCATGCCGGCGAACAGGGCCGCCACGAAGAACACCGCCATGATGACCTGCCCCCCCGGCATCTCCCGGAAGAGGTTGGGCAGGAAGATGAACAGCAATCCCGGTCCGCTGCGGTCCAGAGTCTCTCCCGCCGTGGCCATGGCAGGGATGATCACCAGCGCGGCCAGCATGGCAGCCACCGTATCGAACAGGGCCACCGTCCGGGCGGAGGCGGGCACATCCGCATCCGAAGAGAGATAGGAGCCATAGATCAGGGTCCCGTTGCCCGCCACGGACAGGGAGAAAAAGGCCTGTCCCAGGGCGTAGACCCACACCATAGGGTCCAGCAGTCCTGCCGGGTCCATCAGGAAGATATAGCGGTAGCCCGCTACCGCTCCGGGCAGGGTGGCGATATATACCGCCAGGCCCAGAAACAGACAGAAGAACAGGGGCATCATCACTTTGTTGGCCTTTTCAATGCCCCCAGCAACACCCAGCGCCATGACCGCCATAGCGATCACTATCGCCACCGTCTGCCACGGCGTATTGCCCCAGGCGGAGGCTGTTGTGGAGAAGGCGGCGTCAAAGGCCTCCACACCCCGGTTGCTCAGCCAGGCACCGGTCAGCGCGTCCACAGCGTATTTCAGCAGCCAGCCCACCACCACG
>URXS01000191.1 GCA_900551885.1 uncultured Oscillibacter sp.
CGGTGAGGCAGAAATACTCCCAGAGTCTTTGCGTGTCCATTCCGCAGACCTCCTTTTGGAGTAGTCTGCGAATGTTGTCGGATTTTATGGCTGGGAATATCCGGTCCTCTTCCAAGATCTTCCATCAGACGATCTCATTCATCCCGGTACCCAAAGCTTCTCACATAGTTCACATTGTCCCTCCAGTTCTCCTTGACCTTGACCCAGGTCTCCAGATACACCTTGGTGCCCATGAACTTCTCCATGTCCTGCCGGGCCAGGGAGCTGATCTTTTTCAGCATGGCCCCCTGCTTGCCGATGATGATGCCCTTGTGGCTGGCCTTCTCGCAGTAGATGGTGGCGTCCACGTCGATGACACCGCTGTCCCGCTCGGAGAACTTGGTGATCTCCACCGCCGTGCCGTGGGGGATCTCCTTGTCCAGGCACAGCAGCAGCTTCTCCCGGATGATCTCCCCCATCATCTGCCGCTCCGGCTGGTCGGAAGTCTGGCCCTCCGGGAACAACCGGGGGCTCTCCTGGGCGTACTTGCGCAGCTCGCCCATCAGCTCCTCCAGCCCGGCACCGGTGTGGGCGGAGATGGGCAGGATGGCATCAAAGCCGTCCCAGGCCTCGTTATAGGCGGCAATCACCTGCAGCAGGGCGGAGGGCTCCACGGTATCGATCTTATTGATACACAGGATGCAGGGCAGCTTCTCCTCCCGGATGCGGTCAATCAAAGCCTGCTCCGGGGCGCCCACATGGGCAATGGGCTCCACCAGCAGCAATGCGCAGTCCACGTCGGAGAGGCTGGCGGTAACCACTTTCACCATGTACTCTCCCAAGGCGTGGCGGGGCTTGTGAAGGCCAGGGGTATCCAGCAGGATGAACTGGGTGTCCCCCCGCTCCACCACACCGTAAATCCGGTTGCGGGTGGTCTGAGCCTTATTGGAGACGATGGCGACCTTTTCGCCCACCAGGGCGTTGGTCAGGCTGGACTTGCCCACGTTGGGCCGTCCGCAGACGGTAATCATGGCGACGTTTTTGATGTCAGACATAGGTGATCCTCAACTTTCTTTTGAGCAATTATTTTGTGCCCCAGCAGGGCAGGATGACAGGGAATTTCTTTGAGCGCGTCTGCCCCGGCGGTGGTCCGCCGCAGAGCATTGTTTATTTCAGCATCCGCTTGAGATACTGTCCCGTGTAGCTCTCCGGGCAGGCGGCCACTTCCTCCGGTGTACCAGTGCAGACAATGGTGCCGCCACCGTCGCCACCTTCGGGGCCCAGGTCGATCAGGTGGTCCGCACACTTGATCACGTCCAGATTGTGCTCGATGACCACCACGGTGTTGCCGTTATCCACCAGCCGCTGGAGCACCTCCAGGAGCTTTCGCACGTCGTCGGTGTGGAGGCCGGTGGTGGGCTCGTCCAGAATATAGATGGTCTTGCCGGTTGCGATCTTGCTCAGCTCCGTGGCCAGCTTCACCCGCTGGGCCTCGCCGCCGGAGAGCTCCGTGGAGGGCTGGCCCAGCTTCACATACCCCAGGCCCACGTCCTGGAGGGTCTGGAGCTTGTTGCGCAGCTTGGGCAGGGCGGAGAAGAACTCCACCCCCTCGTCCACGGTCATGTCCAGCACATCGGCGATGTTCTTGCCCTTGTAGTGGACCTCCAGGGTCTCCCGGTTGTACCGCTTGCCCTTGCAGACCTCGCAGGGCACGAAGATGTCCGGTAGGAAGTGCATCTCGATCTTCAGCACGCCGTCACCGGAGCAGGCCTCGCACCGGCCGCCCCGGACGTTGAAGCTGAACCGGCCGGGTCCATAGCCCCGGCTCTTGGCCTCCTGGGTGGAGGCGAACAAGTCCCGGATGTCGTTGAAAAGGCCCGTGTAGGTGGCGGGATTGGACCGGGGCGTTCGGCCGATGGGGCTCTGGTCGATGTTGACCACCTTGTCCAGGTACTCTATGCCCTCGATCCGGTCGCACTTGCCGGGGTGGACCTTCATCCGCATCAGCTCCGCCCCCAGCCGCTTGAACAGGACCTCGTTGACCAGGGAGCTCTTGCCGCTGCCGGAGACGCCGGTGACCACAGTGAAGGTGCCCAGGGGGAAGGTGACATTGATGTGACGCAGATTGTTCTCCGCCGCGCCAATGACTTTCAATTCCTTTCCATTGCCCTGGCGGCGCTGCGCGGGAACGGGAATTTTCTTCTTGCCGGAGAGATACTGGCCCGTCAGGCTGTTGGGATTGGCCATGACCTCCTCCGGGGTGCCGGCG
>URXS01000192.1 GCA_900551885.1 uncultured Oscillibacter sp.
CCCCCGCAGCGAGGACATCACCGTCAACGTCTGCAAGAAGAAGCAGCTCACCAACATGCGGGCCAGCGGCTCCGACGAGGCGCTGCGTCTGGTGCCCCCCAAGCAGATGAGCCTGGAGCAGTGCCTGGAGTTCCTGGCGGACGACGAACTGCTGGAGGTCACCCCCAAGAGCCTGCGGATGCGCAAGGCCATTCTGGACCACGAAAAGCGCATGAAGGCCCTTCACGGCAAGAAGTCCTAAATGAGACAAGCCCCCGCCCGGACCGGGCGGGGGCTTTTTTGCACCAGTTGCCCCAAAGCCTCTTTTCCGGGGACAGACGGCCCCGGGCCGGGCGGACCCGCCTCCGTCCAGCCCGGGGCTCTGTCCCGGCAAAAATTTTCCACTCCGGTGGGAACTTTTTTCACCGCCTCTCCGTCTGTAAGGACAAAGGAGCCAGGCTCCACCCACCAGGGGAAAGGATGGATCGATATGAAGAAACGAATTTTGCGCGGACTGTCCCTGCTGCTGTGCGTAGCGCTGCTGTGTGTGCCCGCTCTGGCGGCGGAGACGGAGGAGAACCCGGCGGCTGACCGCCAAGGCCCTGTGGCCGTCTGGGGTACCGTGACCCGTCTGGAAAACGGCGGCCTGCTGGTGAAAAACGACAGCGAGGGCCTCAGTGAGGTGGTCCTTCACGGGGAGGATATCATCTGCCTGGACGCCGTCTCCGGCCAGGAGGTGGAACTGAACAGCCTGAAAGACGGCGACCTGATCTACGCCTGGGTGGGCCCTGCCATGACCATGAGCCTGCCGCCCCAGGCCACGGCCCTGCTGATCCTGACCAACATCCCCGCCGACTACGCGGTGCCCCAGTTCTATGAGATCGTCTCCGTGGCGCCCCAGGCCGTGCCCGCCATCTATCCCACCCCGGCCCTGACCTGGACCGAGGTGACCGCCGCCGGCGGCAAGGTGCTGAAGATCACCGATCAGGCGGAGCTGACCCCCTATCGCACCAAGAACATCGTCCGGCTGGAGGACCTGGTCCCCGGCACGCAGATCCTGGTCTGGTCCGACCAGGCGGGCACCCCCACCAAGGTGCTGGTGTTTCCCTACGCATACCTGGGCTACGTGAATTGCTACGACGACGGCGTGGTGACGCTCAACGGCTCCACCCTCAGCCAGAAGGCCAAGGTCACTGAGAGAGGTGAGACGCTGCTGCCCGTCCGGGCGGTGGTGGAGGCCCTGGGCATGCAGGTCCACTGGGACGATGAGAAGGGCGCCGTGGTGTCCTATTCCGAGGAGCTGGCCCCGGAGGGCTGGACCGCCGACGCCCTGCTGACCGCTGTGCCTGGCGGCACCGTGTACGGCTATGAGGCCGACGGCACCGCTTGGGAGGCGGGCGGCACCTGTGTCATCGAAAACGGCGTCACCTACCTGTCCCAGGCCACACTGCTGCATCTGCTGGACCTATATCCGGCGGTGTAAATCTTTCCCGTTCCTCTTCCGGCCGGGCCGCAACAGCGGCCCGGCTTTTTTCTTGACAAAGCTGGTCTATTATTATAGACTGAAGGCAAGAGGTCGATAACAATAGACCAAGGGAGGCGTACCATGGAGCAGTATCATCTCACCGACAGCGAGTACCGGTTTTTACAGGTGGTGTGGGACGCGGAGCCGGTGGGCTCCGGGCATCTGGTGGAGCTGTGCCGGGAGAAGCTGGGCTGGAAGAAGTCCACCACGTACACAGTTTTGAAGAAGTTATGCGAGAAGGGGATCCTGCAAAACGAGAACAGCACCGTCACCTCAGCAGTGCCCCGGGAGGCGGTGGACAATCAGGCGGCGGAAGCCTTTGTGGACAAGGCCTTCGGCGGGTCGTTGCCGGGGTTTCTCGCCGCCTTCATGGGCGGGCGCAAGCTGACGGACCGGGAGGCGGAGGATCTCAAGCGCCTCATCGATCAATATAAGGAGGGGTGACCATGGCTTTGCTGACCGACGTGTTCTCCCGGCTGCTGTCCATGGCCCTGATGGCCCTGCCGGTGATGGCCGTGGTGCTGGCGGTGCGGCTGGTCTTGTCCCGGGCGCCCCGGAAGTACAGCTACGCGCTGTGGCTGGCGGTGGGGTTCCGGCTGGTGTGTCCCGTCAGCTTTGAACGGCTGTGGAGCATTTTCGAGCTGCCGGGGCTTTACGATCTGGCGGAGGCCACCGGCGCCGTGGGCACTGGGATGGTGGGCGAGCTGCCGC
>URXS01000193.1 GCA_900551885.1 uncultured Oscillibacter sp.
AGCCTCACCGGCTACGCCGGGGGCCTGGAGCGCAAGCGCTTTCTGCTGGAGCTGGAGGGCGTGGACCTGACGGGGCTCCACACCCCCACCCATGGCACGGCGCTGTAAAAAGAGGCTTCCCTTCTCCGTCAGAAGGGAGCGGACAAGAAAGAAGAAGGACACCGGATTCCGGTGTCCTTCCTGTTTTATTCCGCCTCCGGGTGCTCCCAGAAGTACAGCAGCCGCTGCCGGATGGTGTCCTCCTGCTTTTCCAGCGAGGAATCCAGATATGCCGGGGCCAGGCCGTCCCAGGCCAGGAAGCGGGTGCTGACCACCTCTCCGCCCTGCCGGTAGACCACGAAATACCAGGCGGAATCGTAGCCCCGCATCCGCAGCCGTCCATCCAGGTATGTGCCGCCTACCCAGAGCATTCCAGCAGGGTCGGTCAGGGTGATGCCGTAGTCGAAGGCGTACAGGTCCGCGTCCACCCCCGGCGCCACATCCTCGTACGCGCCCAGCAGATAGAATTCCGTCACCTCATAGCCGTCGTATCCGGCAGGTCTTGGGGAGGAACTGTCTAGCTGCAATTCCTGTAGGCGGCTCTCCATCCGTTCCGAGAGACTGTCCCAATATGCGGTCAGGGCCTCCTGATCCACGGTGCCCTCCCGGTCCCAGGCATTGCGGAGCAGCCAGTACAGGTTGGCGTCCTCCAGGTATCCGCCGTCGGAATAGAAACCGTCCCAACAGGTCACGGACACCCAGCCCTCCGGCAGTCCGGCGGAGAGGGTCAGATGGGCGTCCTCGCTGCTCCAGACGTCCGGTCCGCCCTCCAGATAAGCGGTAACGCTCCAGCAGCCGTCCAGAATGTCTCCTTCCTCAGGGGCGTGCGGTCCTGGAACAGCTCCAGCACCTCCTCCAGCAGGGGGATCTGCTCATCGGTGCCCTCCAGGCGGTAGGTTTTCAGCTCCTCCGCCGTCAGGTCCGTTGTCTCATCCAGATATAATAGGTCCGCAGGCTCCAGGGACCGCAGCAGCTCCAGGGCGTCCGTCCGCTCCACACGGCCTGTGGTGTCGTAGGGGCTCAATCCCTCCAGGGAGCAGCCAATCACCGCCAGCTCTACCTCCGGGATGGCCACGCCGGGGAGGACGGCCCCGTCGGAGAAGGTCAGCAGATATTCATAGGTGTCGCTGTCCGCCGTGGCCGTCTTGTGGTATTGCAGGAAGAAGTCCCAGCCGCCGTCCAGCCGCTGGCGGAAGCCCACCACGTCCCAGTCGGCGTTGAACCCGCCCGCGCCGGAAAAACCCAGCTCCTCCTGATGTTCATACACGTAGTCCGTCACGGCCTGCTGGATCTCCTGGTCGGTCCAGCCGGCGGCGGCCCGGGCCTCCTCCAGCGTCACGGCCCGGTGGTCCTCCACGTCCCAGCACCAGGACAGCAGGGTGCCGTCGGTGCCGTAGGCGGGGAAGGTATTGCCCTTCAGGACGATGGTCCGGGCGGTGCTGCCCACGCAGGGATAGGCATACACCTCCGCCCATTGCCCGGCACTATCCGGCACAAAGCTCTGGGCGAAGTCCCGGACAGCCTGATTGATTTTCTTCAGCTCCGCCGCGCCGGGGTCGCCGTCCTCCACCCGGAACTGCAGCGTCTCCACCACGCTCTCCCCCTGCTCCGTCCGCGCGTAGAGGAAATCCGCCTCCGGGCTGGTGTTCTCCACCCACCGGCTCTCTCCGGCAAAGAGGAACAGCCCCAAGCACACCGCCGTCACCGCCAGCATCCGGGGGGCCTTCAAAATCCGCTCCAACCGCTCCTTCACCTGCTTTCCGCCGCCGGACATGGTGGTGGCGCACCGCAGCAGGTCCGCCGGGCGGGGCCGCGCCGTCAGGAGCGAGAGCAGCGTGCGGCCGTAGGCGGTCCGCTCCCCCTCTCCCAGGTAGGACAGAGCCAGCTGGTCGCAGGAGAGCTCCCCGTCCTGCCGGGAGGCGGAAGCCGCCTTCCACACCAGGGGGTTGTACCAGTGCAGGGCCAGGGCCACACACCGCAGAAAGCTCCAGATGTGGTCCCGGTGGGCCCAGTGGGCACCCTCGTGGGCCAGGACGTGGCGCAGCATGTCCGGGTCCTCCGCCGTCTCGGGTGTTACGTAAATCGCCGGAAACACCAGCCCACACAGGCAGGGGGACTCCAGCCCCCGGGCCTGATACACCGGCAGGTCTCCGAAGGGCACTGCCGCCTCCAC
>URXS01000194.1 GCA_900551885.1 uncultured Oscillibacter sp.
GAACGAAAAAATCTGCTCCGCTCCATTCGGGTCGACTACACCAAGGCAGCCGATGAACTGGATATGCTCAAAGCAGAAGTCATCAAGGCCCTGCGTGGAGAAAGCTCCTTTTCCAAAGACCTGCTGGGCTCTATGGTGTCCGAGACCGAGGCCAAATGCGCCGAACTGCAAAAGCAATTTGAAGACGCCCAGGCCGCCTATGAGGAAGGGCAAACTGTTCTGCACTCCCTGGAGGAGCAGTACGACAATGTGATCTCCTGGGCAGATCTTTACGACACGGCCAGCCTGGAGGCAAAGAAAATGATCGTCAACTGCCTGATCCGTCGGGTGGAGGTCTATCGGGACTACAAGCTGCACATTGATTTCAACATTGACTTTGCACAGTTCAGCCTGGGGCTGGACATTGTGGAAATCGCCGCATAAAAACAAAAGCCCATTCCCGGCAGGGAATAGGCAAAAGAAAAAACTTGCCTTAAAGCAAGACAAGTTATCTAAGAATACCCAGCGCATCCTATGGTGGAGATAAGCGGGATCGAACCGCTGACCTCTTGAATGCCATTCAAGCGCTCTCCCAGCTGAGCTATACCCCCATATATGTTCCGGCGGTTTTCTCAATTTCCCGCGTTCAGAACATTTGTTAGTATAGCAAGCTGGTTGAGAAATGTCAACACCAATTTTCAATTTTCGCAAAACTTTTGAAGGAACTCCCCCTACCCCTCCAACCGGAAGGTCAACGTCACCGGATTGTGGTCCGACCAGGCGAAACCGGTATCCACCACCGATGCCGATTCCACAGCCACATTGTCCGAGACCAGAAAACCGTCTACCGTCAGCACAAAGCTGGTACCGGGCTGGTAAGGTCTGTCGGCGTTGCGGCAGGAGGGCACCGGGTTCCCGGCATCCTCATCGGGGACCACCAGACGGATACCGCCGCCCAACAGCTCTTCCGGGAAGGGCTGGGCCCAGGTCTGCCCCTCTCCGGCCACGCCGAACACCGCCCCGGAGTCTCCCAGCAGGTCTTTGTTGAAGTCGCCGCCGCAGACGGCGTAGTTGCCGGCGGCGTACTCCGCCTCCATATCCGCCAGCAGGAGCTTTACCTGCTCCGTGGCGATGGTACCGTCGGAGGTGTAGGCCGACAGATGCACATTATAAAGGCACAGCTCCCGTCCGCCCTCCACCGGCACCCGTGTGACGGTATAGCACCGGTCCAGATCCAGGAACCGGGTCAGGCCCGTTTCCACCGGCAGACTGCGGCGGACAGAGCTGGTAACCGTCCGGTCCGAAAAGGTCATGATACCGGAGCGGGAGGCTCCGTGGGGACAGGTCAGGGGCCAGAAAAGATAGGGGGAGTCGTAATTCTGTGCACTGACCCAGGCCTTGCCTGTCAGTGCCTCAGCAGCCATAGCCTGTTCATCCAGATGGTAGCTGCGGGTGGCATCGGCGTCCACCTCCTGTAAGAACACAAAGTCCGGATCCTGAGCCGCCGCTGTCTCCAGAGCGCCGGTCACGTTGGCCTGGGCATCCTCCGCCGACAGGGCACGGGAGAATTTTCCTCCGTCCATGAAGAAGCTGTAATCAGGGCTGTAGGCGCCAAAGCCGATGTTATAGGACAACAGCGTATAGGTCCGCCCCGTCTCCGCCGGTCCGCATCCCTGGCCGTTGACCGTCAGGTCCTGCCAGTCCTCCACCCGGTAGTAAGTCAGAAGCGCATAGGCCAGGTAGACCAGCACCGCCGCCAGCACCAGCCCCAGCACTGCCGCCGGAAGCTTCCACCACAGCCCTCTTCTCCTCACGGAATCGCCCCCTACTTACTTTATATGAGGAGATTTTACACCGGACGACCGCTCATTGCAAGGGGACTGGTCACAGGTCTGTCAGACACTGAAAATCCGTGCCCTCCCCCAGGGGGAACCGGGCCGGAATGCCCCGCTCCACCAGTCGGGGCAATTCCACATACCGCACCCGCTGGTTTTCATAGGTAGTCCAATAGAAGCGCCGGGACCGGGCGCAGGCAACTGCGGTATAAATGGTGTACTCCCACGGTGCGCCTGCGGCCTCCGCCTCCTCCAGCCGCACCGCTCCCAGAGGAAAGGCAGCGGACTGCAGCAGCCGGAACAACCGGGCCACTCCCTCCGCCTCGGTGCGGCCAGGGCGGGCGTATTGCCGCAGAAAGGCCAGCCGTACGAACCGGGA
>URXS01000195.1 GCA_900551885.1 uncultured Oscillibacter sp.
CAGATGGGCAGGAAGCCGTGGTCCGTGCCCACGTCCGCCAGCCGGGACCCCGGCGGGACCCAGCCGGCCAGCAGCGCCAGCCTTGGGGACAGCTCCAAATGTTTTTCCACAGCCTCACACCCTCCGCAAACCGGCACAGGGACGCATACGGAGTGTTCGCTCCGTATGCGTCCCCAAGTCCTTGTTGGATTTACTGAGGCTTGTTGGCCTCCTCGTTCACCAGGGCCAGCAGCTTGTCCACGTCCACGCCGTGGACCATGCAGGCCTCCTCCACCGTCTCACCCCGGGAAGAGGGGCAGCCCAGGCAGTGCATGCCGATGGACAGGAAGATGGGGGCGGTGTGAGGGGCGATATCCAGAATATCACCGATGATGGTATCCTTGGTAATGGTGATCATGGGGTGATTCCTCCAAATGTGAGATTCCGCGGCGGCGGTTGTCCGCCCCGTCCGGGACGCCAACGGACCGCTGCCGAAATATTATACCCCATGATCTGTCGGATTTCAATAGAAAATCACGGACAAATCGGGATTTTTCCCAGGTTTTTTCAGCCCAGGTTCCCCATCCAGCTCCAGCCGCTGTACGTGGGCACGGTGCCCAGCCGCCACACGGAGGCCCCGGTGATGCCCAGGAGCTTGGCCATATCCAGCCGGGCCTGGACGCTGCGGGCGTTGTCGTACCAGACGAAGTAGGTGCTGCCGTCCTCGGTGGTGTAGACGGCGTAGGGGCACTGGAACGTATCCGACCAGCCCTTGGTGGTGCCGCTCTGGGCCAGCCGCTGGTTCAGCGTGTCGTTGGACACGTAGAAGGGGGCAGAGGCGGCCAGGGTCAGGTCCGCGGCGCTGTTGACCTTCCAGGCCACGTTCTTGCAGGAGAAGCCCAGCACCAGCTTGCCCACGTCCTGACTGGCGGCGCTCACCTGCTCCACCGCCGTCTTCACCGACCAGTACACCTGGTCCATGGGAGACGTGGGGGCGGACGTCAGGGCGCTGGCCCCCTGGGCCATAGTCCGGTCCTCGTAGTCGTAGGTCATCAGGATCACCTTGTCGGACAGGGCGGTGATCCGGGCGATGTTGTAGCCGTCGTAGTAGCTGCCGGTGGTCAGCACCGGCGGCACGCAGACATACAGGTCCTTGCCCAGATAGTGGACCCGGCTGGCCAGCTCCGTCAGGAACTGGTCGAAGGTCACGATACTGGCGCTGCGCAGGCCCTCAAAGTCGATGGTGACGCCGTCGTAGGGATTTTTCCCGATGGTCTTGTAGGAGACGGTCAGCTCATTTACGATCTGCTCCACCGCCTGGGTCCGGCCGGTCTCAGAGGCCAGCATGTCCTTCAGGTCCTGGCCGTCCATGAAGACGGTCAGGTGGAGCTTCACGTCGTTGTTCTCCGCCTGGGCCACCACCTCGTCGTAGCCGCTGGGGATGGCGTACTCGTTGCCGTCGGCGCTGGTGGTGGCCAGCAGCGCCGTGGTGCCGTCCCAGGTCATGCGGCTCCAGCCCACGCTGACGGCGTCCATGGAGCTCATCAGGCCAATCTGGCTGTAGGAGGACAGGGCGTAGAAGCCGTGGAGGAAGCCGGTGGACTGCCGCCGCTTCTCATAGATCCGCACCAGCATGGCGGCGGCCTGGGAGCGGGTCGCGGTCTGGTTGGGGCCGAAGGTGGTGGCGGAGGTGCCCTTGGTCATGCCGATGTCATAGGCCACGGAGATGTACCCCTTCCCCTCTGTCACGTCGGTGAAGGGCAGGCTGGCGTACTTCCCCGCCAGCGTAGCGGCGCCCTTCAGTCCCAGGGCCCGCACCAGGATCTCTGCCATCTCCCCCCGGGTGATGGGGTCCGAGGGCCGGAAGGGCTCGTCGGTGTCCACCCAGTCGTGCTCCGCCGCGGCGTCGATGGAGTCGTAGTAGGCCCTGACGGTCTCGTAGTCCACCTGCATGGCCGGCGTGATGTGGCCCATCAGTGTCTCGTCCCCGCCCTGGGGCAGCAGCATCCGGTCCAGCACCGTGACGAACTGGGCCCGGGTCATGGGGTCGGAATAGCCGAAGGTGGTGGCGCTGTAGCCGTTCATGAGGCCGTAGCTCACGGCCTTCTGCACCTCGGCGGCCATGGTGACCAGGGAGGACAGGTTGTGGCTCTTGGAGGAGCCGGTGGCGCCGCCGATGCCGTCCCTGCCA
>URXS01000196.1 GCA_900551885.1 uncultured Oscillibacter sp.
CTTTACCCTGGGAGGCGGCGGCTTCCGGGCCCCGGCCCAGCGGGTGGAGGACTTTCTGGCCCGCCGGCCCTCCATTGGCCCCGGCCGGGTAAAGCCCAGCTACCGCCCCGGCGTGACCTGGTGCAATCTCTGGGACTGCCTGCCGTCCTTCGTGGCGGAGGCCATGGCGGAGGCCCTGCCGATTCTGGGCAGGAAACTCCGGGGCTACGACGACCCCGACGCCGTGCTGACGGCGGTGGAGAGCCGGTCCTCCTCCCCGGTCCGGATCGTCCGGGACGAGACGTATCAATCCTCCCTCCGGGGGCTGTACCCCTGCGGGGAGGGCGCCGGCTACGCCGGCGGCATCCTTTCCGCCGCGGCGGACGGGATGCGCTGTGCCGAACAGGTATACAACTTTTATAAAAAGGAGTCTGAACATATATGAGCCGTCATCTCTGTGTCTATCTGGAATTCCTCACCGAGGCCCACAAGGAGCAGATCCGCCAGGCCGCCACGGACACGGGCTTTGTCCCTCACATCTTCACCCTGGACCAGTTTGAGGAGGCCAAGGCCTGCCTCCAGGACTGCGAGGTGCTCTACGCCCACTCCCCGGAGCTGCTGCGCACTGCCCCCGCCTCTTTGAAATGGTACTGCTGCTCCTTCGCCGGGGTGGACCCCTACTGCAAGGACCCCACGCTCTTTGCCAACCCCGACTGCCTCATGACCAACTCCAACGTCTACGGCGTCACCATCGCCGAGCATGTGGTCATGGTGACGCTGATGCTGCTGCGGCGGATGCCGGAGTACATCGAGATCGTCCGGAACCACGGCTGGTCCAACCAACTGGCGGTCCGCTCCATCCGGGACAATGAATTCACCATCCTGGGTACCGGCAACATCGGCGTCAATGTGGCGGAGCGGCTGCGGGGCATGGGTGCCGCCCGGATCCTGGGCCTCAGCCGCAGTGGAAAGCCTCATCCGGCCTTCGACCAGGTGCGGCCCATCTCCGATCTGGACACGGTCCTGCCCCAGACCAGAATCCTGATCATGGGACTGCCCAGTACGCCGGAGACCTTCCATATCCTCAACCGGGAGCGGATCGCCCTGCTGCCCGCCGACGCCTACGTGATCAATGTGGGCCGGGGCACCGCCATCGAGCAGAAACCGCTGATCGAGGCCCTGAACAGCGGAAAGCTGGCCGGTGCCGCCCTGGACGTGATGGACCCGGAGCCTCTGCCCAAGGACGATCCCCTGTGGGACGCCCGGAACATCATTCTCACCCCCCACGTCTCCGGCAACATGACCCTGGGCTACACCTGCGACAAAAACGTGGAGCTGTTCTGCGCAGACCTGCGCAACTATGCCGCCGGCCGGCCGCTGGCGGGTCTGGTGGACCGGAGCCGGGGGTATTGACCGGCGGGGACCGGCCCTGGTGGGCAGTCCGCAAGCGGAGATTGCGCAGATGCCCGGCTGCCGGGGCAGACTTCCCGGCGGATCTGTGATATCCTGATGGTATCACGGAAAGGAGTTGTCCCCATGACCATTGGTGAAAAAATCGCGCTCCGGCGCCGGAGCGCCGGCCTCTCCCAGGAGGCCCTGGCCGGTCAGTTGGGCGTCTCCCGGCAGGCGGTCAGCCGCTGGGAAACCAACGAGTCCCTCCCCGATACGGAAAAAATTCTCCAATTGTGCCGCATCTTCGGCGTCTCCGCCGACGATCTGCTGCTGGACAAGGCGCCGGAAACCGCATGCTCCCGTCCGCCCCTGCCCCTGTGGCGGCGGTGGCTCCGGTACATCTACCTGGGTCTGGGCGCCGCCGGCGCGGTTCTGACCCTGCTGGGAACGTTGGGTGCCATCTTCTGGTCGGCGACCACCTCCGAGTGGTACACGGACTGGGGCCGCTTCGGCACGGCGCTGTGGTTCAACTGGCCGGGCCCCGTTCTGCTGGGCGGCGTGGCCCTGCTGCTTCTGGCTCTGGCCCTGCTGGCCTTCGACGTACTCCTGTCCAAGCGGGACTGCCCGGTTTCAAAAATGTGACGGAAAGGAATATGATCTATGGATAATTTTACTTTCTACGCCCCTACTCTCTTCGACTTCGGTGACGGAGAGGAGCAAAACACCGGCGCACTGGTGCGCCGGGTCGGCGGCAGCCGCGTGCTGCTGG
>URXS01000197.1 GCA_900551885.1 uncultured Oscillibacter sp.
TGTTCAAGGTCACTCCCATGCTGATCGAGGCCATCAAGGCCGCTAAGGCTGCCAAGTAAGAGCCCTTTACAACTGTGTAAAAGCAGGCCATCCAAGCCGGATGGCCTGCTTTTTTCCTACGTCATTTTTTGTTTTCAAAAAAAGCGGGGAAATTTGTAACGAACAGGCCACTTATCCAACTAACTGTCAGAACGGAGAGGGGAGGTGCCGGCACATGGCCCATCGGGGAGAGGATCTCTACGAACAACACGCGAAGCGTGTGTACCGATATTTGTTTTCCCTGTGCGGAGAGGCAGATCTGGCGGAGGAATTGACCCAGGAGACCTTTTGCCAGGCACTGCGGGGACTAGATAGCTTCCGGGGCGACTGCACGCCCCAGGTTTGGCTGTGTGCCATCGCCAAGCGGCTGTGGTTCGCCGAGTGTCGGCGACGCCAGCGGGCGGCGCCTCTGGAAGAGGAGGCGCTGTCCCGGCTGGCTGCGCCGGACGATCCGGCAGCGGAGCTGGAGACCCGGGAGGAGCGGCTGGCCCTGTACCGGGCGATCCAACAGTTGGACCCAGAAACCCGGGAGGTCATTTACCTGCGTCTGGCAGGCGAGTTCTCCTTCCGGGAGATCGGGGGACTTTTGGGCCGCAGCGAGGTGTGGGCCCGGGTGCGCTTTTACCGGGGCAAGGAAGAACTGGCGCGGAATATGGGAGGTGAACACCATGGAGGGCAATAAACTGGACTGCTGCGTGGTGCGGGATCTGCTGCCCGCCTATGTGGAGGAACTGACGGAGCCGGAGACGGCGGAGCAGGTACGATGCCACCTGGCGGGCTGTGCCGCCTGCCGGGAAGTGGAAGCCCATATGCGGGCGGGTATTCCCCTGCAGAAAGCGCCACAGCGGGCACTGCGATTCCTGCGGCGGGTCAAACGCACCCGGCTGCTGGCCGCCCTGCTCTCGGTCCTGGTGGCCCTGTGGTGTATGTGGTGGTTGTATGACCGGGAGTTCCACTACCCCAACACGGAGGCCGGCTGGCTGGCTGCGGTGGAGGACTATATCCCGTCTCCCGCAGGAAGCACGATCTCCCACCGCATCGAGGTCGGGACGCCTCTGCGGGTCATTGCCACCGAAGAGCGGGACGGCTCGCTGTATGTGGCCTATGCCGCAGACAATGCCGACCGAGTCCACGGTGTCATCCGCCTGGACAGAGGGTGGAACGGGAAATACCGGCTCATCAGCGCCACGGAGGACCCCTTTCCCTATACCGCCGGCGTTCTGGGGGCGGAAATCACGAAGCGTGACGGAAGCGTGCTCTACGCGCTGATGGGGGACGGCTGCCGGGAGATCTACGGTGTCCGTGTAATCTACTCCATGGTGCTGGACGGTGCGGAAGCCCTGCGCCCTTACGAAAAGACCTATGCGGTCACGGAGCCTGATTTCCTGTGGCTTCTGGAGGAAGCGGAGCTGAAGGAGGAACTGGGGATTCCGGCGGAGACCTCGGCCCGTGTGGTGTCCGTCCAGGTGGAATTGCTGGACCAGGAGGGCAGGGACGTGACGGAACAGTACCGGGATGAGGCCGTGGAGGACAACTGGGGCGGTGGCAAGGGAACGGCGGAGCTGTTTTTGCTGTATGTGTATATGGGCATCGTGGCTCTGCTGGGCGTGGTGTTCGTGGGGTATTTCCTGCGCCGGGATTGATGGTGCGGCAGGATAAAAGCAGCAGACCCTGCCAGGCGTGGCAGGGTCTGCTGTTTTGCAGCGGTTCAATTGCCGCCGGTCACCATCATATAGACGCCCACGGCACACAGCAGGATCGCCACGTACCGCCGGAACCGGCCTTTTTCCATGTTCCGAATGAAGTGCCGGGCCGTGTAAGTGCCCAGCACCATACAGCCGCCCATGGCCAGTCCGATCAGCAGTGCCTGCCGGTCCACGGCTGCCAGCTTGCTGTATACGGCAATTTTCAGAATGTGCATGGCGGTGGCGGTGGCCGCCTCACTGGCGATATAGGCTACCGGTGGCAGATCCAGGGACAGAAACACCGCCGCGCCGATGGGGCC